>NZ_MKJY01000198.1 GCF_001942465.1 Actinomadura sp. CNU-125
GCCGGGCTCGGCTCCCGGGCCGCTGCGCGCCGGCCCCCTCGCCCTGGACCCGCACCGCCGCACCGCCGCGGTCGGGGAACGGCTCGTCGCCCTCACCGGCACCGAATCCGACCTGCTCGAATTCCTGATGAGCAATCCCGGCCGCGTCTTCACCCGCGAGCAGCTCCTCGACGCCGCCTGGGGGCCCGGCGCGGGCGCCGGAAGCCGCACGGTGGACGTCCACATCGCCCAGCTCCGCGCCAAGCTCGGCGTCGGCGCCCACCACGACGGCCCGATCCGCACCGTCCGCGGCGTCGGCTACGTCCTGGACACCTGACCCGCGGCGCCCACGGCCGCCCCGGTCGGGGGGCGGTGCGCGCGGGGTTCGTGGCGGCTGTTCTACGCTGGGCGCATGACCGGGCACACGACCGCGCATGTGCGTCCGCCCGCGCCGCCGGCGCGCCGGAGACGGGCGCTGCTGCCGCACGCCGCCGTGCTGGCCGGGGCCGCGGCCGGCGCGACGCTCGTCGCGTTCGTGGATCCGAACGAGGCGGGCCACTACCCGTCCTGCCCGTTCCTGACGCTGACCGGGTTCTACTGTCCCGGCTGCGGCATGACCCGGCTGGTCCACGCCCTGACCCACGGAGACGTGGGCGTCGCGTTCGGTCTCAATCCGCTGATGTTCGTGCTCCTGCCCGTCTTCGGTTACCTGTACGGGCGCTGGGTCGTGCTCAGCGCGCGCGGGCGGCCGATGCGGTCCGCGCTGTTCCGCCCCGTGCCCGTCTTCGCGTTCCTGGGCGTGATCGTCGTCTACTGGATCCTGCGGAACCTGCCGTTCGCGCAGGCACTCGCGCCCTGACCGGAACCGGGCCCGCCCTGCTGCGAGGAGCGTCCGGCGGGGCGGCTACGATCGGTGCACGGATCGACCTGAAATAGGGGGCCTGTCACCTTGAGCGTTTTGGACGAGATCATCGACGGCGTCCGAGCCGATCTCGCCGACAGGCAGCGCGAGGTTCCGCTCGACGCCCTCAAGGAGAAGGCGGCGGCGGCCCCGGCGGCGCTGGACGCGCTGGCGGCGCTCCGCGGCCCCGGCGTCTCGGTGATCGCCGAGGTCAAGCGCAGCAGCCCGTCCAAGGGCGCGCTCGCCGCCATCGCCGACCCCGCCGCGCTGGCCCGCGACTACGAGGCCGGCGGCGCCAAGGTCATCAGCGTGCTGACCGAGCGGCGCCGGTTCGGCGGCAGCCTCGACGACCTCGCCGAGGTCCGCGCCAACGTCGGCGTGTGCGTCCTGCGCAAGGACTTCATCGTCACCTCCTACCAGCTGTGGGAGGCCCGCGCGCACGGCGCCGACATGGCGCTGCTGATCGTCGCCGCCCTCGAACAGGACGCCCTGGTGTCGCTGATCGAGCGCGCCGAGTCGATCGGGCTCGTCCCGCTCGTCGAGGTCCACACCGAGGAGGAGGCCGAGCGCGCGGTCCGGGCCGGCGCGAAGGTCATCGGCGTGAACGCCCGCGACCTGCGCACTCTGCAGGTCGACCGCGGCGTGTTCGCCCGGGTGGCGCCGCTGCTGCCCAAGGAGGCCGTGAAGGTCGCCGAGTCGGGCGTGCGCGGCCCGCACGACCTGCTGTCCTACGCGTCCTCCGGCGCCGACGCGGTGCTGGTGGGGGAGAGCCTCGTGATCGGCCGCGACCCGCGCACCGCCGTCGCCGACCTCGTCGCCGCCGGGGCCCACCCCGCGCTCCGGCAGAGCGGCTGACGGCGGACCGGTAGGGTACGCCCATGCAGGTCGAACCGCTGCACGAGCGATGGCGGGGCCGGTCGATCCTCCGCTGACCGGTCACATTCCCATACGCCACGACAGGACACGTTTCCCATGACCACCGATACCGCGGGCGCCGCCGTGCCCGACGCCCTGCCGGACGCGCAGGGGCGCTTCGGGCCCTTCGGCGGGCGGTTCGCCCCCGAGGCGCTGATGGCGGCGCTGGACGAGCTCACCCGCGAGTTCGAGACCGCCAGGCACGACCCCGCGTTCACCGCCGAGCTCGACGACCTCCTCGCGAACTACGCGG
This sequence comes from Actinomadura sp. CNU-125, assembly GCF_001942465.1. GTDB lineage: Bacteria > Actinomycetota > Actinomycetes > Streptosporangiales > Streptosporangiaceae > Spirillospora. The sequence continues at coordinate 2,049 of NZ_MKJY01000198.1, forward strand.
GACGTCCGAGCCTGCTCACCGAGGCGAAGCGGTTCTCCGAGCACGCGGGCGGCGCCCGGGTGCTGCTCAAGCGCGAGGACCTGAACCACACCGGCTCCCACAAGATCAACAACGTGCTGGGGCAGGCGCTGCTGACCCGCCGGATGGGCAAGACCCGCCTCATCGCCGAGACCGGCGCCGGGCAGCACGGCGTCGCCACCGCCACCGCGGCGGCCCTCCTCGGCCTCGACTGCACCGTCTACATGGGCGAGGTCGACACCGAGCGGCAGGCCCTGAACGTCGCGCGGATGCGGATGCTCGGCGCCGAGGTCGTCCCGGTCCACAACGGCAGCCGCACCCTCAAGGACGCCGTCAACGAGGCGTTCCGCGACTGGGTCGCCAGCGTCGACCACACGCACTACTGCATCGGCTCGACCATGGGCCCGCACCCGTTCCCGCTGATGGTCCGCGAGTTCCACCGGGTCATCGGCGCGGAGGCCCGGCGGCAGTGCCTGGAGCTGACCGGCGCGCTCCCGGACGCGGTCGTCGCGTGCGTCGGCGGCGGGTCCAACGCGATCGGCGCGTTCCACGCGTTCGTCCCGGACGAGTCCGTGCGGCTCTACGGGTTCGAGGCGGGCGGCGCCGGCGTCGCGTCCGGACGGCACGCCGCGACGCTCACCGGCGGATCCCTCGGCGTCATCCACGGCATGCGCACCTACCTGCTGCAGGACGACGACGGGCAGACCCTGGAGACGCACTCGATCTCCGCCGGGCTCGACTATCCCGGCGTCGGCCCCGAGCACGCCTGGCTGCACCATTCCGGCCGCGCCGAGTACCGCGAGATCACCGACGACGAGGCGATGAACGCGTTCGCGCTGCTGTGCCGCACCGAGGGGATCATCCCCGCGATCGAGTCCGCGCACGCGCTCGCCGGCGCCCTCAAGGTCGGCGGGGAACTCGGCCCGGACGCCACCATCGTGGTGTGCCTGTCGGGCCGCGGCGACAAGGACATGCACACGGCCGCCACCCACTTCGGCCTGATGCCCGAAGGGGAGGGCCGGTGACCGCCAAGACCGCCTACGCCAAGGCGAAGGCCGAGGGACGCGCCGCGCTCGTCGGCTACCTGCCCGTCGGGTTCCCGTCCGTCGACGGCGCGATCGAGGCCGCGAAGACGATGGTCGACGCGGGCTGCGACGTCATCGAGATCGGCCTGCCCTACACCGACCCGATGATGGACGGCCCCGTCATCCAGGACGCCGTCCACCGCGCCCTCGTCGGCGGGTTCCGCGTCGCCGACGTGTTCCGCACCGTCGAGGCCGTCGCCGCCACGGGCGTCCCGACGCTCGTCATGACGTACTGGAACCCCGTCGACCGCTACGGCGTGGACGCGTTCGCCCGCGACCTGGCGTCCGCGGGCGGGTCCGGGCTGATCACCCCGGACCTCACCCCGGAGGAGGGCGGCGACTGGCTCGCCGCGTCCGACGCCCACGACCTCGACCGGGTGTTCCTGGTGGCGCTCAGCTCCACCGACGAGCGCATCGAGACGATCACCGGCGTGTCCCGCGGATTCGTCTACGCGGCGTCGCTGATGGGCGTCACCGGCGCCCGCCGGGCCGTCGACACCGGCGCGCCGCGCCTCGTCGAGCGCACCCGCGCGATCATCGACAAGGGCGGCGCGGACCTGCCCGATCGGGCTCGGCCTCGGGGTGAGCGACGGCGCCCAGGCCGCCGAGGTCGCCGGGTTCGCCGACGGCGTCATCGTCGGGTCGGCGTTCGTCCGCCGCCTCCTCGACGCACCCGACCTCGCCACCGGCCTCGCGGGGCTGCGCGCCCTCACCGAGGAACTCGCGGCGGGCGTCCGCGGGAACGCCTGAAGCCGGACGTCCGGACGTCCCCGGGACACGCCGCCGCGGCGAATCCCGGGGACGTTTCGTATCCATCCGGGAACCAACGGACGGCCGCGATCGGTTGATGCTTGTGGGACCGCCGCGACCCCGTAAGGTGTGTTCGCCAGCGGAGGCGGTCCCGGAGGATCACGATGACGCAAGAGAAGACGGTGGAGGAGCGCGACGGCGCGGCGGCGAAGGCGCCGGTGCGGCCGCCGTGGTTCCTGGCCGCGGCCTGGCTGCTGACGGTCGCCGGGATCGGGATCTCGGGCTACCTCACGATCACGCACTACGACGACGCGGCGCTGGTGTGCTCGGCGACGTCCACGGTCGACTGCCACGCGGTCACGACCAGCGACTACGCGAGCCTGCTCGGCATTCCGATGCCGTTCTTCGGGCTCGCCTTCTTCGTGGGCTTCGCCGTGCTGATCACCCCGTGGGCGCTGCGGTCGCAGTGGCCGCCGCTGCGCTGGGGACGGATCGCGAGCACCGCGCTCGGCGTGCTGTTCGTCGTCTACCTCGTGACCGTGGAACTCGCGCTGCTGCATAAGATCTGCCTGTGGTGCACCGGGGTGCACGTCATCGCTACCCTGCTCTTCATCCTCGTCCTGATCGACGAATTCCGGCGGATCGGTCAGGTCGACTAGCGGGGCCTCCCCTCCGTCCCGGCCGGTCCGGCGGGCCGGACGGGACGACCCGCGGGAACCACCGAACCGCCGGGACCGCGCCGCCCGACTCGGCGCGGCCCCCCACGCATAGGAGTGTCAATGAGCAAGGCCGCACGGGAGCGGTCCGCGCGGGAGCGCCTGGCCGCCGAGCGCAAGCGGGAGGCCGCGCGGGCGAAGCAGCGGCGGCTGCTCGCCATCGTCATCGGCTCGGTGGTCGCGGTGGCCGTCGTCGTGGTCGGGACCGTCCTGATCATCGATCAGCGGAACAAGAACAACACCGCCGTCGCGCACGCGGGCGAACTGGCCCCGCTGAGCCGTCAGGACGACGGGTCGATCGTGATGGCGAAGGAGGGCGTGACCAAGCCGGTCCTGGAGATCTTCGAAGACTTCCAGTGCCCGATCTGCAAGGACTTCGAGGAGACCACCGGCGAGACGATCGAGAAGCTCGCGGCCGACGGCAAGGTGAAGGTCGTCTACCGGCCGTTCCACCTGTTCGGCCAGCAGCAGGACCCGATCAAGATCAACTCGCTGCGGTCGGCGAACGCCGCGCTGTGCGCGCCCGCCGACAAGTGGATCTCCTACCACGATGCGCTCTTCGGCTTCCAGCCGCGCGAGGGCAGCGAGGGCTTCGCGCCCGACGACCTCGTCAAGTGGGGCCGCGACGTCGGCATCACCGACCCCAATTGGGAGTCGTGCGTGCGGGACATGAAGCAGGAGTCCAAGGTCCAGCAGATGACCAAGTACGCGCTCGAAGAGCGCGGCGTCCAGGGCACCCCCGCGGTGTTCCTGGACGGGCAGCAGATCGACAACAACATCGCGATGAACCCCGCCACGCTGCGGGCCGGCATCGAGGCCGCCGCCGCGGCCCCCTCCGCGTCGCCGTCGGAGTCGCCCTCCGCGTCGCCGTCGGAGTCCTCCTCGGAGAAGCCCGCGGATTCCGAGGGGTAACCGCCCCCCGGCAGCCGACCCACGACGCGCCGCCGTACGTCCCCGCCGACACGGGGCGTGCGGCGCGCGTCGCGGCGTGTGACGAATATCCCCCGTTCGAGGGCCCGCCGTCGGTACGCTCGGACCTGCTGCGCAAGTCAGGCCGATCGGGGGATCGAAGCATGGCCGACAATGACCGTTCCGCCCGGCGGCGGCTCGCGGACGAACGTGCACGGGACGCCGTCCGCGCGAAGCGGCGGCGGCTCCTGGTGGTGGTGCTCGGCGCCGTCGCGGCGGCGGCCGTCGTGGTCGCCGCCGTCGTCCTGGTCCTGGGGCGCAGGAGGGCCCGGACCCGATCGCCGAATACGACGGGCCGCTCGCGCCCGCGACCCGGCAGCAGGACGGCTCCGTCGCGATGGCCGAGCAGGGCGTGAACGCGCCCGTCCTGGAAATCTACGAGGACTTCCAGTGCCCCGCGTGCCGCGCCATGGAGGAACAGCTCGGCGCGACGGTCAAGGAACTCGCCGCGAAGGGCGAGGTGAAGGTCGTCTACCGGCCGTTCCAGCTGTTCCAGCAGGACCCGCTCATGTCGAACTCGCGCCGCGCCGCGAACGCGGCGGCCTGCGCGCCCGCGGGCAAGTGGGTCGCCTACCACGACAAGCTCTTCACCCACCAGCCGCCGGAGGGCGACGAGGGGTTCGCGCAGGACGAGCTGATCAAGTGGGCGGCCGAGGTCGGCATCACCGGGCAGCAGTTCGAGACGTGCGTCCGCAAGATGCAGAAGATCGAGGAAGTCGAGAACGCGACCGTGGCCGCCGGGCGGGCCGGTGTCGACGCCACGCCCTACCTGGCGCTCAACGGCCGCAAGCTCGGCGGCGACGCGCTCACCGAAGAGGGGCTGCGGGACGCGATCGCGGGGGCGCAGGGAAGCACGCCGTCCCCGTCCGGCAGCGCGTCCGGCGGCACGTGCGGGCAACGCGGCGGGCTCCGGCCGCGGCGCGCCGGCTCCGGCGGCGCCGCGACGCTGGGCGTAGCGCGGCACGTGCGCGCGCCGGAGGCGGTAACGTCAACGCCCATGCAGCCGCTCGCCTTCATCCCGAGTCCCTCGCAGGGCGTCTGGCACCTCGGGCCCGTCCCGATCCGCGCCTACGCCATCATGATCATCCTCGGCATCGTCGTCGCCGTCTGGCTGGGCGAGCGGCGCTGGGCCGCCAAGGGCGGCCAGCCGGGCACGGTCATCGACGTGGCGGTGTGGGCCGTGCCGTTCGGCCTGGTCGGCGGTCGGCTCTACCACGTGCTGACCGACTACCAGCGGTACTTCGGCGCGGACGGCGACCCGCTGCGGGCGCTGGAGATCTGGGAGGGCGGACTCGGCATCTGGGGGGCGGTCGCGCTCGGCGCGGTCGGCGCCGCCATCGGCTGCCGGACGCGCGGCGTGTCCCCGTTCGCGATGGCCGACGCCGTCGCGCCCGGGATCGCGCTGGCGCAGGCGATCGGCCGCTGGGGCAACTACTGGAACCAGGAGCTGTACGGGCGGCCCCTGGACACGTTCTGGGCGCTGGAGATCGACCGGGACAACCGCCCCCGCCTCGCGGACGGCGTCACCCTCGACCCCGAGTACGCCGACATCGCCACCTACCACCCGACGTTCCTGTACGAGTCGCTGTGGTGCCTGGGCGTGGCGATCCTGGTCATCTGGGCGGGCCGCCGCTTCAAGCTCACCCACGGACGCGCGTTCGCGCTGTACGTCGCCGCGTACACCGTGGGCCGGTTCTGGATCGAGCTGCTGCGCATCGACGACGCCCACCACGTCCTCGGCATGCGGCTGAACAACTGGACGTCGATCGCCGTGTTCCTCGCGGCCGTCGCGTACATGTACCTGGCCCGCAACCGCACCGGCCCGGAGAACGTCGGCGCCTCGCCCGACGACGACGGGCCGAAGGCCGACCCGGAGAAGCGACCGGACGACGCACCGGAGAAGTCCGAGAAAGCCGAGAAGGCCGAGAAGGCCGAAGAGCCGGAGAAGCCGGACGTCCCCAAGGGCGCCGAGCCCGAGGCCGAGCAGGCCAAGGACGCCGAGCCCGAGACGGACGAGCCGGCGGACGGCGAGCCCGAGACCGGCGCGTCCGAGGACACGACGCCCGCGGACGACGCGCCCGAGCCCGCGACCCCCGAGGACGACGAGCCCGCGACCGGCAAGGCGGAAGCCGAGGACGACGAACCCGAGGCCGCGACGCCCGAGGACGACGAGCCCGCCGAAGCCCGGTCCGTCAAGGACGGCAAGTAGGCGATGAACCCACCGGCGACGCCGGAGAACCATCACCAGCACCGCGACGTCACCGGCGGCTGGCTGCGGCCCGCCGTGTTCGGCGCCATGGACGGGCTGGTCTCCAACTTCGCGCTGATCGCGGGGATCGCGGGCGGTTCGGGCGGCCGGCAGGTCGTGCTGCTGGCGGGCCTGGCCGGGCTTGCCGCCGGGGCGTTCTCGATGGCGGTGGGGGAGTACATCTCGGTGGCGTCCCAGTCGGAGCTGGCCGAGGCGGAGATCGAGGTGGAGCGGCTCGAACTGGCCCGCCACCCGATCGCCGAGCAGCGGGAACTGGCGCAGGTCTTCGAATCGCGGGGCGTGGACCCCGAGACGGCCGCCGAGGTCGCCCGGCAGTTGTCGCGCGACCCCGACGAGGCCCTCGAAGTGCACGCCAAGGAGGAGATCGGGATGGCGCCGGGGGACCTGCCGTCCCCGCTGCTGGCGGCCGGTTCGTCGTTCCTGTCGTTCGCCGTGGGCGCGCTGCTGCCCGTCCTGCCGTACCTGCTGGGCGCGACGTCGCTGTGGCCCGCCGCGGTGGTCGCGGCGCTCGGGCTGTTCGCGGCGGGGGCGCTGGTGTCGCGGGTGACGACGCGCGCCTGGTGGTTCGGCGGGCTGCGGCAGCTCGTGTTCGGGGCGGCGGCCGCGGCGATCACCTACGGCGTCGGCGCGCTCATCGGAACCAACGGCGTCTGATCCCGCCGCGGAGGCGACGTCGCCACCGAAACGTGACCTTGGGCCATCGCAGCGGACAAAACCTCCTTTCCGGCCCGCGCGGTGCGGTCCGACCGCTAAGCTCCCGGGCGTGATCGAGGCACGTGACACTGGTTCCCCCGGGACGCCGCCCAAGGGCGGACGGGACATCCCGCCGAAGAACGACGGCGCGTCCGGTTCGAAGCGTCCGGCTCCCAAGCTGCTGTTCGGTGCGGCCGCCGCGCTCGTCGTGGTGGTCGTCGCGGTCGTGGTGGTCGTCCTGGTGACGAGCGGCGGCGGCGAGGAGAAGGCACCGGTCGCGAAGGTGGTGCCGACCGCCTACACGCCCGACTACAACGGACGCGGCTTCACCAAGATCGCGTCGCGGCAGGCGGACCAGCGGGCGATCACCGAGGCCGAGGCGTTCGGCGGCGACGCCAAGACCATCCAGAGCGGTCGGTACACGTTCACGCAGGCCGCGGCGCAGCTCACCGACTGCAAGAGCGCCACCTGGGGCGACCGGCTCCAGCAGGACCTGGCCACGCACGGCTGCACGCAGATCGGGCGGGCCGCCTACGTCAGCGCCGACAAGAAGTTCGTCGGCCAGTTCTTCGTGGTCAACCTGAAGGACAAGGCGGGCGCCGACCAGATCCTGCGCACCCTCGACCCGGGCGCGAACGCGGGCTGGATCCTGCCGCTGAACCCCGAGGGCGTCCCGGCCTTCGGCAAGGGCTTCAGCGCCGCCTACGCCCGCAACTACGGCCACTACGCCGTGATCACCTGGGTGCAGCAGGCCGGTGGCGGCCAGGGCGCCACCCTCAACGACCTGATCGACGTGAGCCTGGCCGTCGAGAAGCCCGCCGACTTCCTGTGGGCGCGGCTGGGCCTGGCCGACGAGGCGGCCCAGTGACCCGGGCCGTTCCGGACCGAGTCGTGCCGATGCGAGCCGGGACGGGCGTGTCACCGGCCCGCGGGCAGTAGTCTGCGCCGTCGTGGAGTTCGATGAGCCCGGCCGCCGTCCCGGCGGCCCCCGCAGCGCCCCGGTGAACCGCCAGGCCGGGCGTCGGCCCGCCCCCCGCCGCACGTCCGGACGGACGGCGACGCCGCCCCGGCGCGGCGCCAGGCCGGAGCCCGGCCGGTTCGAAGCCGCACGGCCCGAGCCCGGACGGCCCGAGCCCGGGCGCGCGCGTCCCGCGGCGGCCGAGAACGCGAAGGGCAAGGGCGGAGCGAAGGCCCCCAAGCCCCCCAAGCCGTCCAAGCCCGCCAAGGGCCGGAAGGGCGGGAAGGGACGCCGTCCTCGAACGCGCCGGCACCCGGCCCTTACGCGCCCGACGCGCCCTACGCACAGCACGCCCCCGGCGGTGCGGGCCGACGCGTCCGCCGCGCGCCGGCGTTCCCGCCTCGGCGGCCTGCCGGGCCCGAAGGCGTACTTCGCCGCGGCCGGGGCGCTGGCCGCCGTCGTCCTCCTCGGCTTCGGCGCCCTCGCGGTCACGGGCGGGACGGACGCGCCGACGCCCGCGGCGCGGCGCTCCCGCCGATGGGCACCGCGGCGGAG
>NZ_MKJY01000199.1 GCF_001942465.1 Actinomadura sp. CNU-125
CGTCGCCGTCCCGCCGCCGTGGCCGCCGCGATCGTGCTGCTGACCGGCGGCGATGGCTGGTCACGAACGCGCTCGACGACGACGCGCGCCGACGCCCCGCCCGCCGCGCGCCCCCGTCCCGGACGCGCAGCCGCCGTCGACGGCCCGTCCTCGACCGGCCCGTCGCCGGACCGGCCGTCGCCGACGCCGTCCGAGACGTCCGACGGCCCGCTGCCCGCGGGGTTCCCCGGCACCTGGACCGGGACGGTCACCCAGCGGGGCGGCATCACCATCGGCGACGCGACCACCACCGTCACGATCGAGCTGGACGACGACGGCGAGGGCACCGCCGACTACACCGGCTGGGGCTGCCGGATGTCGCTCTCCCTCACCGACGCGGGCGCCTCGCGGGCCGAGTTCCGCGAGCAGATCGAGGACGCCACCGGGGTCACCGGGGTCTGCATGGCGGGCACGCTCACGCTCGAACGCGTGTCCGGCGGCCTGGAGTACCGCGCCTCCGGCGCGGGCACCGGCGACACCGAGGGCGTCCTGCGCGCCGCCTGACGCGGGCGGGCCCGTGATGAACGGCACAGTGCCGCGTTCCATCCCGCCGAATACGATTCGGGGGCGAATGTCCAGTTGATCAAGGAGCAGAGTTGAGCGTCGAGGCGGGGCCGCAGGAGCATGCCGACATGTGGAACACGTTGTCGGGCGCCGAGCTGATCCGGGCGCTCGCCGACGGGCGGTTCCCCGAGATCTCCGACGTCAACGCGCACATCGGCCAGGTCATCACCGGCGCCGAGCCGGGCCGCGTCGACATCTCCTGGACGCCCGGCGAGCACCTGTGCAACCCCGGCGGGACCGTGCACGGCGGCTACATCGCCATGATCATGGACAACGCGGTGTGCCTCGCGGGGTCCAGCACCTGCGAGCACTTCATGCCGATGCTCACCCTCAACCTGAACGTCGACTACCTGCGCGGCGTGAACGCGGGCGACACCTACACGGTCACCGGCACCTGCGTGCACCCGGGCAGCACCCGGATGGTCGCGAACGCGCTGATCTCCGACGCGTCCGGACGCCCGGTGGCGCAGGCGTCCGCGAGCGTGCTCCCCAACCGCGCCTTCGCCCGCTGACCTCGTCCGCCGGGAGGATCCCGCGACCCGGCGGGCGGTACCCGGGGACCATCGGGCGGGCGGGGCCAGCGCATAGGCTGGCCCCATGGTGGATCCCGGCACAGTCGTCAACGTCATCAAGCAGGCACGCGACCGGCGGACGGCCCCGCTGATCCTCGAACTGGACCTCACCGAGGGCATCGTGGAGACCGCGCCCGCCGACCCGATCTCGGCGCTCATGTCGATGCGCCGCACGCACTTGCGGGACGTCCTGGACGGCCTGCGCCGCGCCCGCTCGGACGCGCGCGTCCGCGCCCTCGTCGTGAAGATCACCGGCGGGGTCGGGCTGGCGCTCGCGCAGGAGCTGCGCGAATCGGTGCAGGCGCTGCGGGACGCGGGCAAGCACACGGTCGCGTGGGCGGAGACGTTCGGCGAGGGCGGGCGCGGCAACGTCCCGTTCTACCTGGCCACGGTGTTCGACGAGGTGTACCTGCAGCCGACGGGCGACGTCGGCCTGACGGGCGTGGCGATGGAGGAGCCGTTCTTCGCGGGGGCCCTGGAGAAGGCGGGCGTCCGGCCCGTGTTCGCGGCGCGGCACGAGTACAAGACCATGGCGAACACGTTCATGGAGAAGGCGTACACGCCCGAGCACGAGGAGTCGTCGCGGCGGCTGGTGGCCTCGGCCGGTGAGCAGCTCGCGGCCGGGATCGCCGCGTCGCGGAACCTGCCGGTGGACAAGGTGCGGGAGCTGGTCGACCGCGGCCCGCTGCTGGCCGACGAGGCCCTGGAGGAGGGCCTGGTCGACCGGCTCGGCTACCGCGACGAGGTGTACGCGGCGCTGCGCGAGCGGTTCGGCGACGAGGCCCAGCTCAAGTACGTCGCCCGCTACAACCGGACGCAGGGCCTCGCGAAGAAGCTGCCGCAGCCGGGCCGCCAGGACGTCGTCGCGCTGATCAACGGGCAGGGCCCGATCCGGCTCGGCCGCAGCGGGCGCGGCGGGCCGCTGCCGAGTTCGGGCCCGGCGATGGGCTCGGACACGGTCGGGGCCGCGTTCCGCGCCGCCGTCAAGGACGAGCACGTCAAGGCGATCGTGTTCCGGGTGAACAGCCCGGGCGGTTCGGCGGTGGCGTCGGACTCCATCTGGCGGGAGGTCGCGCTGGCCCGCCGCGCCGGCAAGCCCGTGATCGTCTCGATGGGGGACGTGGCGGCGTCCGGCGGCTACTACGTCGCGATGGGCGCGACGTGATCCTCGCCCAGCCCGGGACGATCACCGGCTCGATCGGCGTCGTGGTCGGCAAGGCCGTCGTCAGCGACCTGCTCGACCGGATCGGCATCGGGATGGGGTCGGTCGCCGACGGCGACCACGCCCGGATGTTCAGCTCCACCAAGGAGTTCAGCGAGTCCGAGTGGGAGCGGATCAACGCGTCCCTCGACCGCATCTACGACGACTTCACCGCGAAGGTCGCGCAGGGCCGCGGGCTGACCCGCGAGCGCGTCCACGAGCTGGCCCGGGGCCGGGTGTGGACGGGCGCGGACGCCCGCGAGCGCGGCCTCGTGGACGAGCTCGGCGGCCTGGAGGCGGCCCTCGAACTGGCGCGCAAGAAGGGCGGGCTGCCCGCGGACGCGCCGATCCGGTCGTACCCGCACGCGTCGCCGCTGGAGCGGCTGCGCCCGCCGGAGTCGAGCGAGGACCGCACCGCCGCGTCCGCCCGGTTCGACGGCTGGGGGTCGCTCGGCGGCCTCGCGGCCCGGCTCGGGCTGCCGTCCGCCGGTCCGCTCACCCTCCCCGGCACGTGGGAGATCCGCTGACGTGGCGGCCGGCACGGACTTCGTCGAGGCCGTCGCGGGGTTCGCCACCGGCGTGGTGGTGCTGACCGTCCGCGACGGCCGCGACGACCACGGCACCACCGTGACGTCGTTCATGTCGGTGTCGCTGGACCCGCCGATGGTGCTGGCCGGGCTGTCCTCGTCGTCGTACCTGGCGGAGGTGCTGGGCCGCCGCGACCGGTGGGCCGCGACCGTCCTGTCGTCCGGGCAGCGCGCCCTCGCCGGACGGTTCGCGGCCGCGGGCCGTCCGGGCGCCCGCATCCTGCTGGCGAGCGAGCCGCACCACCGCGGCCCGGTGTCGGACGCGCTGATCCCCGAGAACGGCCTCGCGGCGCTGGAGTGCGAGACCCGGCAGACGATCGAGGCGGGCGACCACACCCTCTTCATCGCGGAGATCCTCGCCGCCGACTACATCACCCGCGAGCGAAAGCCCCTGATCCGGGTGAACCGGCGCTACCTGTCCTGATCCGCCGGTCCCCGATCCTCTTCGACCGGAACGCCCCCGGACGGCAGGACGGCCGACACCCGCCCGTACTCGGCGGGGTGCGCGGGGGCGGCCCCGCCTGCCGTGATGCCCTCGGCCCGATTCAACCGGCGCTATCAGCCGTGACTCTGCGGCCCTTTTTCCATACGGCGCTGGTGAGGGGGACGCCGGGGCGGTAGGCGAGGTGGATGTACGACGGGGCGTCCAGTACGTGGACGTCCGCGCGCGCGCCGGGGGCGAGGCGTCCGACGTCGGTTCGGCGGAGCGCCCGCGCGCCCCCGGCGGTCGCCGACCAGACGGCTTCGGCCGGGGTCATCCGCATGTCGCGGACGGCGACCGCGACGCAGAACGCCATGCTGGAGCTGTAGCAGGAGCCCGGGTTGCAGTCGGACGCGAGCGCGACCGTGGCGCCCGCGTCCAGGAGGCGGCGCGCGTCCGGGTAGGGCTGCCGGGTGGAGAACTCCACGCCCGGCAGCAGGGTCGCGACGGTGCGGGACGAGGCGAGCGCGTCCACGTCGGCGTCCGACAGGAACGTGCAGTGGTCGGCGGACGCGGCGTCGAGTTCGACCGCGAGGCGGACGCCCGGGCCCTCGGTCAGCTGGTTCGCGTGCAGCCGGGGCGAGAGCCCCGCCCCGATCGCGGCTCGGAGGATCTCGCGGGCCTGGTCGGCGTCGAACGCGCCGCGCTCGCAGAACACGTCCGCCCAGCGGGCGTGCGGCGCGCACGCGGCGAGCATCTCGGTCGCGGCGAGGCGCGTGTATCCGGCGGCGTCCCGGCCGTCCGGGACGATGTGCGCGCCCAGGTAGGTGACCTCGTCGGCGTACTCGGCGGCGATCCGCACCGCCCGTTCCTCCTGCTCGACCGTCAGCCCGTACCCCGACTTGCACTCGACGGTCGTCGTCCCCTGCCGGGCCATCTCGTGCACGAGCCGCCGGACGGTCGCGCGCAGTTCGTCGTCGGACGCGGCGCGCGTGCGGGCGACCGTGGTGCGGATGCCGCCCGCCGCGTACGGTTCGCCGCTCATCCGGGCGGCGAACTCCTCGGCGCGCTCCCCCGCGAACACCAGGTGGGCGTGCGAGTCGACGAACCCGGGCAGGACGGCCCGTCCGGCGGCGTCGAACCGCTCGTCGGCGTCCGGTGCCGCGGCGGCGGGGCCCGTCCACGCGACGGTGCCGCCGTCGATGACGAGCGCGGCGTCCCGGACGATCCCGAGCGGGCCCTCGCCGGTCGCGGGGTCGTTCGTGACGAGTTCGCCGATGCCGGTGATCAGGGTGCTCACGGGTCTTCCTCCCGGGTGACGGCGTCGATCGCGGCGGCCAGCGCGCCCGGCACGTCGTCGATCAGCAGGTGGCGGCCGTCGCGGACGATCTCGCGGCCGGACGCGACGACGTGCCGGACGTCCGCGGCGGTCGCGGCGAACACGGTGGCCTCGGCGGCGTGCGCGGCCCCGGCCCCGGCCGTCCGGACCGAACCGAGGTCGACCGTCACCAGGTCGGCGTACGCGCCGGGTTCCAGGCGGCCCGCCTCCGGCCAGCCGAGCCCGTAGTGCCCGTGCCGCGTCGCGGCGGTGAGCAGTTCCCCGGCCGTCCAGTGGCCGCGCCGCCGGGTGCGGAGCCGCTCGTCCAGCTCGACGGCGCGGGCCTCCTCGAACAGGTCGACGACGGCGTGCTGGTCGGAGCCGAGGCAGACCGGGGCGCGCGTCGGCCAGGTCGCGGGCGGGGCCGATGCCGTCGGCGAGGTCGCGCTCGGTCGTCGGGCACATGCACACGCCGGTCGTGGTGGCGCCGAGCAGGCCGATGTCGTCGCCGGTCAGGTGGGTCGCGTGCACGGCGGTCGCGAACGCGCCGAGCGCGCCGCGCCTCGGCGAGCAGCCGCGTCGGCGTCGTCCCGTACGCCTCCCGGCACGCGTCGTTCTCCTCCGGCTGCTCCGACAGGTGGACGTGCAGCGGCGCGCGGCGCTCCTTCGCCCAGGACGCGACGGCGGCGAGCTGCTCGCGCGGGACGGCGCGGACGGAGTGGATCGCGGCGCCGACGCGCGCGTGCGCGACGCCCGCCTTGTCCGTCCGCTCGTGCAGGGCGTCGACGCGGCGGGCCCAGTTCCCGGCGGTGCCGTCGCCGAACCGGAGCTGGGTGCCGGCGAGCGGCCGTCCGATGCCGCCGGTGAGGTAGCAGGCGTCCAGCAGGGTGATGCGGATCCCGGCGTCGGCGGCGGCGTCGATGAGCGCCTCGCCCATCGCGTTCGGCTCGTCGTAGGGGTCGCCGCCGGGGCGATGGTGCAGGTAGTGGAACTCGCCGACGCAGCTGATCCCCGCGAGTGCCATCTCGGCGAACACGGCGGCGGCGAGGGCCCGGTACGAGGCGGGGTCGAGCCGGTCGGCGACCGCGTACATCTGCTCGCGCCACGTCCAGAACGTCCCGCGCCCGCGTTGGGCGCGGGAGCGGAGGGCGCGGTGGAAGGCGTGGGAGTGGGCGTCGGCGAGGCCGGGGAGCGTGAGCCCCGGGAGGCGGACGGCGCCCGGCGGGGCCGGGACGCCGCGTTCGACGCGGGTGATCCGTTCGCCGTCGGCCTCGACGAGCACGTCGGCCGCCGTACCGTCACCGAGCCAGGCGAACTGCGCATGCCACTGCATACCGGTCCCCTACCCGGCCGCCAGGTCGCCCAGCACCGCCGCGAGGGCCTCGACGCCCGCGAGGCAGTCGGGGATCTCGGCGTGCTCGGCGGGCGCGTGCGACACCCCGGTCGGATTCCGGACGAACAGCATCGCGGTCGGCACCCGCGCCGACAGGATCCCCGCGTCGTGCCCGGCTCCCGTCGGGAGCACGGGCACGCCGCCCAGCGTCGCCGCGAGCCGGTCGCGGAGCGCGAGGTCGAACTCGACGACTCCGGTGTACGACTCCTCCGCGACGTCGACCGCCACCCCGTGCGGACGGGCGGCGGCGCGGGCCGCCGCGTCCACCTCGGCGACCGTGCGGCGGACGGACGCGTCGTCGGGCCCGCGCGCGTCCAGCCATCCGGTGACCGACGACGCGATCGCGTTCACCCCGCCCGGGACCACGCGGACCTTGCCGACCGTCGCGACCGTCCCGTTCCGTCCGGCGGCCTCGCGGGCGGCGAGGACCATGCCCGCGAACGGGAGCATGGGGTCGCGGCGATCGTCGAGGCCGGTGGTGCCCGCGTGGTTGCCCTCGCCCGCGAAGCCGAACCGCCAGCGCCCGTGCGGGACGATCGAGCCCGCGACCCCGACGGGTCCGGTGAGCGCCCGTCCCTGTTCGACGTGCAGTTCGACGAAGCAGCCGACGCGGTCGAGGAGACCGTCGTCGGGGCCGATCGCCTCGGGGTCGAGGCCCGCATGGTGCAGGACGTCCGCGAACGTCCGTCCGTCCGCGTCGGTCAGCGCGCGCGCCCGTGCGGGGTCGATCGCCCCGGTGAGCAGCCGGGAGCCGAGGCAGGCGACGCCGAACCGGGCGCCCTCCTCCTCCGCGAACGCCGCGACCCCGATGGGCCGCCGGAGCCGGACGCCGCGTTTCCGCAGCAGGTCGATCGCCGCGAACGCCGAGACGACGCCGAGCGGGCCGTCGAACGCGCCGCCGCCGGGGACCGAGTCCAGGTGGCTGCCGGTCAGGACGGCGTCGCCGCCCACACCGTCGGCCGGCCGCCACCACGCGATCATGTTCCCGTTGGCGTCGTGCTCGACGTCGAGGTCCCGCCGCCGCGCCTCGTCGGCGAACCAGGCGCGGCACTCCAGCTCGGGCGGCGTCCACGCGAACCGGTGGTAGCCGCCCGTCCCGTCCCGTCCGAGCGGCAGCAGGTCCGCCCACATCTCCTCGAAGCTCATGGGATCCGGACGCCGCGTTCCGCCGCGACTTCGGCGGCCCGGTCGTACCCGGCGTCGACGTGCCGCATGACGCCGGTCCCCGGGTCGTTCGTCAGCACGCGCCGCAGTTTCTCGGCGGCGAGCGGCGTGCCGTCCGCCACGCAGACCTGTCCCGCGTGGATCGACCGGCCGATGCCGACGCCCCCGCCGTGGTGGATCGACACCCAGGTCGCGCCGGACGCGGTGTTGAGCATCGCGTTGAGCAGCGGCCAGTCGGCGATGGCGTCCGAGCCGTCCGCCATGCCCTCGGTCTCCCGGTACGGGCTGGCCACCGACCCGCAGTCGAGGTGGTCGCGCCCCAGCACGAGCGGCGCGGCGATCTCGCCGCGCGCCACCAGGTCGTTGAAGACCTCCCCGGCCTTGTCCCGTTCGCCGTACCCCAGCCAGCAGATCCGGGACGGCAACCCCTGGAAGTGGACCTTCTCCCCCGCCAGCCGGATCCAGCGGGCCAGCGACTCGTTCTCGGGAAACAGTTCCAGGATCGCGCGGTCGGTTCGGGCGATGTCCCGGGGGTCGCCTGACAGCGCCGCCCACCGGAACGGGCCTTTGCCCTCGCAGAACAGGGGCCGGATGTAGGCAGGCACGAACCCGGGGAAGGCGAACGCACGCTCGTACCCCGCCAGTTGGGCCTCGCCCCGGATGGAGTTGCCGTAGTCGAACACTTCGGCACCGGCGTCCTGGAACCCGACCATCGCCTCCACGTGCGCGGCCATCGAGGCGCGCGCGCGGGCGGTAAACCCGTCGGGGTCCTTCTCGCGTTCGTCGGCCATGTCGTCGAAGGCGACACCGGACGGCAGGTACATCAGCGGGTCGTGCGCGCTGGTCTGGTCGGTCACGATGTCGATCGGCGCGCCCCGCCGCAGCAGCTCGGGCACGACGTCGGCGGCGTTGCCGAGGACGGCGATCGACAGCGGCCGCCGCGCCGCCGTCGCCTCCGCCGCCAGCCGCAGCGCGTCGTCGAGCGAGTCCGCCCGGACGTCGCAGTACCGGTGCTCCACCCGGCGCTCGATACGGGACGGGTCGCACTCGACGCAGATCGCGACGCCGCCGTTCATCGTCACGGCGAGGGGCTGCGCGCCGCCCATCCCGCCGAGGCCCGCCGTGAGCGTGACCGTCCCGGCGAGCGTCCCGCCGAACCGCTTCGCCGCGACGGCCGCGAACGTCTCGTACGTCCCCTGCAGGATCCCCTGCGTCCCGATGTAGATCCATGACCCGGCGGTCATCTGCCCGAACATCGTCAGGCCGAGCGACTCCAGCCGCCGGAACTCCTCCCACGTCGCCCACTGCGGCACCAGGTTGGAGTTCGCGATGAGCACGCGCGGCGCCCACTCGTGCGTCCGGAAGATCCCGACCGGCTTGCCCGACTGGACGAGCAGCGTCTCGTCGCCCGCGAGACCGGTGAGCGACCGGACGATCCCGTCGAAGGCGTCCCAGCTCCGTGCGGCACGCCCGGACCCCCCGTACACCACCAGCTCGTCGGGGTGCTCGGCGACTTCGGGGTCGAGGTTGTTCTGGATCATCCGCAGGGCGGCCTCCTGCGGCCAGCCCCGCGCGGTCAGCCCGGTGCCGCGCGGGGCGCGCACCGTCCGAGGTCCGGACATGGGGTACTCCTTCAGGAAAGGGGGCCGGTGACGGTTTCGGCGGCCGCCACGAGCGAGCCGTCCCGCACCAGGTCGGTCGCGGCGGCGATCTCGGGGGCCAGGTAACGGTCGGGGCCGGGCGGCGCACGGCCTCGCGCAGCCGCGCGACCAGCGGCGGCGGTCGCCGGGCCGGGCCGCAGCGGCGCCCGCAGGTCGAGCGCCCGCGCGGCGGTGAGGATCTCGATCGCGACGACCCGCGCGAGCCCGTCCACGGCCCGCCGCAGCTTGCGGGCCGCGTTCCACCCCATGGACACGTGGTCCTCCTGCATCGCCGAGCTCGGGATCGAGTCGGCGCTCGCCGGGGCCGCGAGCCGCTTCAGCTCCGTCACGATCGACGCCTGCGTGTACTGCGCGATCATGTGCCCGGAGTCGACGCCCGGGTCGTCGGCGAGGAACGCGGGCAGCCCGGCCGACCGCGCCCGGTCGAGCATCCGGTCCGTCCGGCGTTCCGACATCGACGCGACGTCGGCCGCCGGGATCGCGAGGAAGTCGAGCACGTAGGCGATCGGCGCGCCGTGGAAGTTCCCGTTGGACTCCACGCGCCCGTCCGGCAGGACGACCGGGTTGTCGACGGCCGCCGCCAGCTCCCGTCCGGCGACCAGCTCGGCGTGCGCGAGCGTGTCCCGCGCGGCGCCGTTGACCTGCGGCGAGCAGCGCAGCGAGTAGGCGTCCTGGACGCGGGTGCAGTCGGGCCCGCGGTGCGACTCCATGATCTCCGACGCCCCCAGCAGCGCCCGCAGGTTCGCCGCCGACGTCCCCTGCCCCGGATGCGGCCGGAGTTCCTGCAGGTCGGCGGCGAAGACGCGATCCGTACCCAGCAGCGCCTCGACGCTCATGGCCGCCGCCAGGTCGGCGGTCGTCAGCAGCCGCCGCAGATCGTGCATCGCCAGGACGAGCATCCCGAGCATCCCGTCGGTGCCGTTCAGCAGCGCGAGCCCCTCCTTGGCCGCGAGCTTCACCGGCGCGATGCCCGCCTCCGCGAGCGCCTCCCCGGCGTCCCGGAGCTCGCCCCGCGCGTCGCGCACGCGCCCCTCGTCAGGCCAGCGCGACGTGCGCGAGCGGCGCGAGGTCCCCCGAGCAGCCGAGGCTCCCGTACTCGAACACCTGCGGCGCGATCCCCGCGTTGAGCAGCGCGGCGAGGGTCCGGGCGGTCGTCGGCTGCACGCCCGTCCGTCCGGTGGCGAGGGTCCGCAGCCGCAGCAGCATCAGCGCCCGGACGACCTCGCGCTCGACCTCGGGCCCCGAACCGGCCGCGTGCGACCGGACGATGTTCAGCTGCAACCGCTCGCGCAGCTCCGGGGCGATGTGCCGCGTCGCCAGCGCCCCGAACCCGGTCGAAACCCCGTAAACCGGTGTGGGCCGCGCGGACAGCTCCTCGATATGGGCCCGCGCCTCCCCGATGACCTTCAGCGCCTCGTCGGTCAGGGCGACCCGCGCCCCGTCGGCGACCGCCACGACGTCCTCGAACGCGAGCGGTTCCGGCCCGACCGCGACGACCTTCTCCCCCACAGCAAAACCCATACCCACCATTGCAGCCCCCACCGGCCCCGGAAACGACCCCGGCCACCCGCAATCCGTCTCAGATACGAGACACTCGGCGCATGAGCCAGGTCCCCGCCGCCCGCCGCGCCCTGGCCGTCCTGCGCCTGCTCGCCGCCGCGCCGGGCCCGCTGCCCGCCTCGTCCGTCTCCCGCGCCCTGGGCCTCCCCCGCTCCTCCACCTACCACCTGCTCGCCGCGATGGCCGAGGACGGCTTCGTCGCCTACCTCCCCGAGGAGCGCCGCTGGGGCCTGGGCGTCGCCGCGTTCGAGATCGGCTCCGCCTACCTACGCCACGAGCCCCTCGAACGGCTCGCCCGCCCCCTCCTGCGCCGGCTCGTCGACCGCACCGGGGAGATCGCCCAACTGGGCGTCCTGCACGGCGCCGAGACCCTCTACCTGCTGAAGGAGCAGCCGCCGCACCCCGCGACGCTCGTCACCGACGTGGGCGTCCGGATGCCCGCCCACCTCACCGCCAGCGGCCGGTCCCTCCTCGCGCACCTGCCGCCCGCCCAGGTCCGCGCCCTGTTCCCCGGTCCGTTCGTCGACCGCACCGGCTGGGGCCCGGCGTCCCTGCGCGAACTCCGCCGCGTCCTGGCGGAGGACGCCCGGCGCGGCTGGTCGTCCGAGGACGGCCACATCACCGAGGGGTTCGCCAGCATCGCCGCGTGCGCCTTCGACCACACCGCCCACCCCACCGCCGCCATCACGATCACGTTCCGCCGCGAGGATCACCCGCCCGAGACCTGGCCGGCCCTCGCGGCCCGGATCCGCGCCGCCGCCGCCACCTCACCGCCCGCCTCGCGGGCCGCCCCCCGCGCCCCTGATTTAGCATCTGTGCAGTGACTCCTCCGCTCCCTGAAGGGAGCGGCTTCTCGCTAGGCCGCTTCCGCAGCGTCGCGAAGGGCAAGCCCTGCCCTCAAGATGTTGATCGCCGCGTTGACGTCGGCGTGCGCGGTGTGCCCGCACGCCCGGCATCGGAACTCGGCCTGGGTGGCGCGGTTCCCGGGAGCGCAGTGCCCGCAGGCTGCGCATGTTCGGGAGGTGTTGCGAGGGTCGACTGCGATCAGCTCACGACCGGCGCTTTCAGCCTTGTGTGCGAGGACTCGCAGGAACACCCCCCAACCCGCGTCCAGGATGCTTCGGTTCAAGCCGGACTTAGCGGTGACGTTCCGGCCCGGCTGCTCGATCGTGCCGGACGCCGAGCGGGTCATGTTCGTGATCAGCAGGTTCTCGTGCACGATCACGTCATAGTCGCGGACGAGCGCGTTCGTGGTCTTGTGCGCGTGGTCGGCGCGCTGGCGGCGGACCTTGGCGTGCAGCGCGGCGACACGGGCGGCCGCCTTGCACCGCCGCACCGAGCCGCGCTTCTTGCGGGCCAGGTCGCGCTGCGCATCCGCGAGACGATCGGCGGCCGCCGCGAGGTGGCGCGGGTTGGGCACGTGCGCGCCGTCGCTGGTTGTGATCAGAGAGGCCACGCCCATGTCAACCCCGGCCACCGCGCCCGTGGTAGGCAGCGGCTCGGCGGGCACCTCGTCACACGACAGCACCACGAACCAGCGACGGCCCTCACGCTTGACCGCGATTGTCTTCACCCTGCCCTTGACCGGGCGGTGCCGGTGCACCCGAATGTGCCCGATGCCCTGGAGCCGCACGAAGGTGGCCGTGGGGTGCTCGGGCTGGGAGTCCCAGCGGCAGCCGTCGCCGTCCTTGGGCCAGGTGACGGTGTCGAACCAGCCCCGGCCCTTGAAACGCGGGAAGCCCGGTTTGCGCCCGGCCTTGACCCGGTCGAAAAACGCGCGGAAAGCCTTGTCGAGCCGTCGCAGGGTAGCCTGCTGGGAGGAGAACGACCACCGTCCCTGCACGTCGGAGTCGTCGGCGCGGATGTGTTTCAGCTCGGCGGACTGGTCGCCGTACCGAACCGTGACGCCTGCCTTGCGGTAGGCGGTGCGGCGGTGCTCCAGCGCGGCGTTGTACAACTGCCGGTGGTCTTCCAAACATGCCGCCAGCGCCCCCGCTTGCCTGCTGGTGGGGCGCAGCAGGAACTTGTACGCCCTACGCACGGCCACCGCCCCTGGACGCCCGCTCGTACTGCGTCTCGATATAGCGCTGCACCGTCTCGGCCGACACCGCGCCGACCGTGGCCACGAAGTAGGACCGCGACCACAGCGTGGGCAGCCGGGAACGCAGGTGTGAGAACTCGGCGCGCAGGTGGCGGGAGGTGAAGCCCTTGAACTGGTTGGCCACGTACGACGGCGAGTGCTTCGGGTGCGCCCGGACGAACAGGTGCACGTGGTCGGGCATCACCTCAAGCGCCACGATCTCCCACCCGTGCTCGTCGGCCTTGGCACGGATCAACTCCTTCAGGCGGTCCTTCACACGGCCGCCGAGGACGGGGCGGCGCTACTTCGGGCACCACACCACGTGGTACCCGAGGTCATACGCCGCACCGGCGGAGACGCGCACCCGACGAGTCACACGATCATTATACCGACATCGTCCATCTAACGAGTGTCGAAAGGTGGAGCCAGTGCGCACTTCGTGCTCGGCCCTGTCCCGCCGGCGCGGGCCAGTCCCTGCAGGGACCCCAATTCACCCGTCGCCCGAAGGCGACGGTCCCCTCGGGAGGCTTTGATGGATTCACCCGCCGGGGAGCGCAAGAAGCTCCCGCCCGGACGGCACGGACTGAGCCGCGAACAGGTCTCCGCCTCCCAGCGCGCCCGGCTGGTCGCCGCGATGGCCGAGCTGGCCGCCGAGAAGGGCTACCCGGCCGTCGCCGTGGCGGACGTCCTCAAGCGCGCCGGGGTGTCGCGGCTGACCTTCTACCAGCACTTCTCCGACAAGGCCGCCTGCTTCGACGCCGCCTACGACACCGCCACCGGAGCCCTGCTGGAGCGGGTGACCGGCGCCCTGCGGGAGGACACCGGACGCTGGGAGTCGATCGAGCGGGCCGCGGGCGCCTACCTCGACGCGCTCGCCGCCGAGCCCGTCCTGGCCCGCCTCTTCCTCGTCGAGGCGTACGCCGCCGGACCCGAGTTCCTGCGCCGCCGGATCGCCCTCCAGAGCTCGGTCGTCGACGCCATCGCCGAGTTCGTGGGCGCCCGCACACCGCGGCAGCGGCTGGCGTGCGAGGCGATGCTCGGCGCCGTGGTCTCCATGGCCACCAGCCGGGTCGTCCAGGACGACTTCGCCGCGCTCACCGCCCTCCGGGAACCGCTGGGGGCCCTCGTGCACGGGCTGGCCCGGTCCTTCGACGATATATAGCCATCACTGTTTATAAATGTTATCGTCCCGCCCATGACGAAGCTGGACGGCCGGACGTGCCTGATCACCGGCGCCGCCGGGGGCCTGGGCCGGAGCATCGCGCTGGCCGCCGCCGCGCGCGGCGCGACCTGGTGCTGACCGACGTGGACGACGCGGGCCTGCGGCGCACCGCCGACGAGGTGCGCGACGCCGGGGGCACCGTGCGGCTCGCCGAGCCCGCCGACGTCGCCGACCGCGACGCCGTGGACCGGCTCGCCCGCCACGTCCACGCCACCGGCGGCGTCGACGTCGTGATGAACGTCGCGGGCGTCTCGGTCTGGGGATCGGTGGACCGGCTCGAACACCGGCACTGGCGCCGCATGATCGACATCAACCTGATGGGGCCCGTGCACGTCATCGAGGCGTTCGTCCCGCCGATGATCACCGCCGGACGGGGCGGGCACGTGGTCAACGTGTCGTCGGCCGCGGGACTGTTCGGCCTGCCCTGGCACGCCGCCTACAGCGCGAGCAAGTTCGGGCTGCGCGGCGTCAGCGAGGTGCTCCGCTTCGACCTGCGCCGCCACCGGATCGCCGTGAGCCTCGTCTGCCCCGGCGGCATCGACACGCCCCTCGTGCACAGCGTCGACCTCGTCGGCATCGACCGCGACACACCCTCTGCACGCCGCATGATCCGCCTGTTCACCCGGCACGCGGTCTCCCCCGACCGCGCGGCCCAGGCCGTCCTGCGGGGCGTCGAACGCGACCGGTACCTGATCTTCACCTCGTCCGACGTCCGTATCGGCCACCTCGCCCAGCGGCTGTGCCCCCGGCTGTACGAGGCGGCCATGCACGCGATGAACTGGGCGTTCGTCCGGGCCGTACAACGGTCGGCGCGCCATGGCTGAGCCCCCCGCACCGCGCGTCGCCCCCGGCGGCCTGCGCCAGGTCGGGCCCCTCGCCTGGCTGGTGAGCCGGGGCGCGGCACTGGTCGAGGGCACCACGCCGCCCAACCTCTTCCTCACCCTCGGCCGCCGCCGGAAGCTGTTCCGCGGCTGGCTGCACTTCGCCGCCCGCCTCATGCCCGCCGGGGGCCTGCCCCGGCGCGAGGGCGAGATGGTGATCCTCCGCGTCGCCCACCTGCGCGACTGCGCCTACGAGTTCGAGCACCACTCCAAGCTCGCCCGCCGCGCGGGCCTCTCGGCCGCCGACGTCGAACGGGTCGTCGCCGGACCGGACGCCGGCGGATGGACCGGCCGCGACCGCGCCGTCCTCGCCGCCGTCGACGCCCTGCACCGCCACCGCGACCTGGACGACGCCACGTGGGCCGCGCTCCGCGCCCACCTCACCGAACCCGAATGCGTCGAACTGTGCATGCTCGCGGGCCACTACGACATGCTCGCCACCGTGATCGCCGCGCTTCGCATCCAGCCCGACCGCCCGCGCCGAGCCGTCCGTCCGAAAAACCGGCGGCGCTGAAGCAACCTTTCCCGGGTTCGTTGGTTCTTCGGGTATGAGGTTGCATCATCGCGGCTCCCCCACGGCCGAGAGCGGCGACGAAACGCCCGAAGGGCCCGGCCCGGCGGGCGACGCCGGGCTCGCGGGGCTGTTCCGCACCCACCACGTGTCCCTCGTACGGCTCGCGGTGCTGCTCGTCGGCGACCAGGGCACCGCCGAGGACGTCGTGCAGGACGTCTACGCCCGGCTGCGGCACCGCGAACGGCGCGGCGGAACGCCCGCCGAGCCGCCGGACCTGCTCGCCTACGCGCGGACCGCCGTGCTGAACGCCTGCCGCACCCTGCTGCGGCGCCGCGCCCTGACGCACCGGCTGTTCCAGCCCCCGCAGCCGGTGTGGTCGGCGGAGACCGACGCGCTGATCGCCGACGACCGGCGGCGCGTCCTGCGGGCGCTGGCCCGGCTGCCCGTCCGGCAGCGGGAGGCGATCGTCCTGCGCTACTACATCGGCCTCTCCGAGACGGAGATCGCCGCGGCGATGGGGGTGCGGCCCGGCACCGTCAAGTCCACCGTCTCCCGGGGCCTGGCCGCGCTCCGCGCCCGTTACGAGGAGGAACGATGACACGCCCGTCCGAGGAACTGCTGCGGTCGGCGCTGTCCGACGCCGCCGCGACCGTCCGTCCCGAGGCGCTGCGGCCGCTGCCCGGCACGCCGCCCCCGCGGCGGCGCCGCGCCCTGCTCGCGGTGCCGTCGGCCGTGCTGGTGGCGGCGGCCGTCGTCGCGCTGCTGATCGTCGCACCGTGGACGCGGGACGGTTCGTCCCCGCGCTTCTCCCTCGCCTCCTACGCGGGCGCGGACTACGTCCTCGAAGGCCCGTGGCCCCCGGGCATGCCGTCGGTGCCGGTGCGCGACGCCGACACCGGCCGGGTCGTCGCGGAGATCCCCGTTCCCGAGGGCTCGTCGGGTTTCCGCGACGTCGCCGACACCGGGGACAACCGGACGTTCGTCCTCACCACCGCCGACCCCGAAGCCTGCACCGTCCGGTTCCACCGCCTCACGCTGCGGGACAACGGACGACCGGCCGGACCGCTGACCGAACTGGACGGCACGGCCGTGCGGCAGCGGATGGGCGAAGGGCAGGGGCAGGTCGCCGCCTCGCCGGGGCTGCGCCGGATCGCCTACGCGGGCCGGGACTGCGGAGACTCCGCCGGGGGGACCATCACGGTCGTCGACACCGCCACCGGGGAACACCGCGTCACGAAGCTCCCGCCCCGCGCCCTGGCGTCCTCGCTGGGCTGGGCACCGAACGGCCGCGACCTGGTCTTCGAGACGATGGGCGACTACCTGGAGCGCGAACTGCGGACCCTCGACACACGAACGGGCGAACTCGGCACGGTCTCCCTCGGATCCGGTGACGTGGAACTGCACGGCGCCGCGTTCGTCGGGGACGGCACGCACATCGTGGCGCTCGTCCGCGACGGCAGGGGGAACCGCGTCGTCTGGTACTCGATGGCCACCGAGAAGATCACCCGGCAGGTGCCGCTCGCGCCGAGCGCCCCCGACGCGCCGTCCATGTTCGAGGCGGCCGGGGACCGGGTCGTCGTCCTGATCGACGACCGGGTCAGCGTCATCACCGGAACGAAGGTGACCACCGAGAAGTTCGACGGCGACCTCGTGTCCCTCCCCTGAGCCGGGTCAGAGCGGCCGGGGGTGCCGTCACAGGGCAGATAAAGGTCCTCACGGGCGCGGGTGGCGGCGACGAACAGCAGCGAGCGTTCGGAGAGCATGTCGAGATCGGACGAGGCGACGGCCGCGTCGAGCGGGTGGGCGCGGCCGGTGACGCCGACGAGCCGCATGACTAAACCTAGACGCATCGCCCGACGAGCACGGACCCGTTGCCGACTCCGCCGGCGTCCCCGCCGATCTGAAGTTTCCCCGTCGATCCCGGGCCGAGCCGGTCGATCTCGCGACCGTAGAACCAGATGCGCCGCACCGTCAGATCGACCGGCCGTTCCGCGCCGGACACATCCCGCACCGAATGCAGACGGCCGCCCAGTCGCGCGTCCCCTTGCAGGACGCGCACAATGACCAGCCAATCGCCCGCCGCATCCCGTTCCACCGGCATCGAAACCTGCAGCCGGACCTCGCCGTCCACGGGAACCTCAGGCGATGAGGCCGTCGGCCTGCGCCCGCTCCAACTCCTGCCACGCCTCGCGGGTGTCGAGCATCTCCAGGCCGCGAACGGCCCAGAACCGCAGCGAGTCGTCCATGCTCTCCAACTGCTCGCGGAACAACTCCAAGGCCCGGACGGACCTGGCTTCGGCGACGAGTTCCAGCAGCAGACAGCGCAGGCCGTCGTCGTCCTCCGCCGCGAACTCCGCGATCAGCTCCTCGACGTACGCGTCCGCGTGCTCGCGCAGAAAATCGAACGCGTCCGCCCGGACCCGCGCGTCCTTCTCCCGCATGTGTTGAATGGCCTGATCGAAACGCCGCCGCGACATACGCGGACTTTACTGCCGATCTCGCCCCGACGCGTCCCGTACGCTCGGGCCGTGCGACTCGCGAACTGGGCACTGCTCGACCGGCTGACGCAGCGTTGGGTGCGGACGACCGGCCGTCCGGTCGACCTGCACGACCGGACGTGGCTCGCCGGGCCCCACGGGGGCCGCGGCTCCTGGCTCCACCGCGAGGCCGGACGGCTCGGCGCCCGCGTGCGCGACGGCGAGGCCGACGCGGGCCTGCTCCCCTCGATGACCGCCCTCGACGGCCCCGCGTTCGACGCGGACGACCTGCACCCGCACGTCCGGGACTTCTACGAGCACACCACCCGATGGCGGGTCGACCTGTGGTCGCAGTGGTCGCCGTGGGCGTGGCCGTTCGGGTGGCTGATCTCGGCGCTGTTCGCCCGACGGCTCCAGCAGCTCGCCCTGCCGCTCCGTCCGATGGACGTGGCGCACGGCATGACGAGCGAGGTCACGCCCGTGGCCGCCCCGGACGGCACGCCGCTCGGCGCGTCCTGGCAGCGCCGCCTCCGCGCGACCGGCACCACGGTCTTCAGCGGCTGGTACCAGCCGATCGTTCTGCCCGGCGATGCGCAGCCCCGCGTGCGGGTGGTGTTCCCGCTGCCGAACGGACGGCTGGTCGTCCTGCTCCGCCCGCAGGTCACGGCGGACGGCGGCCTGCTGCTCACCTCGCCCGGCGGACGGGACGGCGCGCACCTCGTCGTCGAGCGCGGCCCCCGCGCGTGGACGCGGCGGATCCCCGTGCACGAACGTTTCCACGTACACGTGGACACCGAAGACGTCCTCCGCACCGACCACACGCTCAACCTATGGTCGATCCCGGTGCTGAAGCTGCACTACCGCCTCGACGAGCGCGACCGCGCGGTCACCGCTGCGCCGTGACCCCCGGGGAAGGGCTGTGGTCCCCCGCCCACACCGTGGGAGTTCGGCCCGACCACGGGCTCGCGTGTTCGAGTTGACCGGCGAGGCGGAAGAGGCGGTCCTCACGCCCGTAATCGGCGGCGAACTGCATCCCGATCGGGAGCCCCGTCTCGGCATCGGCCGTCACGGGCACGGACATGGCGGGCGTACCCGCCACGTTGAACGCCATGGTGAACGGCGAGCGGTCGTTGATCCGGTCGATCCAGCCAGGGCCGTCCAGCGCGTCCGCGCCCTCGGCAAGGGCTCCCAACGGCATGGGGAGCTCCGGCAGGGTCGGGGTGAGCAGCAGGTCGTGAGCGTCGAAGTACCGTGCCAGGCTTCGGGCGACCCGGTTCCGGACCCCGAGAGCGCCGACGAACTGGGCGCCGCCGACCCGCCGCCCGTCACGGTGACCGGCGAGGGTCACCGGTTCGAGGGTCGAGGAGTCGACGGGCCGGTCGAAGGCGGCGGCCAGCCCGTCGACCATGGCCGCGAGGTTCACCGTCAGCAGCCGGGCGGTGGCGAGGACGAACTCCTCCCAGTCGACCCCGAGGTCGACCTCGACCTCGTCCACCCGGTGGCCGAGGGATTCGAGCAGGCGCACGGTGCGGGAGAGGCCGTCGGCCACCGGCGCGGTGGTGCGGCGTCCGCCCCACGCCTGGGGCAGGACGCCGATCCGCAGCGAGCCCGGATGGCGGGTGACCTCTTCCGCGTACGGCCGGGACGGCTGCTGGGCGAAGTAGGGGTCGCCCGGTTCCGGGCCGCGGATCTGGTCGAGCAGCGCCGCACCGTCGCGGACCGTCCGGCTGACGCTCCCGTGCACGGCCAGTCCGCTGAAGACCTCGTCGGCGTCGGGTCCCATGGAGACCCGGCCGCGCGTGGGCTTCAGCCCGAAGAGCCCGTTGCAGGCGGCCGGGATACGCAGCGAGCCCGCGGCGTCGGTGGCGTGCGCGACGGGGACGATCCCGGCGGCGACGGCCGCGCCCGCGCCCCCGCTCGACCCGCCCGCGCTCCGCTCCAGGTCCCACGGGTTGCGGGTCGGACCGTGCAGCGCCGATTCCGTCGTGATGCTGTAGGCCATCTCCGGTGTCGCGGTGCGCCCGAACGTCACCAGGCCGGCGCGGCGGAAGCGCCGCATCAGGAAGGAATCGGCACCGGCGACGAGACCGGCCGCGAGACGGCTGCCCATCTCCATCCGCCTCCCGGCCATGGAGACGGCGATGTCCTTGATCAGGAAAGGGACCCCGGCCAGCGGCCCGCCGCCGGGCCCGCCCTCGGACGGCCATGTCTCCACGATCGCGTTGATCTGCGGATCGACCGTTCCTGCGGCCGCACGCGCCGCTTCTTCCAGTTCCGCAGGGGCCACTTCACCGTCGGCCACCAGCTTCGCGAGCCCGACCGCGTCGAAGCTCGCGTACTCGGAAACGTTCACTGCCACTCCCAGCCAAGAGACGATACCGTCCGGCATCTAACGATACCCATCGGTATCACACGAGCCGGACTGGTACCGTAACGGGCGTGAGAATCCCGCAACCGACCGCCGGAAGGCCGACCAGGGTGGCGAAACTGCCGCCCCGTGAGCGCATCCTCGACGCGGCGGAAGAGCTCTTCCGGAGCGAGGGGATCCGGCGGGTGACCCTCCAGGCGATCGCCGACCGGGCCGAGACGACCAAAATGGCGATCTACCGGCATTTCGAGACCAAGGACGCGCTGGTCGCGGAGTGGCTGCGGATCGTCGCCGCCGACTACCAGGCGGCCTTCGACCGGGTCGAGGCCGACCACCCCGGCCGCCCCCGGGAGCAGATCCTGGGGCTGGCCCGGTTCATCGCCGAGGGGCTGCCGGGGATCTCGCACCGGGGCTGCCCGTTCATCAACTCCATCGCCGAACTGCCCGACCGCTCCCACCCCGCCCGGCAGGTGATCGAGAACCACAAGGCCCTGCAGACCCGGAGACTCGTCGCCATGTGCACCGAAGCCGGACTGCCCGACCCCGAACAGGCCGCGGCCGAAATCACCTTCCTGCTCGAAGGCGCGCAGGTCAGCACACAGAACGGCAGCATCGACCGAACGAGCGATCGACTGATGAGAATCGTCGAGGGAATCCTGGACCGTTCGCTGTAACGGCCGCCCGTCCCGCGGTTCACCCAGCCTCCGGACGGCCCGAACCGGCCGCGACGCGCGGAAAGGTGGCGCGGACGGTGCGGCCCCGCACGTCCCCCGACCAGGACCACGACGAAGCCAGGGCCTCCACGGTCAGCAGCCCCCGGCCGCTCTCCACGAGGTCGGTGATGTCGCGCAGGCGCGGCACCCCCGGCCCGCCCTCGTCGGCGACGTAGACGATGACCCCTGCGAGGTCCATGCAGATCTCGACCGTGAACCGGCCGCCGTCCCGTCCGGAACGGGTGTGCCGGACGGCGTTCACGGCCAGTTCGTCCACGACGAGGAGGACGTCGTCCAGCGCGGGGAAGTCGGCGAGCAGGTGCGCCGCGAACGCCCGGACGACCCGGGCCTGGTCGGTCGTGCCGGGGAACCCGCGCCGCCAGTACATGGACGTCCCGGGCTGCGTGGCGTCGGAAACGGCGAGCAACATCGATCACCTCACGGAAGTCGGCCTTCTCTCGAACGCCCTCATCCTCAGCGAGCGCTCAACTCCCCCGCCCGCCGAACCGCTGGGTAGCCGACCCGAACGGCGATCGAGTGCTCGCCCACCGACGACGTCACAGGGAGCACTGTCCATGAACAGCACGTTCCCACCGTGCACGTTCACGAGACGAACGCTCGCCTTCCGAATCGAGCACACAAAGGCGCCGCGAGCAAGGACACGTAGCGAGTTCAAGTGTTAACTCTGAGTTGACACGCCGATTTCCCCTCGGTCGGCACCCGCCACCCCCGGTCTCACCGGCCCGATCATGGAGGACACCGGTGCCCAGTCCCTTCGTACGCCGCCAGCGTCTCGCGTCGGAGCTGCGTTCCCTCCGAGAGCAGCACGGCATGACCGCCGACGAGCTGTCCCGGCGGATCTTCCGCTCTCGAACGACGATCTCCAAGCTGGAGAACGCCCGCTGCCGCCCCGATGTCGCCGACGTCATGAAGATCCTCGACGTCCTCGAGATCACCGGCGACAAGTGGGCCGAAATGCTCGACCTCGCCCGGGAAGCACACGAGCGCGGCTGGTGGGATTCCTATGGCGACGCCATGGGCGCTCGCCAGCGCATGTAC
This sequence comes from Actinomadura sp. CNU-125, assembly GCF_001942465.1. GTDB lineage: Bacteria > Actinomycetota > Actinomycetes > Streptosporangiales > Streptosporangiaceae > Spirillospora. Next base: position 21,795 of record NZ_MKJY01000199.1, read on the forward strand.
GCGAGCCTCGAATCCGATGCCGCGACCATCCGGGGTTATTACCAGATGTCCCTCCCGGGCCTCGTCCAGACTCCGGAGTTCACCGAAGCTCTCATCGAACTCGACAAGGCCGAAGGGGCCACACTCACCTATGTGCCCAAGCGCAGCTTGGCGGCACGGCAGCAACGACAGCGCATCGCCTTCCGACCCGACGGCCCGTCCTGCGAGATCGTCCTCGACGAGTTCGTCCTGAAACGACTGGCCGTCCCCGCCTCGGTCATGGTCGCGCAACTCCGTCACACGGTGGACGTCCTCATCCGACAGCCGCGCTTCACCATCCGAGTCCTACCGGTGGACGCCACCATGCCACCGGGCCGACTCCCACCCTCGACCTTCACCATCTACACATTCCACGACCCGGCCGACCCCACGACGGTGGTCGCGGAGAACGCGGCCACGACCTCGTTCACTCCCGGCCGCGGGAGGTGGCACACTACGAACGTCTCCACGACCGTCTCCGACAGGCCGCTCTCCCCTCACTCGAAAGCCTCTCGCTTCTCGTGGACACGGCCGATCGGCTGAGCGAACAGGCAGGCTCTAACACGTGACGCAGCAGTACAACGGCTGGCTCAAGTCCAGCTATAGCAACCCCGACACCGACTGTGTCGAGGTAGGCCGTTCCCCCCACGGCACTATCGGCGTGCGCGACACCAAGCAGCACGGCACCGGCCCCGTCCTCGACCTGACCCCCCACGAGTGGGCCGCGTTCCTGCGAGCCGTCCGCTCCCCCGCCTCCTGACGAACGAACACGGCCGGGATCGACGACCACGATCCCGGCCCGTCCCCGTAGCGGGGCTCTTCCTGCCAGCAGGCTGTTAGAGCGCTGCGCTCACCCCGGCCGAAATACGCGCTCGCGGTCGCCGGTTGCAGCGGATCATGCACCATCCTCAGAAGCCCAGCGGCATACACCCGCTGCTCGCCGGGCGCTTCAGTCCCTACCGCTTCGATCCTTCGGCGGTCGTCGACGACCACGCCCTCGGGCTGCTGCTGGAAGCCGCGCGGTGGGCCCCGTCGGCGGGGAACTCCCAGCCGTGGGGCTTCTTCGTCGGCAGGCCCGGTGAGCCGGAACACGACCGGGTGCGCTCGCACCTTGCACCGAGCTCGGCCCGCTGGGCGACGGGTGCGAGCCTGCTCGTCGTCACGCTGACGCGTCGGCACGTCGGCGACACCCGGTTGCTCTACTCCGAGTTCGCGGACTACGACCTCGGCCAGGCCGTCGCCCACATGACTGTTCAAGCCCAAGCCATGGGGCTGGCCGCACACCAATTCCGGGCCTTCGACCTAGAAGGGCTCACCAAGGAGCTGGACCCGAACCCGGGTTGGGTGATCGTCTCCATGGTCGCGGTGGGCAAGGCGGTCGGCGGTCCTCCGGAGGGCCGTGGCCGGCGCAGCATCGCGCACTTGCGCTCCGCTCCCTGGTCACCGGCGGAGTAACAGTCGAGTCGTGATCATTGATCCCCGACCGCGCGTCGGCGGCCCTCCGGTCCGGAACCGAGGGTTCCATCTTGGCTGCGGCGGCCCCCAACCTCGACTTCACCCCTCACGAGTCGGCCGCGTTCCTGCGGGTCGTCCGCTCTCCCGCCCTCCTGACGGACGAACACGGCCGGGATCGACGACCGCGACCCCGGCCCCGCCTCGCAGGCGTCACTTTTCCTGAGGCCGACGACGGGGGCGTTCGTGGAAGTCGTGGCAGGCGCCGTGCACAATGGCTGGTCCGACAACGGCGGTCTGTCCCTGTTTGCTCACTGCCGCTTGGACGTTCAAGCCTTCGCCCAGCAAAGGATCTCAAGGTCGAGGTGCTGTTCCGCAGGAGGTCGAGAGCGTCGACACTCTCAAGAAAGTCCAGGCCCGCGCCTGATCGACGTCGGTAGGACACGCCTCAGTCTTCGTGGGGCCTACGCACAGTGGATTCAGTGTTGGCAGCGATCTCGTAGCTTGGCAATGACTGCCTTCTCTTGCGTGTTGAGGTCCCCATCGACGGCAGCGACCTGTTCCGCGGCGTAGACAACGTCGTTGAGATCCCCAGGCTCGGCGTCGACGCGGTGCCACACCTCGTCCAGGTCGATTTCGATGACGTTGGCGAGATGCTCATCGCTGACCTGATGCCTTTCCCTGGCAAGCCGCGTCAGCTGCTGGAACAGCAGGCGCTCGGTGTCAGCAATCTTGCCGTCCGCGTTAATGACGAGCCACGCGACCCACAGCAGCAGCTGCGGGTGCTGGGTGCGTCGGATCAAAGTGTCCGCGAGTTCGATCACCCGTGCTTCGTCACGGAATACGGATCGGGCGTGGCGTCCCGCGATCACGGTCGTGTAGCGGTTAACCAAGATGGTGAGCGGTACCCCGATGCCAGGAATAGCGAACTTGATGATATTGCGTTGAAGAAGGTGTTTCCCGACGAACGATAGGCTTTTCGCGGCGGCAAGAACCGGACCGGAATAGTACTTCTTGAGTACTTGCCGAACCAAACCGGGTACGAACTTCGTCACACCGCTCCGGACAGCCTCTCCAGCCTTTATTCCGAATGCCACTCGGATGAGCTTCAACATGTCTTCGGGATCGTTCACATCCAGGGGGATTTGGTAAATCACGGCGATGTCGTGGGCTAGGCGCATCTGCAACTGGGAGATGTACGTCAGATCGACCATGAACGTGACGACTCCGGCTGGAACAGTGGCAGGGCTGGCGCCGCCCAACGAGCCGATGGTCGCGGCGATCGTCCCGGCATAGACGCTGGAGCTAATCCCACCTTCAATCGCAGCATACTTTGCCGCTAGCTTGATCTGCTGCTCGACGATACCGTCTGCGGGCATACCCTCGTACTTCTGCTTGAAGTACTCCCAGGTGGCATTCTCGGTGTACGACCGCAGCGCTTGGGTGCAGAGCTTCGTGAACCAGCCGCCCGATTTAATATCGTCCGCGCTCAGCCCTTTAACGAACTCTCGCAGTCTGGCGCGCTCCTGTTCGACAGCTTCACGGTCGGAATCGTCGTCGTTAACGGGGCCAGGCAGCTCTTTGGTCACGGCGGATCCTCCAAGATAGTTCAGCGACTTGCAAGGTCGCCAAATATGGGCAATCGATGAGCGAACTGTTAAACAACATGGTGGCGCGTTGTCACCGAATTTCAGATTGTTGCCCACACGGCACCTCGGACCACACGGCTTGGCGGGGCGGGGCGCTCAGGGGAGCGGCGAGGGTGCGGAGTGGCGAGGGCCCTGACCGGGGGGCGGGTCGAGGATGGTCTTGTACGGCTCCCCGGTGCGAATGGCCTGGGTCATCGCGTCGTAGACCTCAAGGATCAGCTCCTTGGTCCGATACGACCCGAACACCGCGACGTCCTTCTTCTTCACGATCGGGAACGTCTCCATGATGTAGTCGACGTCGTCCCGCTCGATCCCGTACAGGTGGAAGAACGCGGCGTCCAGTTCCGCCCGCAGCAACCGCCGCCGCTCCACATCCCACTTGAGTGGAGCACCGTCGTAACCGATCTCGCCCGCAAAGCCCCTAATGTCCGTCGCCGCGTGATTCAACTCCATCACACGTCGCGACACCCACCGAGAAACTCCGCACTCCCTGTCCCAAAACGCTTGCCCCAAGAAGGCAGGCGACAGTACCGGAAGTTGCTGCCAAATGAAAAAGTTCATCGTCGTGCCACCTATCTTCTGCCTGCTGGAAAAATCCAGCACGAAAGATGAGAGGCAGGCTTGAAGTGCAGCCAATTCTTCAGTCGAACATTCAGATAGCATGATGGGAATTTTGTTACCCACACCAGCTAGAGGGAATATGAAGGAAATCGCCGTTCGCTCATCAGTTGCCCGACAGATGTCGCGCCACCCCAGAAGCCATCTGCGGTTCCACCCCTTACCCGAGAGACGGGACATAACTCCTGACTCCCGGATGGGCTTACCTTGCTTGTCCCGCTTGTTTCCGGGGACGTCGTGCTCGGGAACCCAGTAGCGCGGAAGAACGGCGAAACTCGGGTCCTGTTTCTCGGCTGGGGTGACGTCGCGGACCGACCCATCGGCCTCGTAGGTGGCCCAGCGGTGGTCGTAGTGGTGCAGCATCTTTGCCTCGTACAGCGGCAAGTATCGCTGCTCGCCGCGCGTGAAGACGTTGCCCTCCAGACGCCAACCGTCCTCTTCGAGCTCCTCCCGCGTCTTGAAAAGGTGCGAGTCGTTCGACATGTGGAACATCGTCATGAACGACACGCCCCAGGGGTTGCCGTTGGGGTCGCCCTCCTTCAGCAGGACGGGGACGCGGCGGTAGATGCCGAGCGTGATCTCGGCGTCGCGGCGACTGCGGAAGACCGGGCAGGTGCTGGTGTTCGGGTTGATGAGGGTGATCTCTTCGGGGGTCAGCGTGAAGCGCTTGAGCGGTGTCTCCAACTCGGCGGGGTCGTGCAGGAAGAAGGCGAAGTCGGCCTTCGCTTCCCGTTCCTTCCGGCCCGCGAGTGTGAGCAGCACGAACTTGAAGCGACTGTCCACGTCCCGGAAGAGCAGCGCACGGTTCTCGAAGTCGTACAGTGACGCCAGGGAGCGCGACTCGACCACGTCGCGGAAGAAGTGCTGGGTCGTGGCGTCGGTCGCGATGCCGGTCGGCACGATGATGCCCAGGCGTCCGCGAGGCCCGAGGACCGTCCGGTCGTGCTCGGAGAAGACGGCGTAGGTGTTGATGTCGCCCCGGCCGGTGAGCGGGTAGCGTCCGGCCATCCGAAGGAAGTGGCTTTCGAATTCAGCCTGGCGCTTGGCCTTGCCGAAAGCGGCGTACAGGTCCGGGTTCTCTTCCTTCAGCGCCTCGATGAGGTTAGTCCGGGCGGCCTTGTTCGGGGCCTTGGCGATCTCTTCGTCACGGGTTGCGAAGAACTCCTGCTCCTGGAGCTTGATGCGCTCCCACGGCGGGTTGCCGAGGACGCAGGAGAAGCCGCCGGCCCAACCGGTTCGGGGGTCGATGCCGGGGGCGTTCTCGTCGTCGGGCACGTTGAAGACGCTCGGGAACTCCAGGTGCCAGTGGAAGAAGCGGTACTGCTTGGCCAGCTTCCGCAGGTCGTCGCGCATCCGCTCGGCGAGTGCGGTCGGAGCCTGGTGGAGCTTCTCGAGGGTGCGGGTCGTGATGGCGTCCTGTCCCTCCGTCTTCGTCCAGACGAAGGCCGCGCACCAGGCGTCGTAGAGGTCCTTCTGGCCCAGGTATTCGGACGACTTCTGCATCTCCTGGAAGGCCGCCTGCTGGGCGTGGACCTGCGTCAGGTGGTCACTCTGAGCATTGGTGATGGCCGTGACTCGGCGGGCAAGGCCCTCGTTTCCGGCACACATGCGTGCGTCCTCGAAAAGCTCGCCCTGCACTCCGATGTGGCGCTTCTCGTACGCCTCGCGCTCGGTCTTGTTGCGCTTCTTGAGGGCGGTGACCCACTTCTTGTCGTCACCCTCGATCGCTTTGAAGGCGTCGTCCGGCAAGCCGGCGTCCAAGAGCTTCGGGGTGGTGCCGAGGAGGGCGTTGCCGACCTTGATGTGGGCGTCGAGGAAGCTGAGCGCCTTGCCAGGCTCCAGAGCCTCCAGCCAGAGGGAGACCTTGGCCAGCTCGACAGCCATGGGGTTCAGATCCACGCCGTAGATGCAATTGGCCACTACCTCGCGCAGGGCATGGCGGACCGACTCGATCGACGGTTCAGGGTCGCCGGTGCGGACGAACGCGAGGCGCTTGGCGATCCGGCGGGCGGCGGCGACCAGGAAGTGGCCCGAGCCGCAGGCCGGGTCGCAGACGGTGAGTTTGAGGAGTGCCTTCTCCTGCTCCTCCGGGGTGTCGCCCCCGTTCTTCACCGCGTCGTCGATGACCGGGTCCAGCGCGGAGTCGAGGAGGGTGTCGATCAGGGACGCCGGGGTGTAGTACGAACCGCTCGTCTTGCGGTCGTTGCCGCTGAGCTGGCGCAGCTCGAACGCGCCCTTCGCCGGGTCGTACTTCGGGACGTACTCCAGCAGCGACTCGTAGACCGAGCCGAGTTCCTCCGAGCCCAGGTGCTTGAAGTCGACTCGGCGGACGCGGCGGGCCTTCTGGTCCTGCACGCGGGACAGTGACCGGACGGCCGTGAGCAGGTGCTCGTTCACCAGGGAAAGGCCGTGCAGGGCGTGGTCCGCCCCGGAGAGTTCGAAGATGCCGCCGAGGGCGGGGAGGCCGAGCTCGGGGCGTCCGCTCTCCTGGCCGAGGCCGTCCAGGACGAGCGTCACCGCCTGCCACTGGTCGTCGTGGCGGCCGCCGTGGCGGCGGGCAGCGATGCGGCGGAGCTTGTCCGTCGAGAAGTACTCGGTGTAGCGGTCGCGGGCCGGCTGCGGCGCGGACGGGTCGAGCAGGACGTCTCGGTCTTCGGCTACGAACAGGAACAGCAGCCGGTAGACCGTCCGGAGGAGGGCTCGGTGCAGGGTCTCCGGGGTGACGGCCTTGTTGTCGCGGTCCCGCAGGGCAGCCCGGAGGTTCTCGTTGTCCGGGTGCTGGATGAACCCTGTCCCCAGGGTCTCGATCGCCTCCTTGACCGTGACGCGGAGCTGGTCGAGGACGCGGGCGCCGGAGTCGATCGCCTCCTGGCGCCACTTCTCCAGCCAGCAGGATGCCGGCCCGGCGTCCTCGCCATGGAGCTCGAAGCGGGACGAGTGGGCGACGCGGTACAGCAGGACGAACGCGTCGAACGCCTCGCCCTCGAAGATCGCCTCGAGGTCGAACTCGACGTACGCTGAGCTCGCGAGGGCGCTGGAGTCGCGGAGGATGCGCAGCAGCCGTCCGTTCGTGGCGATCCCCCACAGGGACGCGGCACTCCGGTTCAGGTACTCCTGGACGAGCGACTGCGGGGCCGCGTCAGCGGCTCCAGGGATGCCCTTGCTGCGCCGGTCGAGGGGCACGCCCCATCCGAGCTGGTGGACCGGGACGTGCTGCCACTGGTGGCTGATGGCGAACTGCTTCTCACCGTCGTCGCTGGTCAGGCCACCGGAAGGCGTGCGGGGAACATAGCCGAAGCCGAGTTCCTGGAAAAGGCGTCCGAGCCAGTATTCGCGGGTGATGCCGACGGCCGGGTCGTCCTCGGTGAGCTGTTCCTTGAACGCGGCGTACCGGCCCCGCAGGTACGTCCAGGAACGCTCGGCCACGTCGGTGACCGTCTCGTCCTTGGCCAGGTGGTAAGCGGCGGGCTTGGCGCCGGGCAGGTCTTTGTTACCGGACGCGATGCGGAGCAGGGTCTCTTCGGGCAGGAGGCCGCCGACGGTGGCGACGCCGAGGGGGAGGGTGGTGGTGCTGCGGCTCATCGGGCGGCCTCTCCGGTCACGGGCAGGTAGACGTACAGGCCGAGGACGTCGGCGGAACGGTCGGCTTCGACGCGCAGGCCGCGGCGGACGGCGCCGGCGGCCTCGCGGACGCGCGCGTGCGAGGCGCGGAGGTTGTCGGCCAGGTCGCGGCCGTACTGGTCGAGGTGGGGGCGGAGGGTGTCCAGGCCGTCCAGGACGCGCGTGGCCGTGGCGGTCGCGAACTCCTCGGGAGTGTTCTCGTCCGCGCGGACGTCCAGCAGTGCGAGGGCCTCTTCCTCGCTGAGCCACTCGGCCTTGGCGGGGCTGCCGCGGAAGGCGAGGACGCGGGCGTCCTCGGCGATCTGGCGGCGGCGCCCACCGTCACGCGTCGGCAACTGGAGGTGGAACCGGTGGCGGACGAGCAACAGCGTCGTGCGGGTCGGCACCGAGGTCGTCCGGACCACACCGCAGCGGCGGGCGGGACGCTGCCAGCCGTCCAGCTTCGGGTCCAGTGCGGCGTCCAGGACGAACCGGGCGAGCGTCCCCACGGTGGCGTCGGTGCGGACGAGCGCGGCCTCGCCCCGCTTGACCGGGGGCAGCGGGTGGAACGTGATCTGACGGGCGTTCTTCGGCCCGAGGACGGCTTCCAAGCCGCTGAGCAGGGAGTTCGGGAGTCCGCCGGTGTCGGCGGTGAGGGTGCCGTCGGGGTTATCGGCGAGCTGTCCGCGCAGCCGGACAACGGCCGTCCGGACGAACTCGGCGACCTCGGCGCCGGAGCCGAGCGCGGCGCGGATCTCGGTGACCTCGCGGGCCACCTCGTCCGCGTGGATCGCATGCTGCGCGAACCGGGCGCGGGACGCCTTCTCACGTTCGGCGGCGCTGACCCATTCGGCGTGCAGGTCGTCGCGCTTGGAGGCGAACCCGAAGTCGAAGCTGAGCTGCTCGGCGTCCTCGCGTCGGAGGAGAAGCCCTTCGAGGACGGCGTTCATGACGCTGTCGGACTCGTCCAGGACGGCGACGGATACGCCGGTGGCTTTGCGGATCTCGGCGTGCTTGCGGATCAGGATGTCCCAGACGATGCCGTCGATCTGGTTGTCGGATCCGTAGATGGTGACGGCGCGGACGGTGTCGCGGCGCTGCCCGTATCGGTCCACCCGACCTTCGCGCTGCTCATGGCGTGTGGGGTTCCAGGCCAGGTCGTAGTGGACGACCGCGTCGAACCCTTCCTGAAGATTGACGCCTTCGGACAGGCAGTCCGTGGCGACCAGGACGCGGCGTTCCGGGCGGGTCTGCTCCTCGGCGTCTTCGTCGGCGGGGGCACCAGAGATCATGCGGTCGATGCGGGCGATGCGCTGGGCCGGGGACAGGGTGCCGGTGACGGAGGCGACCTCGGTCTTCTTGCCGAGCGCGTCGCCAAGATGCTCGGCGACGTATTCGGCGGTGGGGATGAAGCGGCAGAAGACGATCGGGTTGTAGCCGTCCTTCAGCAGGTTCTTCACGAGCTTGGTCAGCTCGGTGAGCTTGCTGTCGGCATTGCCCTCCAGGGCTTCGGCCTGCTTGGCGAGGCGGCGGAGACGCTGCTGGGGGGCGGCGCCGTCGGCGTCCTCCAGGTCGGCGCCGGGTGCGGCGTCGACGGCCTGGGCGGAGTCGTCGTCGGTGAGGTCCATGACGGCGATGCGGCCCAGCTCGTCCGCCTCGGGGACGGTCTTGGCGTCCAGGTTCGCGGCGCGGGTACGCAGGGTCTGCGCGGCGGCGCGGGGCGAGGACGCAAGGGACCGCAGCAGGGCGAGCGCCGACCACCAGCGGACGCGCTGCCGAACGACGCCGTCGGTCTCGTCGAGGGCCTGCTCGCGAGCGTAGTCGAGGACGGCCTCGAACAGTTTCCGGTACTCGGCGGACAGCTTGTACGTGAGCTCCTTGCTCTCCCGGTCCTTGGGGAACGGGGTCTCCTCACCGATGAAGCTGCGGACGTCGGCGCGGCGTCGCTGGACGAAGTGGCGGGCGAGCTTCTTGCGTCCGGCGTCGGTGTCGAGGGGGACGTCGGCGAGTTCGGGGTCGAGGAGGGCGAGCAGGTCTCGAAACGCCTCGTCCTTGCCGCTGTGCGGGGTCGCGGTGACCAGGAGCAGGTGCCGGGAGCGGTCCGCGGCGATCTTGCCGACCAATTCGTGGCGGAGCTGGCGGCCATCGCGGCTGCCGGTGGAGCCGGCGGTGACGCAGGTGTGGGCCTCGTCGACGATCACCAGGTCCGGGCAGTGGCGAAGGAACTCGTCGCGGTGCCGCGGGTTCTTGATGTAGTCGGTCGAGACGATGACGTTGGGGTGTCGCTGGAACAGCGACTCGCCGATGTCGAGGGAGCGTTCGAGGCGGGGCACGGTGGAGGACAGGACGAGTTCGGCCTCGATGCCGAACTTGCCGCGCAGTTCCTCCTGCCACTGCTCGGCGAGCGCCGGGCTGCACAGGACGGCCAGTCCGGATGCTTCGCCCTGCGCGAGCATCTCGGCGGCGATCAGCCCCGATTCGACGGTCTTGCCGATGCCGACGTCGTCCGCGATGAGCAGCCGGACGGTCTCCTGCCGCAGCGCCATCAGCAGCGGGACGAACTGGTAGGAGCGGGGATCGACCGCGAGCTGTGCGAGGGAGCGGAACGGACCAGCGCCGGAGCGGAAGCCGATGCGCAGCGCGGACCGCAGCAGTCCCGCGGACGTCTGGTCGCCCAGGTCGTCGGGGGTGGGCGGCGGGAAGCTGGCGAGTTCGACGTCTTCCAGCGCGGGCAGCACTCCGACGAGGTCGTCCTGGGCGCCACCAAGGGGACGCAGGATGAGAAGGTCGGCATCCGAACCGGGCTGCACAACCCATTCACGACCACGGGCTCGTACCAGGACACCGGGGACGAATTCGGCGGCCTCGGGCACGTTGACACTCATGTTTCGGGGGGTTTCCTTTCAGGGGTGCCGGGACCGCTTACTCGTCGCCGGGGCCAAAGACGCTGCGGTTCGCGCGGACGATCTTGTGCCAGTCGCCGTCGTGCCGGAACCGGATGACGCGCCATCCACGGTCGAGTAGGCGTTCCCCGGCGTCCTCGTCACGTCGGGCGACGTGGAAGTCGTCGTGCGCGGGGCCGTCCACGAACACGGCGACCTTGTTGTTGCCGGGGAGTCGGTAGACGTAGTCGGGCTGGGCGAGCGCCTCGGTGACGAGCAGTTGCTGCTCGGTGGGCAGCCGGTGGCCGCGTTCCCGCAACCAGGCGATCAGCTCGCCTTCGAGGGAACTGTCCGCCTTCTCGATCAGCTCCTCGGCGTTCTCATCCCGCCGAACCTCTCCCCCGGCGAGGCGGAGCAGCAGATCACGGACGGCGTGCCGATCGATCAGGTGGTGCTGGAGCTGATTACCGAACGACAGGAGGCAGTCGTAACAGCCCTTTTCGCACCGGTTCTCCGGGCGAGGACCGCCGAGGTCGTCGCCGGTGTCCGGGTCGAAATGGGCGATCTGTAGTGCCTCCCGCGCGACGCGGGCGAGCGAGTCGTGGTCGGCCTGGAGGCGGCGCAGGACGCCCGCGCCGCCCTCAGCGCTCTCGACGAACAGCATCCGCATGCGTTCCGGGCCGTTGTCGGGCGGCAGCGGCTCACTGTCCAGTTCGGAGTCCTCCAGTTGGAAGACCGCTTCGATCCCGCGCTCCAGCGCGTACTGGAGCGACACCGCGGTCTCGGTCGGCACGGGCGCGGCGAGCGTCAGCACCAGGATGTTGCGGCGGTCCTCGACGTAGGGGATGACGCGGACGCGGCGAACCTTGTCCTCGGACTCACCGTCGGCGAGGCCGGTCTCCTCGTCGGTGAGCTCGGTGCCGGGCGGGGCCGACTTGGCTTCCCTCGACGGCAACCAGCGGCCGTTCACGGTGTCGAGCCAGAAACCGGTCTCCTTCTCCTTGCCACGCCGGTAGCCGAGGTTCGCGACGCGGACGGTCGCGCTGTCGCCGTAGCTGAGATCGGCGATCGGGTCGCCGGACGCGTCGGCGGCACGCGCGTCCAGGCGTCCCTTGCGCTTGCCGTGGTCGTGGAACCGGTACGACGTCTCCAGCTCGAACCCGGCGCGGCGGCGTTCCTCCTCGTCCGAAGAGATCCGCTCGCGGCGCTCGGTGAAGACGGTGTGCAGTTGCATCCAGCCACCGACCGCGATGGGCAGGGGCGTCTCGCACATCTCGCAGTTGTCGAGGCCGGGGCACGGCGCGTGGTGGTAACCGCAGTTACGGCAACGGCGGGCCTCGCCGGTAGCGACGTCCCCGCTCTCCTCGGTCGGCACCTGGACGCGCTTGACCTGGTACCTCGTGGTAGATCAGAGCGCCGGGACCGAACTCGCGGATGGCGATGAAGCGGGAGCGCTGCAGGTAGTCGCCGTCCTTGTCGGCGAGTTTGCCTCCCCGGCCGGGGATGTAGGCGGCGAGAGGCAGGCGCGGGAACGAGTAGCCCGGCAGGAACCCTTCGGAGGCGAGGTAACGGTACGGGTTGAAGTCCGACAGCGTCCCGCCGTCCTGTTCGTTGCGCAGCAGCCGCAGCTGGGTCTCGGCCTCGGCGCGGCGCCGCTTGGCGCGGGTCCGGGCGTCACCGGTGAGGGTGTAGTCGTCGGCGCGGTCGTGCTGGACCTCGCGCTCGTTCTTGGCCCGCTTGTAGAGGGTCCGCCACCGTTCGCAGGCCGCGTCGAACTCGGACGGCGCCGACCGGACGACCCGTTCGAGCCATTCGTCGTCCCACCACGAAGTCTCGCCGTCGAGTTCCTCCAGGAGCCCGGCGAGGACCCGTCCGGCTCGTGCGAGCGCGCGATTCTGGGCCTGCTCGGCGTCGATCTGCTCCTGGACGAGGCGGTGGAGCGGCAGCTCCGGGTTCGCGATGTCGATCAATTCGGGCATAGCGCGTCCGAGCGGCAGTTCCGTCTCGGCCAGCCAGAGCGCCTGGACGTGGGAGCGGACGAGGTCCTCGTTGCCGAGGTCGAGGCGCGGCGCAGCCACGGAGCCGGAGACCATCTGGTCCGAGCGGCGGAAGTAGTACCGGTCGTGGCTGTTGCCGCTGGCGCAGTAGGTGGTGACCAGGGCGGCCTGCCCGGATCGTCCGGCGCGTCCGCTGCGCTGCGCGTAGTTCGCGGGGGTCGGGGGGACGTTGCGCATCGTCACCGCGTTGAGCCCGGCGATGTCGACGCCCAACTCCATGGTGGGCGAGCAGTACAACAGCGGCAGCTTCGCCGTGCGGAACGCCCGCTCGCGGTCCTGCCGGACGTTGCTCGGCACTTGCGCGGTGTGCTCGCGGGCGAACAAGCCGGAAAGGCCGAGCGACTGCTTCTGATAGAGGTCGCGGAAGAACGGGTTGACGCGCGGGCGGGCGTCACCGCCGCCGAACTGCCAGCGCAACGGGTCCGCAACGCCGTACTCGCCGTCGCCCGCCCGCCAGACGATGACGGCGGCGTTGATGCGGTAGCCGGGCACTCCGCCGTTCTTGGGGGAGAAAGCCTCGGTGACGAGTCCGTGGGTGTGCAGAACCTTCAGCAGACCGGTGATGATCTGCTGGGCTTCGTCGGTGTCGATCCGGTCGGTCCAAGCGGGGAAACGTCCCGCGCGGCGGAGGTGGCGGCCGAAGCGGCCGCGGCCCGACAGGTTCAGGTCACCGCGGCTGCCGCCCGCGCGGCCGGAACGCGGGTAGGCTGCACCGACCAGAACCATCTTCTCGCGTTCGGGTAGCGCCCACGGGTCCTTGAGCTGGCGGGAGAGCTTGCTCATCTCCTCGAAGCCGAGCTCGGTGAGACACTCGGTGTCGATCGCGAGGACGCGGCGCATCTCGTCCAGCAGGATGCGAATCAGCTCGGCGCGGGTCTCCGGCTCGGCGGTACGCAGCGGGCCGGCGGTCTTCGCCCAGGTGGACTCGAGTGCCGCCAATTCGTCCAGGTCGGCATAGTCGATCTTGATGAGGCCGGTTTGCTCGAGGTTGGGCATCGTGACGCGCCAGCCGCGTTCCAGGTCGACGAACAGCCGGTAGCCGACGACCTCGCGCAGCGCGCGCTGGGTGCGGCGGCGCTGGGTGGACAGCTCCTCCGGGTTGAGCGCGTAGTCGGCGTGGTCGAGACCGAGTTCGGCGGCTACCGCCTGCGCCACGATCTCGTGGTGCAAGCCCTCCTCCCCCGCTTCGGCAGCAGCCCGGTAGAGGGCGCCGCGCAGCTGGGCGACCTGGGCGAAGTCGTTGAAGTGGCCGGCCTGAAGACTGGCGTCCTGGCGGTTGTCGACGAACGTCAGCAGCTTGCGGGCGCGCTCGGGAAGCTCGTCTTCGGGCATCTCCCGGAGGCTGTGCACGACGCTGCCGCTGATGACCGACACGGCGGAGCTACGCCCCTCCTGGTCGAGCCGCGCCAGCTTGCCGAAGTCGTTGCCGCGGGCCTGCTCGTAGGAGACGCCGCAGCCGAGGCAGAACCCGAACGGGGTCGGAACGTAGGCCGCGCGGACACCGTCCGCCGCGCCTGAATCGCGGTCGAGGACGGTGCCGTCCGGAAGCACGTGCAGGACCTGTGGGACGTACTTGCGGCGGGACGGGATGACCTCCGGGTTGCCGCCCGAGTCGAGCGTCAGCCAGCCGTCGGGAAGCCGCTGTTCCTGCAGTGCCTGCATCGTCGTGTCCGGCCAGGGGGCGCGCTCGGAGATGTAGAGGTACCCGGCCTGGTCCTCGTCGCCGCGGCGGTGGCGGATGATCGTGCGGCCCGCGTGCTCGTCACGGGCGACCGACAGGTACTCCTGGCCGCACTGGCGGCAGAACGCGAGGGGCAACAGCAGCTTGTCCGGTTCACCCGGCACGTAAAGCTGGTAGTCGCGGGTGATGTGGCGGGCGCCCTCGGGTTCGAGCGAGACGTGGACGGTGTCGCCCTTGGAGAGGAACTGGTGCAGCCGAAACGCGAACAGATACCGGTTCTCCTCGCGAGGATGCGGTGCCTCCGAGCCGGCCTTCAGCGTGCTCTTGATCGCTTCGGCGCAGCGCCCCTCGGACATGCCGGTCAGCTCCGCCAGTTCCGCGGCCGCCCGCTGCACGGTCGTGGGGCGACGCCGGACGAGCCGTCCGGTGCCCTTCTCGGTCTCCAGGCCGAATGCCGTCTCTATCCAGCGGGCGAGCGGGTTGCACGTCAGTTCGTCGTAGGAAGCGCCGGTGGGCGGCTGCGCGATCTGCACGGCCAGCTCGACCGGGTCGATGTCACCGTCCTCGGTGGAGCGCGTCAGCGTCTCCCCGATGACCCGGTGCGCCGCGATCGGAGTGTCGAAGATCTTGCTCGCGACGTCCGCGACCGTCCGCGCCTGGTCCTCACTGCTGCCGTCACTGGCCATCGTCGCGGAGGTCCCGACGCACTGCAGGCCGGTCGCCTCACAGGCATCCCGGACGCGACGGACCAACATGGCGACGTCCGCGCCCTGGCGTCCCCGATAGGTGTGCAGCTCGTCCAGGACCAGGAAGCGCAGGCCGCGGGCGGCGCTGATGAGATGCTGCCGCTCGCGGGGGCGGGTAAGCATCAGCTCGAGCATCACGTAGTTGGTCAGAAGGATGTCCGGCGGGTCGTCCAGGATGGCGCGGCGCCGCGTCTCGTCCTCCTGGCCGGTGTACCGGGCGAACGTGACGGGCTCGCTGCCCTCGCCGTAGCCGTTGCGAAGGAACTTGCCGAGCTCTTCGAGCTGGCTGTTGGCCAGCGCGTTCATCGGGTAGACGATGATCGCCTTCACCCCGGCCGGTGCTCCCTGCTCGCGGAGCCGGAGCACCCTGTCGACGATCGGAATGATGTAGGCGAGGGACTTCCCGGAACCTGTTCCGGTGGTCAGGACATAACTGTCGCCGGTGCGGGCCGCCTCAATAGCGTCCCGCTGATGGCGGCGAAGCTTCATGGGGGTACCGGCGAGCGAGTCCTCGGGCTTGCTCAAGCGGAAGATCCGCTCGGTCTCCGGGTGCAGAACCTCGGACCTGACCAGGTCGGGGATCGAGCCGCCGTCGGCGAAGCCGGGATTGAGGGACAGCCACGGATCGGGCCACTGCTCCCCCGCGTCGAGCCCGCTGCGGACGTGGTCGGCGATGTCCCGGTCCAGGACGTTGACGGCTCCCGAGGTGAACGCCCGGTAGTCCGCGATAAGCCGATCATGCACCCCGAAAACGTCCATGGACCCCTCTAACCGGGCGGTATGCAACTGTCGTCACTTAACGGACGCGTCTTGAGTGATGTTGGTTTACAGCATCATCAAGGTTCTGATGTGAATGGACTGGAGTCTCATTGACAGTTGGTCAAGCCTGGATCGCGGACAGGATGGCGGCGGACGCGGTCGTCGCGTCGTCGTTCCTGCAGGCGGGGTTAGGAGGGGGCTTCGCTGAGCATCCAGACGCGGCGCAGCGGGAGCCGGGCGCGGATGTCCTCGGGGAGCCGGTCGTAGGTGCGCAGGACCTCGTTGACGACGTCGGCCGCTTGCCAGACGCGTACGCGCAGGGCCTGGTTCCGCAGGGATTCGCGGGCGGGTCTGGTCAGCCCGTCCCACGTGACGAGGAGCCCTTGTTCGGCGCCGTGGGTCGTCATCACGCCGTGCAGTTGGGTGACGACCGGTGCTCCGATCTGGCCGCCGGACTTGACCTGGACGAGCAGTCGCGGGCTGTCCAGGCCGAGCGGGCCACGGCCTGCGGTGATGTCGATGCCGCCATCCGGGCCGGGCGGCGACTGGTCGCAGTAAAAGCCCTCCGCGCTGAGTACGGCGGCCACGAGCGTGGCCAGTTCGTGGCCGGAGAACTCCTCGGCGATGCGTGCGGTGATCTGGTCGAGCGCCGCCTGTTCGATGTCGGTCGCCAGTTCCGGCTGGTCGACGTCGGTGTCCTCACCCGCTTCCGCAGTACCGGCCGACGGGCCGATCAGCGCGGCGTTACCGGGATCGACACCGGCCGCCGCGAGCCGTTCCAGGCGCGCCACCGCGTTGTTCTTGCTCGGCGCGAAGACGGTCAGCGAACTCCCGAGACTGAAGAGCAGATCCTGCTTGACGGCGGTGCGCGGCAGGTCGGTGCGTTGCCAGTCGACCTTGAGGACATGGCGCTTCGACGGCTCCGGCTCGTCCGCGCGGTACGTGTAGCCACCGGTGACGCGTCCGAACGCGATCTGCTTGGTCGTCTTGAGCGGCATGATGAGGAGGTCGCCGACCTGGATACGGCCGCGCAGTGCCCACAACTGGCCGATGAAGTTGTTGAGGCGGCCGTCGGAGGCTGGGCCGAGAGTTTCGGTGACGACCTTGGCCACGTCCCCGCGGGTGGTACAGCCGGTCAGATCCGGTAGTTCGTGCCAGCCTCCGCCGGACCATCCGTGCTCGAGCGCCCACTGATCGCGCTCGCCGTACCGTCCCGCACGCACCACCCACGCTTTTGCCACAGTGCCCTCCGCCCTCGCCGCTAGAGACGGTTCAGCTTTTCAAACATGCATGGCGACGTACATGGGAACGGCGAGAGCCCGCCGTCCGTGGGGGCGGCGGGCTCTCGGAGGTGGCGGTCAGGCGAGGGCGTTCTGCTTGAGCCACTCTTCGGCGACTTTTTCCTGGTCGTCCTTGTCGACGGCGATGCGCTTCATCATGTCGAGGAGGTGCTGGGTCGTGAGCTTGGCGGAGACGGCGTTGAGCGCCGTGCGGGCCTCCTCGTTCACGCCCTTCTCGTAGATCAGCGGGGTGACGTTCTGGGCGCTGAAGACGTGCTTCGGGTCGTCCAGGACGACGAGGCCGTGTTCGGCGATCATCGGGTCGGTGGTGAACAGGTCGGCGGCCTGGATCTCGTCGTCGACGAGGAGTTCGACGAGGGTGGCCTGGGCGCCGGCGTCGAGCGGCTGGAACTTCTCGAACTTCAGGCCGTACTGGCTTTCGAGCCCGACGAGGCCCTGCTGCCGGGTCTTGAACTCGGACGGGCCGCCGATCACCATCTGGCCCGCGACGGATTCGAGGTCGGCGATCGACTTCAGGCCGTGCTCGTCGGCGGTCTTCTTGGTGACGGTGACGGAGTCCTTGTCCTCGGCCGTGGCCGAGTCGAGGATCGCGGCGCCGTCCGGGAGCTTCGCGGTGAGCTCCTTGTTGATCTCCTCGGTGGTGGCGGCGGTGCTCTTCGGGTCGACCGAGGTGGTCAGAAGGGCGCCGTTGTACTCGGGCATCACGTCGATGCCGCCCTTGACGACCTGGTCGTAGTAGACCTCGCGGGCGCCGATGTTGAACTTGCGCTCGACCTTGAGGCCCTTGGATTCGAGGGCCTGCGCGTAGATCTCGCCGAGCAGGCTGCTCTCGGGGAAGTTGGCGCTGCCGACGGTGATGGCGGACGAGTCGCCCCCGCCTCCGGCGAGGGGGTTGTCGTTCGAGCCGTCCCCGCCGCCGCAGGCGGTGAGGGCGAGTGCGGCCGCCAGGCCCACGGCCGCGCCGCGGATGATGAGTTTCATGGATGTTTGTCCTTCCGTGGGGACGGTCAGGAGCGGGCCGTTCCGAGCAGGCCCGGTGAGACGAGGAGGCGGCGCAGCACCGCGAAGACCGCCTGGACGATCAGTGCGAGCGCGACCACGAGGACGGTGCCGCCGACGACGAGCTGGTAGTCGTTGCGGGCGAGGCCGTCGATGATGTAGCGGCCGAGGCCCCCGAAGCCGGGGTAGGCGGCGAGGGTGGCGGTGGCGACGACCTGGATCGCGGACGTGCGCAGGCCGAGCAGGATCAGCGGCATCGCCATCGGCAGTTCGGCCCGCAGCAGGACGGCCCGGCCGGTCATGCCCATGCCGCGTGCGGCGTCGCGGGCGTCGGCGTCGACGCCGCGGACGCCCTCGTAGGTGTTGACGAGGATCGGCGGGACGGCGAGGGCCACGAGGGCGATCAGGACCGGCGTGATGCTGTAGTCGATCACGACGATGACCAGGACGAGCCCGAACGTGGGGATCGCGCGGGCCACGTTGGCGAGGCCGGTCGCGAGGAACCCGCCGCGTCCGGTGTGCCCGACGAGGAGGCCGAGGGCGAGCCCGATCAGCGCGGCGAAAAACAGGGAGGTGCCGCTGTAGATCAGGTGCTGCCAGAGGCGGTGCGGGATGCCGTTGGCGCCTTCCCACTGCTCGGGCGCGGTGAGCCACGTCCAGGAGAGGTCGATCTGGTTCCACAGCTCGTTCATGAGGCACCTCGCGCGCGCGCCCACGGGGTCAGGAAGCGTTGCAGGGCGACCAGGATCGCGTCGGTGACCAGGGCCAGGACGACGATCAGGACGGAGGCGGCGAGGATCTGCGTCGGGAACTGCAACTGGTAGCCGCGGACGATGTCGTAGCCGAGGCCGCCCTGCCCGATGAGCTGCCCGACGGCGACGAGGCTGATGGACGAGACGGCGGCGACGCGCGTCCCGGCGATGACGACGGGCACCGCGATGGGCAGCTCGACGCGGACCAGGCGGCGGAACGAGCCGAAGCCCATCGCGGTCGCCGCCTGCCGCACGGGTTCGGAGACCGAGCCCAGGCCGTCCACGACGTTCGGGATCAGCACCGACAGGCTGTAGAGGGTCAGCGGGATGATCACCGTGGACGGGGTCAGGCCCGTGTACTGGATGAACACCATGAACAGCGCCAGCGACGGGATCGCGTACAGCACGTTCGCGAGGGTCAGCGTCGGCGGGTAGAGCCAGCCGAAGCGGCGGCACAGCACGCCGAGCGGCAGCGAGATCAGCAGTCCGAACAGCACCGGGAGCAGTGCGAGGCGGAGGTGGAGCACGGCGTTCTCGGCGAGATCGGAGGTGTGCTCACCGATCCAGCCCCAATCGATCTCCATCAGGCGGACGCACCGTCCTCGGCCGAGGGCACTTTGGCGACCGGCGCGGGCTCCGGAGCGGGACGGGCGAGGGAGCGGCTGATCGCGGCGCTGAGGTCGGCCTGGTCGGCGAGGCCGACGACGCGTCCCTCGCCGTCCACGGCGATGGCCCGTCCGGACGGCGACAGGATCGCGGCGTCGAGCGCGGCGCGGACCGAGTCGTCCTCGACGGAGAACGTGTGCCCGATCGGGGCGAGCGGCGCGTCGGCGAGGGCGCCCCCGGCGGGCAGCGCGTCGGCGGCGGCCCAGCCGAGCGGGCGGCCCCCGACGTCGACGACGAGCGTCCAGCCGTCCGCGGCGTCGCGGGCGCGTTCGACGGGCGAGTCGGCGGGCAGGATGCCGCGTTCGGACAGCGGCGCCTGCGCGGCCGGGACGAACGAGAGGCGGCGGATGCCGCGGTCGTGCCCGATGAATCCGGCGACGAAGTCGTCGGCGGGCCGGGCGAGGAGGTCCTGCGGGCTGTCGACCTGCACGAGTTCGCCGCCGGTGCGGAACACCGCGATGCGGTCGCCGAGCTTGATGGCCTCGTCGACGTCGTGGGTGACGAACACGATCGTCTTGTGCAGCTCGTCCTGGAGGCGCAGGAACTCGTCCTGCAGTTCCGCGCGGACGACCGGGTCGACGGCGCTGAACGGCTCGTCCATCAGCATGATCGGGGGGTCGGCGGCGAGCGCGCGCGCCACGCCGACGCGCTGCTGCTGCCCGCCGGACAGCTGGAACGGGTAGCGCTTCGCCATCGCCGATTCGAGGCCGACGAGCTTCATCAGCTCGTGGGCCCGCTCGCGCGTCTCCTTCTTCTTCCGGCCGAGCAGCCGCGGGACGGTCGCGATGTTGTCCTCGATGGTGCGGTGCGGGAAGAGCCCGGCGTGCTGGATGACGTAGCCGATGCCGCGCCGCAGCTCGGCGGGCTTGCGGTCGCGCACGTCGCGTCCGTCGATGAGCACCCGCCCGGCGGTGGGGTCGACCATCCGGTTGATGGTGCGCAGCGCGGTGGTCTTGCCGCCGCCGGACGTGCCGACGAAGACGGTGATCCGGCCCGTGGGGCATTCGAGGCTGACGTCGTCGAGCGCGACGGTGCCGTCGGGGTAGCGCTTGGTGACGCCCTCAAAGGTGATCAAGCGGGATCACGTCCTCGCTGGGCGCCGGAGACGCCGATGTTCGATTTCGGCCATCTGCCCAACCGTAGCCAATGGGTACGGCACGTGCAGCGTCCCCATATGACCGAAACGCCTTGTACATAGGGCCGTGACCCGGTTCGGTGTGATGGTCGCCTCATCCACCGTCCGTGGAGGTACGGACGCGCAGCGTCGGCGGACGGACGACGCGGCCGCCGTCGCCCGTCCCGTCGACACCGCCCACGACCAGCTCGACGGCCGCGTCGACGATCCCGTCGATGTTCCAGTCGACGCTGGTCAGCGGTGGGGTGAGCAGCGCCGACATCGGATGGTCGTCGTAGCCGCAGACCGCGACGTCCCCCGGCACGTCCAGGCCCAGCTCGCGGGTCGCGGCGTAGACGCCGTACGCCATCGAGTCGGTGAAGCAGAACACCGCCGACGGACGGTCCGAAACCCCGAGCACGCGGAGCGCGGCGCCCGTCGCGGCGGCGAGGCCCTGCGGCACCGCGACGACGTCGACGCGCAGCCCGAGCCGTTCGGCCTCCGCGTCGACGTGCACGTCGGCCGGACGGTCCGGGGTGCTGGCGCGGGTCGCGGTGAACACCGCGAGGCGCCGGTGGCCGAGGTCGCGCAGATGCTCCAGCGCGAGCGTGACGCCGCGCCGGTTGTCGAACACCACCTCCCCGTGCGACCGTCCGCCGTCGTGCAGCGCGTCGCCGATCGACACGACCGGGACCGTCCCCGCCAGTTCCTCCCACAGCGCGGCCGACGGGTCGAGCGGCTGCACGATGAGACCGTCGACCCGCTGGTCGCGCAGCCGCCGGGCCAGGACCGCCTCCCGGTCGGGGTCGCCGCCCGCGTCGACGATCAGCGCGTACCGGTCGCGGGCGAGCAGCGCGCGGCCGATGCCGACCGCGAGGGACTGCTGCCAGTAGTCCTCCAGCGAGCCGCACAGCAGCCCGACCTGCCCGGTGCGGCCGCTGGCCAGGGCGCGGGCGATCGGATGCGCCTCGTACCCGAGCCGGTCGGCGGCCGCGCGGACCCGCGCCTGCGTCTGCTCGGACGTCTGGACGCCCCGCAGCGCGTAGGAAACCGCGGCGGGCGAGAGGCCCGTCTCCTCGGCCACTTCCCGGATGGTCGTGCGCTTCCGCCTCGCCGACATCCTTCAAACACTATGCGGCGCCGGTGACAAAACGTTCTTCTCCGATCAACCGGTCGGTCAAGGCGCACACCACGACGGCCGCGACGAAGCACACGGCGGCGCCCCTGAGCAGGCCCGCCTCGTAGTACACGTCGGTCACGGCGCGGACGGCGGCGTAGCCGGCGACGCCGCCGGCGAGCAGCGCCGCGAACGTCTGCCCGCACCACAGGAGCGTCCGGTTCCGCCCGGCCCCGGCGAGGCTCTCCCGGAGCGTGCGGGCCGCCGCGGCGGCGCACACCAGCAGCCCGGCCGCGCCGCGAGCGGCGGCGACCCGACGTTCGGGCCGTACCGGACGGCCAGCGCCGGGACGAGGAACAGGACGAGCGCGTGCCGCAGGGCGCTCGCCACGGTCGCCGAGGCGCGCCCCGGTTCCCCGGCGGGCAGCCGTCCGGCCACCAGGCGCGCGGCCACGAGCACCACCACCGCGACCAGCGCCCCCGGCAGCCGCCCACCCAGATGGGCGAGGTTGTAGAGCAGCGCGGTGTCGTACACGGTCAACACCAGATGGCCCAAGGCCCAGACGGAAACGGCGAAGACGAGCATCTGCGGGAGCGACGAAACCCGTGGGCCGTCCCCGTCCCGCCGGGCAACGTACCGGACGACCGCTGGCGTGACCACCGCCGCACACACCCGGATCACGATGTCTTCGGTGGTGTACGGGTTGTGGAGGTCCCACTCCACGACGCAGAACACGAACGTGTACGAGAGGGACGCCGCCCAGACGATCCACGAACCGGCCACACGCCGGTACAGGCCGCGATCCAGCCACCGTAGGACCGTCACGTACGCGAACAGGACGAGCGGCAGTTCGAGGAACGCCTGCACCCGGAGGACGGACGGCGCCAGCAGCTCGGGCCACGGAACCCGCTCGGCGACCGCCCGCATCGCCGAACCGTCCGCGAGCGCGAACCACCCCTCCGGCAGGTACCGGGACACGAACGTCACGTCCCCGCCGTGGACTTGCGGCACGTAGACGGTGAACAACACCTGGTTCGCGTACACGAGTGCGACGACGAGCCCGAACACAACCTCAGGCCGTACGAATTGGGGGAGAAACGGGCGGCCTTCGTTCCTCAGGCCGCCCGGGTGTCGGCCGCCTCCTCGCGGGTGTGGGGCCTCCCCCGACCCGCCACCGGTTGGGCCCCCGCCCGGGGTCCGCTTCGTTTTGGTTCTTTGTTCGGGGCGGCTAGGGGTGGGGCGGGTTAGGTGGGGGGTGGTCGCCAGGGTTGCTGCCGTTGAGGCCAGGACGCTGCGTCCACCCAGAGGTTCATGGCGCGCCAACCTACTGGGGGTGGGGGACGGGGCGGTGCGCATCGGGGCCAGGGACGCGCGGAGGTGCTTCTTCAGCCAGGGGGCGGCGGGGCGTTCGACCAGGCGGTAGACGGCGTAGGCGAGGAGCAGGGACGCGGCGATGGTGATGACGAGCGTGCCCCAGCGGCCGACGCCCGGGTAGAGGGCGTCGATGAGCGGGAGCGCGAGCTGGGAGTGGACGAGGTACAGGGGGTAGGTGAGGGCGCCGAGGACGGTCAGGCCGCGCCAGCGGATCCAGCGGAGCTTGCCCAGCGCGATGAGGCTCATCAGCGCGAAGATGCCGGTGACGGCCGCGACGGCGACGAGTTCGTTGGCTTCTTCCCATGCCGTGCGGGCGCGCCAGGCGCCCCAGTGCATCGCCAGGAGCCAGGAGACGGCGACGTAGCCCCAGAGGAGGAGTGTGGGGCCGAACTTGTAGATCATGAAGAGGGCCATGCCGCCGATGAAGTACGGGCTCCACGTCGGGAGGAGCATGACCTGGAGGAGGTCGTTGTCGGCCTGGTTGGCGTAGAGGCCGCCGAACAGCCAGGCGGCCATGAAGATGAGGCAGGAGCGGTACGTGATGCCGATCCCCGCGAGGACGGCGACGAGCACGTAGAAGTGGAGCTCGACCCAGAGCGTCCAGTAGACGGCGTCCACGTTGCGGACGTCGAGTCCTCCCTGGAGCATCGTGAGGTTCGGGATGACGAGGCCCGGGACGCCGTGGCCCATCTTGAACAGCGCGTACACGAACGCGCCCAGGAGGACGCTGACCCAGTAGGCGGGCATGAGCCGGACGAGGCGGGAGATGCCGAACTCGCCGGGGCCGCGTCCCCACGCGCTGAGCAGGATCACGAATCCGCTGATGACGAAGAACAGGTCGACGCCGAGGTACCCGTGGCTCGTGACGGCGCCGAGGGCGGGGAAGACGTCGAGCGAGGGTTCGGGCCACGGGCCCGCGCCGTCGAAGCCGGTGAAGTGGTACAGCACCACCGCCAGCGCCGCGAGGAAGCGCAGCAGGTCGAGCTCGCGGAGCCGATCGTGTCCGGGGCGTCCGGTCGTGGGGGTCCGCTGCGGGAGGTCGAGCGGGGGGTGCGCCCGGACGGCCGCGGACGGCGCCGCGGGCGGAGGTTCGTGTCGCGTCACCGGCGGAACCCTTTCGGGGCCGGGTTTCCCGGCGGGTGCCCGGACGTGATGGCCGGGTGAACGGCCGGTGTAGGTCGGGTCTCGAAATGGACGACACGGGCGGGGGGCGCGCGCGGACCGATCACGGAACGGCGGTCGGGTCAGTAAGATACGGATGCATCCCCCAAGTCTCTTTGGACGGTCTTCATGTACCTACGCCGCGCCCGTCGCGGCGCGGCGTTGACGCTGTGCCTGGCACTGCTGGCGGGTCTGTCCGCCGGCTGTTCGGCGGTCGCCAACCCGGTGCACAGCTCCGCGGTGGCCGACGGCCCGTCGTCTCCGGCGGCGTCGCAGACCGCGCGGACGACGCCGTCCGTGGTGATGTTCCTCGGCGACAGCTACACGGTCGGGGAGTCCGGCGTCGCGCCGGAGGAGACGTACGCGTCCGCGACGGCGCGGCTGCTCGGCTGGCAGGTGATCATCGGCGGGCGCGGCGGCACCGGGTTCGTGAAGACGACCAACGGTTCGGACGACTTCCTCGGCATGTTCGAGCTGCAGCTGGGCTGGCGGCCCGCGCCGGACCTGCTGATCGTGTCCGGCGGCCACAACGACCGGCGGCTGCCGGGGCCGCAGGTCGCGGCGGCGGCGCGGACGCTGCTGGAGCGGGTGGCGCAGCGGTGGCCGGGCACGCACGTCGTGCTGATGGGGCCGCTGTGGGGCAACGGGACGCCGACGCCGCAGGTGCTCGGCGTCCGCGACTCGCTGCAGCAGCTCGCGGGGCGGCTCGGCGTCCCGTTCGTCGACCCGATCGCCGAGAAGTGGGTGACCGGCGGGGCGATGGGCGGCGGCAACGCGGCCCGGTACATCAAGAACGACGGTACGCACCCGACGCCGGAGGGCCACCGCTACCTGGCGACCCGGCTGGTCGCCGACATCGAGCGCCTCGGGCTCGCGCAGCCGGTTCGGGACGCGCCGTAACCGGACGTCAGGCGGGACGCGCGAGGCTGAGCGAGAAGTCGCCCGCGGGGTCGGTCCAGAACTCGGCGAGGGCGAGGCCGGCGGCGCCCAGTTCGCTTTCGAGGCGTTCGCGGCGGAACTTCGCGGAGATCTCGGTGCGCATCTCCTCCCCCGCCGCGAACGACACGCCGAGGTCGAGGCCGCCGATGCGGACGTCCTGGTCGTGGCGGGAGCGCAGCCGCATCTCGATCCATTCTTCGGCGGGGTTCCAGTACGCGACGTGCTCGAACGCGGACGGGTCGAAGTCGGCGTCCAGTTCGCGGTTCAGCACCCGCAGCACGTTCTTGTTGAACTCGGCGGTGACGCCGGCGGCGTCGTCGTAGGCGCGGACGAGCCGGTCCGGGTCCTTGACGAGGTCGGCGCCGAGGAGGATGGAGCCGTCGTCGCCGAGGGCGGCGCGGAGCCCGCCGAGGAAGCCGATGCGGGCGGCGGGCGGCATGTTGCCGATGGTGCCGCCGAGGAACGCGACGAGGGTGCGGTCGCCGGACGGCAGGAGGTGCAGGTGCTGCTCGTAGTCGGCGGCGACCGGACGGACGGTGAGGCGCGGATGGTCGGCGGCGATGCCGCGCGCGGCGTCTTCGAGGAAGTCGCCGCTGACGTCCACCGGGACGTAGGTGGTCAGGGTGCCGGCGAGCGCGTCGAGGAGGAGGCGGGTCTTCTCGCCCGATCCGGCGCCGAGTTCGAGGAGCGTGCGGGCGCCGGTCGCGGCGGCGATGTCGGGCGCGCGGGCGGTGAGGATCTCCCGTTCGCGGCGCGTCGGGTAGTACTCGTCGAGTTCGGTGATGTCCTCGAAGAGTTCGCTGCCGCGCTCGTCGTAGAACCACTTGGGCGGGAGCGTCTTGGGGGTGGCGGTGAGGCCCTCCCGGACGTCGGCGCGCAGGGACTTGGCGAGGTCGTCGGCGGTCAGGAACCGGTCCACGTGGTTCTCCTTAAAGGGATTCGATGCGGACGCGGACGTCCGGTCGGCGGTGACGAGGCTGCGGTCGGGGACGCGTTTCCAGCCGGGGTCGTCGTCGAGCGGTTCGGACGCGACGCGGATCGTGTCGGCGTCCTCGCGGACGAACAGCGAGTCGCCCCAGGTGGTGGCGGCGAGGGCGGCGCCGTCGGCGGCGAGCAGGTTGAAGCGGCCGGGGGCGAGGGCGGTGACGGCGGCGATGGTCGCGGCGAGGCCCGCGCCGAGGGGCGCGCCGTCCCGCCAGTGCCGCGCGGCGATGGCGAACAGCGGGGCGGAGTCGAGCGGGGCGCGGGCGTCCGGGACGCGCGCGACGTCGCCCGCGAGTTCGCGGAGCCGGGCCTCGACCTCCGCGTAGCCGTGCACGACGCCGTTGTGGCTGAACAGCCGGTTCCCGGCGCGGAACGGCTGGGCGCCCGACTCGTCGACCGGGAATCCGGTGGTCGCCGACCGGACGGCCGCGACCGCGCACGTCGTTCGGACGGTGGCGGCGATCTCGCGGAACGACGCGTCCGTCCAGAGGGGCTGGGCGCGGCGGAACCGGACGGCCGCGCCGCCGGTGCGGTCGTCGTCGGCGTACCAGCCGACGCCGTACCCGTCGGCGTTGAGGAGGTTGCCCTGCGTCATGCGGGGCGCGTACGCCTGCGTTTCGAGGGAGTGCTCGCCGTCGTAGACGAGCGAGTGCAGGGTGCGGGCGGGTCCGAGGTAGCCGAGGTGGCGGCACATCAGCGGGCTCCGGCGGCGCGCGCGCAGCGGAACCCGGAGAAGATCTGCCGCCTGATCGGGTAGTCCCAGTTGCGGAACGAGCCGCGTATGGCTTGCGGGTGCGTCGCCCATGACCCGCCTCTGAGGACCTTGTACTCCGGTCCGAAAAAGACTTCGGAGTACTCCCTGTAGGGGAAGGAGCGGAAACCCGGGTAGCCGTGGAAATCGGACGACGTCCACTCCCACACGTCGCCGAGCATCCGGCGGACCCCGTACGCGGACGCGCCCGTGGCGTAGGAGCCCTCCTGGGACGGGCGAAGCGCGCGCTGCCCGAGGTTGGCGCGTCCTTCCTCGTACACCTCTCCCCACGGGTACTTCCGGGACCGCTGTACGGCCGGGTCCCAGCGCGCGGCCTTCTCCCACTCGGCCTCGGTCGGGAGTCGCTTGCCGGCCCAGCGCGCGTAGGCGTCCGCCTCGTACCAGCACACGTGCTGGACGGGCTCACCGGGCGGGACGGGTTCGAGGTGCCCGAACCTGCGGCGGAGCCACTGGCCCCCTTCCCGTTCCCAGAACGCGGGGGCTCGTTTCCCGCTCTTGTTGCGCCATTCCCATCCGGCTTGGGTCCACCATTGGGGGTCGTCGTATCCGCCCGCTTCGATGAACTGCGTGTAGTCGGCGTTCGACACCGGTTCCGTGTCGATGTAATACGAGGGCACGTCCACGATGTGCACCGGACGTTCGTTGTCGTAGGCCCACGGTTCGTCCGACGTGCCCATCTGGAACGGTCCGCCCTCGATCAGCACCTCGCCTTTCTCCGGGGCGCCGCCCACCTGGACGGTCGCGCCGGGAGGGTCGAGGAGCGCGGGGGCGCCCTTGCGGAGCTGGTGCGTGGCGAGCATGGTCTCGTCGTGCATGTGCTCGTGCTGGACGACCATCCCGTAGACGAATCCGCCGTTGGTGAGCGGGTCGGGGGTGTCGAACGGGACGGACGGCAGCGCGTCCAGCACCTTCGCGCGGACCGTGGAGATGTACGCGCGCGCCTCGCCCGGCGGGAGCAGCGGCAGTGACGGACGCTCGGCGCGCGGATGCTCGAACGCGTCGTACAGCCCGTCGATCTCGGGGCGCATCGGCTCGGCGCCCGCCGCGGCGCGCAGCAGCCACAGCTCCTCGTAGTTGCCGATGTGGGCGAGGTCCCACACGAGCGGCGACATCAGCGGCGATACCTGGACGACCAGGTCGTCCTCGGCGAGCACGTCGGTGGTGAGGCCGAAGCTGCGGTGCCGGGACGCGCCCAGCTCGTCCGCGATCAGCTCCTTGAGCGCGTCCTCGTCCCGGGTCGGCTCGTGGTCGGTCACAGCGGGCATGTCGGGTCCTCCTTCTCGGGTGCCCTCTCGGCCGCGTTCTCTTCGGGCAGGTCGTCGGCGGGGCAGCGGCCGCGCTCCACGTACCGTCCGGCGTACTCGGCCACCAGCGGGACGAGCCCGGACGCGCCCAGCCGGGGCAGCGCGTCGAGTGCGGCGGCGAAGCAGTCGCGGGCGGCGGCGGCGAGCGGCGGGTCGGCGAGCCCGTCGCGGGCGGCCTGCGCCCAGCGGTCCGCGACGGGCTCGGTCGCGCCTCGGCGAGCGCCGCGGCCGCCGGATCGTCCAGCAGCGCCGCGGTGACGGCGACGGGGACGGCCCAGTACGGTCCGGGCAGCGCGTCGATCATTCGCAGTTCCAGCCAGCCGCGCGGCCGGACCGGCGGGAACAGCGTCGACAGGTGGTAGTCCAGGTCGTCCGGGCCGGGCTCGCCCTTGCCGAGCCACTCCAGGAACGACATGCCGGGATCGGACACCCATTTCCCGGACGCGGTGTGGACGAGCATCACGCGCGCGTCCAGCGCGTACCGCGTCCACGACTCGGCGGGGTCGTCGTCGCCGTCGCGCAGGACGGGCAGCGTGCGGCAGGGGTCGAGCTCGGTCCAGATGCCCTGCCGGGACGACCGCAGTCCGGTGCGGCGCCCGGCGCGGACGGGCGAGTTCGCGAACGCGGCGACGAGCACGGGGCCGAGCGCGAGCGCGAGGCGCCAGCGCCGGGCGGCGTCCGCGCGGTCGGCGCCGATGTCCAGGCAGACCTGGACGGACGCGGTGGAGCACATCATCGCCTCGCCCGCGTCGGGGAACCCGCCGGAGACGAAGTAGTCGCGCATGCAGCGGTAGCGGGGATGCTCGGCTTGGAAGCGGGGACGGCGGACGGGGTCGACGCCGTGCCCGACGAGGGCCAGTCCGGCCCGGCCGAGGACGGCGCGGACGCGGGCGATGTCGCCGCCGAGCGCGGCGTGCAGGGCGGCCAGGCCGGGGTACGGCGCGGAGCTGAGTTCGAGCTGGCCGCCGGGTTCGTAGGTGAGGCTGCTCCCCCCGCCGGGCGGCCCGGCCGCGGCGGCGTCCGCGTCCATCAGGGCGCGGACCCGTCCGGCGGGGACGTGCGCGGCGGGATCGGCGGCGTCGACCACGAACCACTCGGTCTCGGCGCCGACCGTCCCGGGCGGGCCGGTCTTGAAGCAGACCCCATGAATGTGCTGGTAGACGTCGTCCACGGTCAGCCGGGTCACCCTCGACTCCTCTGTTCCGGCAACGGGTTCGGATCCTTCCCTGCTGAACCGCATCAGATATCCGGCGATTTTCATGATCTTCCTTAAATCTCCGTGAACATCACGGTTCGCACTCGTACCGATCACCCTCCGTGGCATTTCACGAATCCCCCATTATCGGACTTCTCACCTTTTGACGGGACGCGCTAGAGTCCCGTCAACCACCGGTGTGCGCGCCTTTCGACCGATCTGCAGGGCCGGGCACCGGCCCAGCGGCGGACGACGTGGAGGTCACATGCGCGCAGACCCGGGTTCGCTCTACGACGCGCACGCGGACCGTCTCTACGCGTACTGCTGGTCCCTCGTCGGCGATCGGCTCGCGGACGCCGCGCTCGGCGACACGTTCACCGCGGCCGTCCACCGGCCCCCGCGCGGCGACGGCGTGCTGTGGCTGTACTCCCTCGCCCGGACGGTCTGCGCCGACCGCGTCGCGTCCACCGCGCGCGGCGGCATGATGTTCGCCGACCCGGACCCGCTGCTGCGGGTCGCCGCGGGCCTGCCCTCCGAGCACCGCGAGGCCCTGGTGCTCTGGGCGGGCGAGTGGCTGGAGATCCCCGACATCGCGCGGCTGCTCGGAGTCGCCCCCGACACCGCCGCGCAGCTCGTCGAGACCGCGCGGGCCCGGCTGGAACGGGCCGTCCTCGACATCCTCATGCGCGGCACGACCGAACCGCGGCTCGACCTCATCAGCGCGTTCGAGAAGGGCAAGCTGCCCAAGCTGCTCGCGAGCCGCGCCCCCGCGCACGCGCCCGCCCGGCTCCGCGACCAGGTCATCGCCAACTGCGAGGAGGAGGCGACCCGGGACGTCCCGACGGTGACGGCCCCGATCCCGCTCGTGGTGATCGGCCAGAACCGGCCCGCCGAGGCCCGCCGCCGCAAGGGACTGGGCGGCGCCTGGTCCAAGGGGCTCGGCGCCGCCGCGGGCGTCGCGGCCTCCGCGGCGGCCGTCATCGGGCTGCTCGCGTCGTGGCCGTCCGCGCGCGGCACCGGGACATCGTCGGCGACGGTCGTCCCGTCGTCCGGCGAGGGGCGCACGCAGCCCGCGTCCGTCTCGCCCAACGGGACCGGCCACGAGCCCGCCGACGCCGAGTCCGGGCCCGCCGAGGTGACGAGCCCGTACGGCGACTCGCGGCGGCCCGCGGGCCCGGCGCGACGTCCGGTACGGCCGCAGGCCCGTCCGGCGGGACCGCCGGCGGGACGTCCGGCGGCTCCGCGAAGGAGCCGTCGTCCGCGCCCGCCTCGAAGCCCGCACCGGAGAAGTCGCCGTCGGACGAGCGCGAGCGGGAGTCCGCCGAGGCGTCCCCGTCGGACCCGCCGTCGAGCACGCCGCCCGTGGAGAGCCCGTCGGCGCCGCCGGAGACGACCGCCCCGGACGACAGCGCGTCCCCGAGCACTCCCCCGGACACCGGGACGGGCACGCCGCCGCCGTCCGCGACACCGGAGCCGTCCGGCGTGCCCAGCCCCACCTCGAACCCCGCGCCGAACCCGGGCTGACGACACCCGGGCCGACGACACCCGGGCCGACGGCACCCGGGCCGACGACGCGGCTCAGACCGCCGCCGCGCCCTCGACCGGGGACGAGCCCCGCCCGACGAACAGGGCCGCGACCACCGCGACGGCGGCGACGCACGCGGCGACGGTCAGCGACGTCTGGAAGCCGTCCATGAACGCCAGGTGGCTCCCCGTCGTGATCGCGTCGGCGGCGGGCTCCGGCGTGCCCGGCGGCACCGGCGCGACGCCCTGCGACACGATCCCCTCCTGCCCGGCGAGGCCCCGCGCCGCGGCGTCCGGGACGCCCGCGTCCGTGAGCCGCCCGAACAGCACGTCGCCGACCCGGGTGGACAGCAGCACCCCGAGCACCGACGTGCCGAGGACGCCGCCGACCTGCGACGCCGTCTGCTGCAGGCCTCCGGCGACACCGGCCAGCTGCGGCGGCGCGTTGCCCACGATCGCCTCCGTCCCGGCGACGATCACCATGCCGAACGCCAGGCCCATCAGCACGAACCACGGCCACAGCCCGGAGTAGGGCGCGTCGACGGCGACGCGCGACAGCCCGAACAGCGCGGTCGCGGTGAACACCATCCCGAGCGCCAGCGGCACCCGCGGCCCGAACCGGCCGTTCAGCATCCCCGCGAGCGGCGACGCCACGACGAACATGCCCGTCATCGGCAGCAGCCGGACGCCCGCGTCCACCGGGCTCATCCCGTGGACCTGCTGCAGGTAGAGGGTGATGAAGAAGATCGTCCCGAACATCGCGAAGAAGCCGAGGACGATCAGCCCGGTCGCCGCCGACAGCGACACCGACTTGAACAGGCCGAGCGGCAGCAGCGGGCGCTCCACCCGCCGCTCGTTCCAGACGAACAGCGCGAACAGCGCCACGGCGGCCGCGAACGACACGCGCGGCACGGCGGCCCCGAAGCCGTCCTCGCCCGCCTTGATCAGTCCCCACACGAGCGCGAACAGCGCGCCCGTCAGCAGCGCGACCCCGGCGAAGTCGAACGAGCCCGCCGCGTCCTCGTCCTTGGACTCGCGGATCACCCACAGCCCCACGGCCAGGGCGATCAGCCCGAGCGGCGCGTTGACGAAGAACACCGACTCCCAGTTGACGTTCTCCACCAGCAGCCCGGCCACGATCGGCCCGCCCGCGATGGAGACGCCGACCGTCGCGCCCCAGATCCCGATGGCGGTGTTGAGCCGCTCGGCCGGGAAGGTGTTGCGCAGGATCGCCAGGCTCGCCGGCTGGAGCAGCGCTCCCGCGAAGCCCTGCACGACCCGCCAGAAGATCACCATGCCGAGCCCGCCGGACAGCCCGATGAGGACGCTTGACACGGCGAACCCGACGACGCCCGCCAGGAACGTCCGGCGGCGCCCGAACCGGTCGGCGATCTTCCCGGCCGGGATCAGCGTCACGGCCAGGGCCAGCAGGTACGCGTTGGTGACCCACTGCAGGCCGGACAGGTCGGCCCCGAACTCCCGCGCGATCGCCGGGTTGGCGATCGCGACCACGGTCGCGTCGAGCCCGACCATCATCACGCCCAGCGCGACCGCGAGCAGCGTGAGCCACGGATGCCCGTGCCCCGCCCGTTCCCGCGTCCGCACGGGCCTTTCGAGCAACTCCGTCATCGTCATGTCCTCCCGATTGCCTGGAGACAAA
This sequence comes from Actinomadura sp. CNU-125, assembly GCF_001942465.1. Lineage (GTDB taxonomy): Bacteria > Actinomycetota > Actinomycetes > Streptosporangiales > Streptosporangiaceae > Spirillospora. The sequence goes on from NZ_MKJY01000199.1 coordinate 54,119, forward strand.
GTGTCATGATGCGACACTTGTCGTCAACCGGCTGAAGTCAGCCAATGACTGGAGACACAAAACGACAACAGTTAGCCCATGACGCTTTCCCTGGCGCCACCGGGCCGTTAAGATTCGCCCATGACCGCGACCGTCCCCGACGCCCCGCCGCCGGGCCGCCGGGAGCGCAAGAAGCAGCGCACCCGCGAGGCCCTCGTCGACGCCGCGTTCGCCCTCTTCGCCGAGAAGGGGTTCGACTCGACGACCGTCGAGGAGATCGCGGACGCCGTCGACGTGTCGTCCCGCACGTTCTTCCGCTACTTCGCATCGAAGGAGGACGTCGCGCTCACCTTCCAGGACGAGCAGCTCCGCGCCGTCATGACGATCCTGGCCGAACGCCCCGCGGACGAACCGATCCTGACCGCGCTGCGCCGAACGGTCGTCCAGGTCGCCCACGCCTGCGAGAGCGGCGAGCTCGGCTTCACGCCCGAGCGCTTCGAGTGCCTGATCTCGATGACCGCCGACAGCCCGGCCCTCTCGGCGGGCAGCCTGGAGCACGCGCAGCGCAAGCAGATGCTGCTCACCGAGGTCATCGCCGCGCGCATGGGCCTCGACCCCGCCACCGACCTGCGCCCGCACGTCGTCGCGGCCGCCGCCACCGGCGCCTTCCGCACCGCCGCCGAGGCACTGCACATCCCCGGGATGGACTACCCGACCCTCACCGAGGCCGCCGACGCCGCCTTCGCCGTCCTGGAGAACGACCTCAACGCTCTGTGACGCGGGCGCCGACGCCCCGGCGTCAGGCGACGATAAGCAGGTTGATCACGGCATTGACGGCGACGCTGACGCCGATGCCCCCGACCGTCCAGCCGACGGCCTTGGCGCTGTTGCGGGTGAGCCAGGCGTCGACGCGCCGCAGCACCGGTTCCGCCCGCTCGTGCCAGGCGATCCGGGCCGCGGCGGCGAGCACGGCGGGCAGGAGCATCACGAGGCAGTAACCCGCCAGGGTCGCACCGGTGACCGGCCGGGGCAGGTCGCGCCCGCGATGAGGGCGACGGCGGCCAGGTAGGGCACCATCGTCGCGACCTCCAGCGCGGTGGCCGCCAGCGCGAGACTCATCAGGCCGCGGGCGGCCGCCCGCCCGCCATCGCGCCCTCCCGCCAGCGCCGCAGCTTCCCGGGCTCGCCCTCGCCCGCACGGGCACGGGCCTCCAAGCGGTAGCTCCACGCGACGAGGAAGACGCCGAACGCCAGTTGCAGGGACCTGAGGGCGGGCGCGGGCACGTCGGCGAGCACGTCGCGGACGGCGGCCGCCGCGGCGTCCGCGCCCACGACCAGGAGCACGCCGACGCAGAAGTAGAACGCGGCGACCGTGAGCAGGTAGACGGCGATGCGTCCGGTCCGGACCCGTCCCGGGGTGAGCAGCAGCCAGATGGGGATCAGCAGGGTGCCGAAGCTGGTGCTGTCCAGGAGCGCGAGACCGGCCAGCGCCAGTGCGAGCGGTGCGCTCACGCGGCGAACAGCCGGTCGACGTAAAGGCGCAGCGCGGCGGCGATGCCGGACGCCTCGAATCCGTCGCCGGTCGCCGCGTGGTGCAGGCACAGGCCGTCCGCGAACGCGACCAGGGCGGCCGCCTCGGCCGCCGCGTCGACTCCGGCGCCGAGCTCACCTGCCCGCCGCGCCCCCTCCAGCGCCTGCCGGACGCCGTCGATCAGCCGTCCGGTCGCGTCCCGGTGGACGGCGGCCATCGCCGGCTCGGTGAGCGAGGTCTGCACGAACGCCAGCCAGACCCGCGCCTCCGCGTGCCGTTCGGGGGTCAGCGGCAGGGACGTCTCCATCAGCCGGACGACGAACTCGCGGATCGGCGGCTCGACCGGGACTGCCTCGACGCGTTCCTCGGTGCGCCGGTAGACGTACTCGATCCCGAACGTGAGCAGCTCGTCCTTGGTGCGGAAATAGCGCTGGACGAGCCCCACCGAAACCCCCGCGGTCCGTGCGACGTCGGCCAGGGTCGTCCGCGCCAGCCCGCGTTCGGCGACCACGGCCACCAGCGCGGAGGCGACCTGGGCGCGGCGCGTGTCCGCGTCGGCATGCTGCGTCATAGAAAAAATAGTACCGCAATATTTTCTTACCGCACATCACCCGGCCCGTCTGAGACCGAAATGCCTGAGAGGTGTGGATTCCACAGGACGGGTACGAAGTGCGGAGTCCGCGCTGACAGACAACGCGACGACAGGCAAAGCGACCGCCCTCGACCCCCGCCCCCCGATCCCGAGGAACCCATGACGGAGAACGGAAAGGACGCCGGAGCGGCCCCCCGCCTCTCCGCCCGCGACGCGATCCGCGGCGCCGCCGCGCAGCTCGCCGAGCTGCTCGGCTCGCAGCCCGACTCGGTGTCGACGCTGCAGCCGCGCGACGGCGGCGGCTGGGTCGCCGACGTCGAGGTCGTGGAGATCGAGCGGATCCCCGACACCTCCAGCGTCATGGCGACCTACCGGGTGACGCTCGACCAGGAGGGCGAGCTCATGGGGTACGAGCGCACACGGCGGTACGCGCGCGGACAACTGGACCGAACCTGAGGGGCGGCCGCCCGTACGGGCGGCGGCGTCCCCCGGGCCCAGTGCCGAAGGAAGGGAGCCCCCCGATGACAGTCATGCAACAGCAGCAGGCGCGCCCCGCTTCCGGCGGCGGCAGCTCCAGCCTCTACGACGTCCTCGAACTGATCCTCGACAAGGGACTGGTCATCGACGCGTTCGTGCGCGTCTCGCTGGTCGGCATCGAGATCCTCAAGATCGACATCCGGGTCGTGGTGGCCAGCGTCGACACCTACCTGCGTTTCGCCGAGGCGTGCAACCGGCTCGACCTGGAGTCCGGCCGCAAGGCCCCGACGCAGCTCACCGACATCGTCGGCGACTCGGTGGAGAGCGGCGCCAAGGGCAAGTCGAAGGGCGCGCTGACCGGCGCCGTCGAGGCGTTCAGCGACTCCCTGCAGAAGGGACGGGACGGCGACGCCGAGGAGCCCGCCGAGCGCAAGACCCGCTCGTCGTCCTCGTCCTCCTCGACGGCCCGGCGCGGCACCCGGCGCAAGGAAGGCGAGTGACGGTCATGCCGGTGTACGTCTACGCGATCACCGATGCCGACCACCCGCACCGCCTCGACGACCTCAAGGGCGTCGGCGAGTCGGCGGGCCCGCCGACGACCGTCGCGGGACGGTCGCTGAAGGCGGTGGTGAGCGACGCCCCCGCCGACCTGCGGCCGAAGCGGCGCGAGGTGCTCGCGCACCAGACCGTCCTGGACCGGCTGCTGGAGGACGGCGCCGTCCTGCCGATGCGGTTCGGCTTCGTCGCCCCGAGCGGCGACGAGGTCGCCGCGCTCGACGAGAACGCCGAGAACTACGCGCGGACGCTGGAGCGGCTCGCCGGCCGGATCGAGTACCACCTCAAGTGCGGCCGCGACCAGGACGACGTGCTGCGGGAGATCCTCACCGAGTCGCCGGAGGCGCGGCGGCTCAACGACGCCACCCGGCACGACGCGGCGGCGCACGGCGACAGAATGGCGCTCGGCGAGCTGATCTCCCAGGAGGTCGTGGCGCGCAACGACGCCGCCGGACGGGAGATCGTGGCCGCGCTCGCCCCGGCGGCCGTCCAGGTCGCGCCGGGCGAGGCGCGCGGCGAGCACTTCCTCGCCGTGTCCTTCCTGGTGGACCGGACGCGCGCGGCCGAGTTCGCCGACCTGGTGCGGGCCGAGGCGGGGCGCCGCGGCGACGGGTACGAGCTGACGCTGCACGGGCCGCTGCCGCCCTACAGCTTCGTCTGACCCGCGAGGCGAGAGGACCGGCATGGGTCTGATCACGCAGGTACTGACCCTCCCGCTGGCCCCGGTCCGGGGCGTCGGCTGGGTGCTGGACCAGGTGGTCCAGACGGCCGAGCGGGAGTACTACGACCCCGCACCCGTCCGCGCCGAGCTGCGCGAACTCGAACAGGCGCTGCTCGACGGACGGATCGACGAGGAGGAGTTCGACCGCCGCGAGGACGAACTGCTGGACCGGCTGATCCGGCTGGAGGAGCAGTGGCGCGAGATCCGCGGCGGCCGGACGACCACGGAAACGGAATGAGATGCAGAGCAACGCGAAGATAGCCGTCGCGCTCGTGGGGGGTTACCTCCTCGGGCGGACGAAGAAGGCGAAGATGGCGATCGGCCTGGGGATGTTCCTGGCCGGGAAGAAGATCAGCCTCGATCCGAAGCAGTTGAGCCAGTTGGCGCTCGGTTCGCCGCTGGTGAGCGGGTTGAGCGACCAGGTGCGCAAGGACCTGGTCGACGGCACCCGCACGGCGGTCACGTCCGCCGTCACCCAGCGCGCGAACACCCTGGCCGACACGCTGCACGAACGCACCCTCGACCTGAACGACCCGCTCCGCGGCGACGCACGGGACGAGGACGAGAGCGAGGACGAACACGAGAGCGAGGCCGAAGCCCCGGACGTCCGGAACGAGGACCGCGAGGACGACGGCGGCGAGGACCGGGCGCGCGAGAACGGACGGCGCCGCAGCGGCGGCACCCGCAAGACCGCGCAGGCCCGCCGCCCGGCCGGCAAGGCGGCCTCCACCGGGAAGTCCGCCGGACGGTCCGCCGCACGCAAGACCGCCGGAACGGCCCGCAAGACCGCGCCGGGCGCCAAGCGGAAGGCGAGCGACCGTGGAGACGCCGATGGCTGAGTCGACCATGACCAAGATGAAGGACGATCTGGTCGGCAGTCCCGCCGCCGACCGGCTGAAGAACGAACTGCAGTCCTACGTGCAGGCACGGGCCCTGCAGGCGGTGTCGGGCCTCGGCGAGCGGATCGGGCAGGGCGCCGGGAAGCTCGCGAGGGCGGCTCGCCCGGCGGGCTGGTCGGCGGGCTCGCCAAGGGCGGACAGGCCATCGGCGAGGGTGAGTCGCCCGGCCGGGCCGCCGTGAAGGCCGGCACGTCCATGCTGAAGGACCGCGTGAAGTCGATGTTCGGCATGGGCGGCAAGAAGGGCAAGGGCGGCGGCGGCAAGTCCAAGAGCGTCGTCATCGTCGAGGACGTCGACGTGGGCGTCCCGGTGCGCGAAGCCTACGACCAGTGGACGCAGTTCCAGGAGTTCGCGTCGTTCGCGAAGGGCGTCGTCAGCGTCGACCGCGCCGACGACACCAAGAGCAACTGGACGGCGAAGGTCGCCAAGTCCACGCGGAGCTGGCAGGCGAGCGTCACCGAGCAGGTCCCGGACCGGCGCATCTCCTGGACGTCCGAGGGCGCGAAGGCCACCGTCAAGGGCGTGGTGACGTTCCACCCGATCACCGACGACCTCACCCGCGTGCTGCTGGTGCTCGAATACTTCCCCAAGGGGCTGTTCGAGAAGACCGGCAACATCTGGCGGGCGCAGGGCCGCCGCGCGCGGCTCGACCTGAAGCTGTACCGCAAGTTCATCACGATGCGCGGTGAGGCCACGGACGGCTGGCGCGGCGAGATCCGCGACGGCGAGGTCGTCGTCGAGCACGACGAGGCCGTCGAGGAAGAGGAACGCGCCCGCGAGGAGGAACCCGACGACGTCGAGGACGTCCAGGACGTCCAGGACACCGACGACGCCGACGACGCCGAGTACGACGACGCCGCGGAGGAGGAAGACGAGGAATGGGAAGAGGAGGAGCCCGACGAGGAACTCGACGATGAACGGGCCGAGGCCACGGCCGGGCGCCGCTGACGCGGCGCGGGACGACGACCCGACAAGGCTGGTGTGACATGTCCGACTCACTGGCGGGCCGCATGGGGCCCTCCACCGGCGTGAGCCCGTACGCGGCGCGCGACGGCGGGTCCTCGGCGAACCTCGCCGACATCCTGGAGCGGGTGCTCGACAAGGGCGTCGTCATCGCGGGCGACATCCAGATCAACCTGCTCGACATCGAGCTGCTGACCATCAAGCTCCGCCTGCTCGTCGCCTCCGTCGACAAGGCGAAGGAGATGGGCATCGACTGGTGGGAGCACGACCCGTCGCTGTCGTCGCACGCCCGCCGGCCGGCCGTCCGGGCGAGCACGCCGCGCGGGCGCGACTCGCTGGCGGAGGAGAACGCGCGGCTGCGCGAGGAGCTGGAGCAGCTGCGCGGGGCGGCCGGGCTGCCCGCCGCCGAACGGGAGGAAGACACCCGATGACCGTCGCACCGACGCCGGAGACGACGGCCGAACTGAGTTACGTGTACGCGGTGGGCCCGCGCGTCCCGGAGCTGGAGCGGACGGCACTGCGGCTCACGGGCCTGCAGGAACGTCCCGTCCACACGGTGGAGGCGGACGGCCTGGCGGCGGTGGTGTCGAGCGTGCCGGAGGCCCGGTTCGGCGAGGAGGGCTTCAAGGCCCAGCTGGAGGACCTGGACCGGCTCGAAGTGATCGCCCGCACGCATCACGGGGTGGTCGACGCGCTGTTCCGGGCCGTCACCGTCCTGCCGCTCCGGCTCGCGACCGTGTACCGCGACGACGAGCGGGTGGCGGCGATGCTGGACGAGTCGCGCGGCGAGTTCACCGCGCTGCTGGACCGGCTCGCCGGGCACCTGGAGTGCGGCGTTT
>NZ_MKJY01000200.1 GCF_001942465.1 Actinomadura sp. CNU-125
GTCCGCCCCGGCCCCGGTCCCGCCGGGGACCCCCGAGCTCCTGGAGGTCATGTTGTCCCGCCCGATCCGCGCGCCCCGGAGGGGAGGCGTCCGATGAGCGCCCGCCGCGCCCGCCGCGTCCAGGTCCCGTCCATCCTCGGCGAGCAGGGCATCCGGGCGGAAACGCCCAAACGCCGGTTCCTGTTCGCGGTGCCGCCCGTCGCCCGCCACGTCGTCCCGACGGTCGCGGTCGCCGCCGCCTCGCCGGGCGCGGCCACAAGGTCGCCTGGACGGGCGACCGCGCCGCCCTCGAACCGCTGCTGCGCGCCGGTTCGCGCATTTATTCGGCGGGCGACGACGCGTTCACCGCGCACCTGCGCGAGACCCGCGCCGGACGGCTGCGGCTGCGCGGCCCCGCCGCGCTCAGATCCCACTGGGAGGACTTCGCGGTCCCGCTCGGGCACGCGATGCTGCCCGGCGTCGACACCGCGATCGACCGGTTCCGCCCGGACGCGCTGGTCTGCGACCAGCAGGTGCTCGCCGGGCCCGTCGCGGCGCGGCTGCGCGGCCTGCCGTGGGCGACGGCGGCGACGACGCCCGCCGAGTTCGCCCGGCCGCTCGCGCGCGACGCCGCTCCTGGAGGGGTGGGTGCGCGACCAGATCGCCGACTTCCAGCTCGACCACGGCATCGAGGACCTGCTCGACCTGCGGTTCTCCGACCATCTCGTGCTGGTCTTCTCGACCGGCGCGCTGATCGGGGACGTCTCGTTCTTCCCCGACCACTTCGCGTTCGTCGGGCCCGCGGCGGGCCGTCCCGCCGCCACCGGAGCGTTCCCGTGGGAGTGGCTGGACGGGCGTCCGGCCGTCCTGGTCGCCTCCGGGACGCCCGGCGACCCGGCCGCCGAACGGTTCCTGCGGGCCGCCGCCGACGCCGTCCGCGGGCTGGACGTGCAGGCGGTGTTCGTCGCGCCGCCCGGGACGGTCGCCGACCCGCCGCCGAACGTGCTGGTCCGCGAGCACGTCCCGCGGAGCAAGCTGCTCGAACGGATGTCGGCGGTCGTGGGCCACGGCGGCTGCGACATCGTCGGGGAGGCGCTCGGCGGGGGGCTGCCGATGGTGCTCGCGCCGGTCCGCGACGACGAGCCGGTGATCGCCGGGCAGGTCGAGCGGGCGGGCGCCGGGATCCCGGTCAGGTTCGCGCGCGTCACGCCGGGCGAACTGCGCACGGCGCTCGGCGAGATCCTCACCGACCCCGCGTACCGGGACGCCGCCGGACGCGTCCGCGACGCGTTCGCCGCCGCCGGGGGAGCGGCCGCGGCCGCCGACCGCCTGGAGAAACTCGCCTAGCCGGGGGAGCCGCCGGGCCCGGCCGCCGCCGGACGGCCTCGGGTACGCCCGCTCCGGGAGCCGGTCAGCCCGGGGCGGGACGGTCGCCGTCGCGACCGGCCGGGCGCCGAGGGCCGTCTCCACCAGGCCGACCGCGCGCTGCAGGGCGACCAGGCGGGCGCCCTCGCGCCGGTACGTCTCCAGGACGGCCTCGATGCCGTGCGGCGGGACGGCCGCGCCGAGATCCACGCGCGCCGTCCGGAAACCCTCGCGGGCGGCCTCGACGGACGCGTCCACATGGTGGCGCGCCATCCGTGCGAGGACCGGCGGATACCGGCGCAGGACGCCGTAGCGCCGGTACTCGGGCGGGACGACGTCGAGCAGCCAGGCCATCGCGGTGTCCTCGAAGCGCTCGGTGCCCGGCGGGTGCACCTGCGCGGGCCAGCCCGGCGGAACGGAGGTGCTCACCCGTCCAGGATACCCCCTGCATCGAAAATCTGTTCGAGCTACTCCGGGGCGGGAGGCGGCGCGGCCGCACCCGGCCCCGGCCCGGCCGGGCCGTTGCCGTTGCGGCGGATGCGGATCTTGCCGGAGTCCAGGTCGTCGCGGCCGGACCCCGCCTGCTTGTGGTCGTCCTCGCGCAGCAGCTTCTGCCGCTCCTGCTCCTCCTGCTTGACCTTCTTGGAGCCCTCGAACATGGCGCCGAGTTCCTCGAACATGGCGCCGCCGAACCCGGCGCCGGTCTCGCCGTCGCCGCGGATGGCGCCCATCAGCGACGTCCGGCCGGTCCCCTCGTGGGGCCAGTCGACGACTTCGGGCTCGGCGGGTTCGGGCCGGTTGCCCATCGGGCGGCCCTTGACGCGCTTACGGCGGCGAAAGGGTGACTTCACACACTCTCCAACGCGATGAGGGTCCAGATAAATCCCGGCGGCGGTTCAGGTCGTGAACCTCCACCGGGTGGGAGAACCGGTGAAATCTCCCTGCTGCAGCCCGAACGCCCGCTGTGGCCGCACCGCGACGGTGGCGTTCACCTCCGGGTCCAGGAAGTCCACACGATAGCGGGTGGCGTACTTGGAGTTGACCAGGTCGATGAACCGCTGGAGCGTCCGCGGCTCGGTCACGACCTCCGCCCGGCCCTCGATCACGACCGGATTCTCGGCCGCCTCCGTCGTCACCACCACGTTCGGGTTGGTCCGCAGGTTCACCATCTTCCGGGACGGGACGGCGCTGCTGAACATCAGCGCCTCGCCGGACCACGCGCCCCACACCGGCATCGCGTGCGGCCGTCCGTCCGGACGGACCGTGCACAGCCAGAAGTTGCGCGCCGCCCGCATCCGTTCGACGGCCCAGGACCACGGGAGCAGTCCGCTCCCCTCGTTCGGCCCCCGGATGCCGTAGCCCGGCATATGCGGACGTTCTGCGGTGAGTTCCGGTTCCGACTGGGCGTCGGAAGCCGACATGACCATCTCCCTCCGGTCGGGCACTGCCGAACGTATCGTTCCAGACGCGACGGTCATGTGGCGAAGGCCGATGACGACGCCCGGGCGTCGCGACGCGATAGCCTGCGGAACGTGCGTCTATCCCATGTCATCGAGGCCGTCGAGGAGCTCTACCCGCCGGCGTGGGCGGAGTCGTGGGACGCCGTCGGACTCGTCTGCGGCGACCCCGGACAGGACGTCGAACGGGTCCTGTTCGCCGTCGATCCCGTCGCCGCCGTCCTCGACGAGGCCCTCGAATGGGGCGCCGACCTGGTGATCACGCACCATCCGCTGCTGCTGCGCGGCGTCCACTCGGTCGCGGCGACCACGCCGAAGGGCCGGATGATCCACCGGATGATCCGCGACGGGGTGGCCCTGCACACCGCGCACACCAACGCCGACGTGGCCGACCCGGGCGTGTCGGACGCCCTCGCCCGCGCCGTCGGGCTCACCGGCGCGCTCCGTCCGATGGTCCCCGCCGCCGACGACCCCCGCCGCGGGCTCGGCCGCGTCGGGGAGCTCGCCGAACCGGTCACGCTGCGCGAGTTCACCGCCCGCGTCGCCGCGGGCCTGCCGTCCACCGCACAGGGCGTGCGCGCCGCCGGGGACCCGGACCGTCCCGTCCGGACGGTCGCGGTGTGCGGCGCGCCGGCGACTCGCTGCTCGACACCGCGCGGGCCGCCGCCGTCGACGTCTACCTGACCGCCGACCTGCGGCACCACCCCGCGTCGGAGTTCGCCGAGCACGGCGGCCCGGCGCTGGTCGACGCCGCGCACTGGGCGACCGAATGGCCGTGGCTGGCCGACGCGGAGCGGCGCCTGAGCGAGGCGGCCGGCGGCACGTTGCAGACCCGGGTGTCCACCCTCGTCACCGACGCGTGGCGCCTCCACGACGAAGGAGCACAGTGAAAGCCGCACCGCAAGCCCAGCTTCGCCTCATCGACCTGCAGGAGCTCGACAGCTCGCTGGACCGGCTCGCGCACCGCCGCCGCACCCTGCCCGAGCTGGCCGAGATCGAGCGGGCCGAGGGCCGCCTCACCGAGCTGCGCGACGCGATCGTGACGGCCGAGACCGAGGTCGGCGACCTGCAGCGGGAGCAGAAGAAGGCGGAACAGGACGTCGACCAGGTCCGCACCCGCGCCGACCGCGACCAGAAGCGCCTCGATTCCGGCCAGGTGACCTCCGCGAAGGACCTCGGCAGCCTGCAGACCGAGATCGAGTCCCTGCAGCGCCGCCAGTCCGACCTGGAAGAGGTCGTCCTGGAGATCATGGAGCGGACCGAGGCCGCCGAGACCCGCGTCACCGAGCTGCGCACCGAGCGGACGTCCGCGCAGCAGGAGCTCGAGAACCTGACCGGGCGCCGGGACGTCGCGCAGCGCGAGATCGACGACGAGGCCGGGACGACCGCCACGGCCCGCACGGCCGTCGCCAAGGACGTCCCCGACGACCTCCTCGCGCTCTACGAGAAGCTGCGCGCCCAGTTCGGCGGCGTCGGCGCGGCCAAGCTGTTCCGCGGCGCCTGCCAGGGCTGCCACCTCGCCCTCAACAACGCGGACCTGAACCGCATCCGCGCCGCCGCCGAGGACGAGGTCGTCCGCTGCGAGGAGTGCCGCCGCGTCCTCGTCCGCACCCCCGAGTCGGGCCTGTGAGCCGCAAGCTGATCGTCGAGGCGGACGGCGGTTCCCGCGGCAACCCGGGTCCGGCCGGGTACGGGGCCGTCGTCCGCGACGCGCTGACCGGCGAGGTCCTCGCCGAGGCCGCCGAGGCCATCGGCAAGGCGACCAACAACGTCGCCGAGTACCGGGGCCTGATCGCCGGGCTGACCGCCGCCGCGTCGATCGACCCGGACGCCCGCGTGGACGTCCGGATGGACTCCAAGCTCGTCGTCGAGCAGATGTCCGGCCGCTGGAAGATCAAGCACCCGGACATGATCCCGCTCGCCGCCCGGGCCCGCCGCCTCGCCGAGGACCTCGGCGCCGTCGCCTACGGCTGGATCCCCCGCAACCGCAACGCGCACGCCGACCGGCTCGCCAACGAGGCCATGGACGCCGCCGCCCGCGGCGAGGAGTGGACCCCGAGCGCGCCCCCCGCCCCCGAGCCCCCGCCCGTCCCGCCGTCGACGACCCCCACCAGCACGATCCTCCTGCGGCACGGCCAGACGCCGCTGTCGATCGAGAAGCGGTTCGCCGGCATCGGCGACGTCCCCCTCACCGCGACCGGCCTGGCCCAGGCCCGCGCCGCCGCGCTCGCCCTCAAGGACCGCGGCCTCGACGCGATCGTCACCTCGCCCCTCGAACGCTGCCGCGCCACCGCCGCCGAGGTCGCCGCCGTCACCGGCCTGGACGTCCGCGTCGAGGACGGCTTCCGCGAGACCGACTTCGGCGACTGGGAGGGCCTCACCTTCGCCGAGGCCCGCGACCGCGACCCCGCCGCGCTCCGCGCGTGGCTCGCCGACCCCGAGGCCGCCCCGCCGGGCGGCGAGAGCTTCGCGGACACGTCCCGTCGCGTCCGCACCGCCCTCGACAAGCTGAAGGTCCGCGCCCGCCACCGCACCGTCCTCGTGGTCTCCCACGTGACGCCGATCAAGCTGCTCGTCCGCGACGCCCTCGGCGCCCGATGGCCGCGATCTACCGCATGCACCTCGACGTCGCGTCCCTGACGTCCATCGACTGGTACGACGACGGCCCCGCGACCCTCCGCACCTTCAACGACGCCCACCACATCGAGCGCTGACCGCCGCGAACGGTCTATCCTGGGACGCGGTGGACGAGCCGGCCGGACGGCCGCGTCGGGGAGCGATCCCCGTCGAGGAAAGTCCGGGCTCCACAGGGCAGGGTGGTCGGTAACGCCGACCCGGGGCGACCCGCGGGACAGTGCCACAGAAAGCAGACCGCCACCGGTCCGCCGGTGGTAAGGGTGAAACGGTGAGGTAAGAGCTCACCAGCGCCCACGGTGACGTGGGCGGCTAGGTAAACCCCACCCGGAGCAAGGTCAAGAAGGGGATCCGGCAGGTCCCCGCGCAGGCGTCCGAGGGCGGCCCGCCCGAGCCTGCGGGTAGACCGCTGGAGGCCGTCGGCAACGGCGGCCCGAGATGGATGGCCGTCGCCCGCCGCCGCGCGCGGCGGGCACAGAACCCGGCTTACAGGCCGGCTCGTCCACCGCCCGCGTTCCCGTGGCGGGCGCTATGGTCGTTCCGTGTCGCTCGTGGACGAATTGCTCCGCCTCATCGAGGATCCGGACGACGACAGCACCGGAGCGTACGATGTCGTCGATCTGATCGCGGAAAACACGACGGACGAGACGCTGGTGCCGCGTCTCACGGCGGAACTGCAGCGATTCCTCGACAAGGGCGACTTCTACGGACGCGACGTCGTCGGTGACGCGCTCGCGGGGGCCGCGGGCGTCGCGGCCCTCCCGGCCCTGATCAGGGCGGCGGCGCGCGATCTCGGGGACGACCAGGACGGACTGTCGATGACGATCGTCGAACTGGTGGAGGCGGGCGGTCCCCGTGCCCGCGCATTCCTGCGGGAATCGGCCGCCGACGACTCGCCGGCCGTTCGCGAGACCGCCGAGTGGGCCCGCGGATTCCTCCCGAAGGACTGAGCGCCCTCACACCCCGGACGGACCTGAGAGGTGCAGAAAATCGGGTGTTCGCGCGAGAATTCGACGGTTTCGGGTCACACGACACAGTGACGCGGAAACAGCGCGCTTACGTCCTGGTATGAAGCCGATCGACCTTGGTCGGCGACGGGCCGCGGGGCCGAGGGGACCGGCCCCGTGGGAGAGGAGCGCAGATGTTCATCGCGTTCACGATCTTCGTGCTCGGCGCGGCGGCGCTGTCGATGCTGGCGGCGCTGTGGAGCTTCGCGCGGGCCAGCCGGCGTGACGCGCTGTTCCTGCCGGCGACCGACCGCGGCGCCCGGATGGCGCGCCGGGTGACGGGGATGTACGTACGGGACCAGCAGCCGAGGGACTACCGGCAGGCATGGGACGAGCGCGACGGGGAGCTCGTCGGGCACTGAGAACGATGGTGAGGGCGCCGCGTGGCGGTGCGGCGCCGAAGGGCATGGGCCGTCCGCGGGGGACGGCCCATGCGTGCGGGTCACGACGGGGTTCGCGTGTCCTGCACGTCGCCGACGGGGACCTCGCCCGGGACGGAGGCGAAGGTCCCCGTCGCGCGGTCGAGGATCTCGACGTTGGCCGTCGGCAGGTCCAGGTAGAGGCCCACCAGCTCGATCTCGCCGGCCTCGACGCGGTGCTCCAGCCACGGATAGGTGAGCAGGTTGTCGAGCTGCTGGATCACGTTGATCTTGCAGAGGTGGGCGAGGGGGCTTTCGTCGGCGGAAAGCTCCGACCCCAGGAAGCGGGCCACGGTGTGGCGGCCGTGCTCCAGCCAGTGCGTCAGCTTCTGCAGATGCTTGACCTCGGTGCCGCCCGCGAGCAGGGCGGCCATGGCACCGCAGTTGGAGTGCCCGCAGATCGTGATGGTGCGGATGTCGAGCACTTCGAGCGCGTACTCGACGGTGGCCATCACCGAGTCGTCCGCGGGGTAGGAGCCCTGCCTGGGCACGAGGTTGCCGACGTTACGGTTGATGAACAGGTCGCCGGGGCCGCTCGCGGTGATGATGTTCGGCACCACGCGCGAGTCCACGCAGGTGATGAACAGGTTCTGCGGTTTCTGCTCCATCGCCAGCTCGGACATGATCGGGCGGACGAGCGGGGCGGTGCTGTCGTTGTACCTGCGGACGCCCGCGAGGAGCAGGTCGCTGGCCGGCGAATGCTCGGCATCGGATACTGGCTCGGAGTTCCGCCGGTCCCCCCAGGGCGCCCACCAGGGCGTTTGAGGGGAAGGCTTGCTCGGCGGGGTCGTGTCTCCTGTCACGGCTCTTTCATACCAAGCCTCGTGAACCTCGTCGATGTCGACCCTCCCGCCTTGCCGTTCGTGGGCGATCCGCCACTGGTGGACGGCGTCGAACGCGGCGTGGTCCATGAAGCCGACGTTGAGGTCGAGGTCGACGTTGGAGCCCGTCGGGATCTGCTGCAGGTGCCGGGTGACCTTCGGGACGCCGAGGAACGTGAACGTCCCCTCGACGACGACGTGCCAGCGGGGCGGCGCGGGGCCGTCGCCGGGGAACGGGACGAGCTGTTCCGAGCGCACCGACAGGGTGGTGAGGCGGTACAGGGCGAGCACGGCCATGACGCCGATGCCGAGCAGCACGCCCTTGCCGAGGCCGAGGACGACGACACCGCCGAGCGTGGCGAAGTACGCGGGGGCCTCGCGGTGGTGGCGCAGGTCGCGGACGTGCGCGAGGTCCATCAGCCGGCAGCCGAGGACGACGAGCAGCGCGGCGAGCGCGGACAGCGGGATCTGCTCGATGACCGGCCCGCAGGCCAGGGCGAGGACGAGGACCCAGCAGCCGTGCAGGACCGACGACAGCCGCGTGCGGGCGCCCGCCTGCAGGTTGGCGGTGCTGCGGACGATCACGCTCGCGATCGGCAGGCCGCCGAGGAAGCCCGACACCATGTTCGCGACGCCCTGCGCGCGCAGGTCCTTGTTCAGGTCGGAGCGCGGCACCCCGGCCGGTCGCATGCGGTCGACCGCGACCGCGCACAGCAGCGACGCGACGGCGGCCACGACGCCGACGGAGACGACGGCGCCGATGATCCCGCCCGGCGGCCCGTGCGGGAGGACCGGCGGCGTCCAGTCCTCCAGCAGCGTGGCGGGCAGGTCGACCCGCGCGGTCTGCCAGCCGAGCGCCCACGCGGTCGCTGTGGCGGCGGCGATCGCGGGCCGCAGCGGGCCGGGCACCAGCCGCAGCGCCGTGCCGGCCCGGCCGCGCCGCGGCAGCCGGTTCCAGGCGAGCAGGATGAGGATGGTGAGGCCGCCGAGCAGCGTCGTGTGGGCGTGCGGGGCGGCGAGCTGGCCGGGCAGTTCCCGCAGGTCGGCCAGGGACGACTGCTGCGGGCTGCCGCCCAGCACGACGTGCACCTGGGCGAGGACGATCACGGCGCCGATCCCCGCGAGCATGCCGTGGACCACGGCGGGAGAGATCGCGAGCGCGGCGCGGGCGACGCGGGCGGTGCCGAGGACGAGCTGCAGCGCCCCGGCGAGCAGCGTGATGGTGCAGGTGGCCCGCCAGCCGTAGTCCTGCACGAGACTGAAGACGATGACGGTGAGGCCCGCGGCGGGGCCGCTGACCTGCAGCGGCGACCCGCCGAGGGCTCCGGCGACGATGCCGCCGACGACGGCGGAGACGAGTCCGGCGGCGACCGGGGCGCCCGAGGCGACCGCGATGCCGAGCGACAGTGGAAGCGCGACGAGGAACACCACGAACGACGCGAACAGATCGCGCCGCAATGTGGATACGTTGAGTGTGTTTGCTATCACTCAACGTATACAACCAGCGTTCGACCGCGATATCGACCCGCGCCCGGACATCGCACGCCTATACGTCCCGAATGCTCCATTACCGCCCCCGACGAGGGACGACACGGCAACGCGAAGGGCCGCCGGACGATCCGTCCGGCGGCCCTTCGCGTTGCCGTGCGCGGTGCCGACGCGCGGTCAGCGGCGGTAGTCCCGGTGGTTCTCCCAGTCGTCGCCCTGGTAGCCGCCCTGGCGGCCGAAGCCGGGGTCGTACGCCTGCGTGGAGTTCGGGTCGCCGCTCTGCGCACCCGGGTCGTGCGGGGCGGACAGCGGGTCGCCGCCGCTGTAGCTGCTGCCGCTGAAGTCGCCGTAGGCCCCGGCGCCGCCGGGTCCGGGCTCGCGGCCGCCGCTCAGCGGGTCGTCGTAGCGGTTGCCCTCGCCGTACGGCTGGGACGCCGGGTAGCCCTCGTTCTGGGCGCCCTGCGGGTAGCCGCCGGTGTTGCCGAGGCCGCCCTCGTAGCCCGCGCCGCCACCGGACGACCAGGGGCCCGTCTGCGGGCCCGTACCGGGGCCCGTGGAGCCGCCGAACGAGCCCGTGGCGAGCGGATCGCCCAGAGGGTCGTTCTGGCCCGCGGGCGGCCCCGCGGAGCGCTGCCGGTCGCTCTGGATGCGCTGCAGCAGCTCGTCGACCGTCGGCAGCTTGTGGTTGTCGGTGTCGGGGCCCGGAACGCCCTGGGCCGCGGGAGCGGCCGGAGCGGGCGGTGCAGGCGT
>NZ_MKJY01000201.1 GCF_001942465.1 Actinomadura sp. CNU-125
GGCGACGGGCGCGGCGGCGGGCCCGGACGGGCGGGCGGCGGCCGCACGCCACCGGGCGAGGCGCGCGGCGGCCTCCACCGGCTCCGCGTCCGTCCATTCCCAGTCGGACCGGTAGTGGTGGGCGAGCAGCGCCAGCCGGACGGCCATCGGGTCGGTGCCCGACTCGCGCAGCTTCGACACGAACACCAGGTTGCCGCGCGACTTCGACATCTTCTCGCCGTCCAGGCCGACCATCCCGGCGTGGACGTAGGCGCGGGCGTGCGGGCGCTCGCCCGTCGCGACCTGCGCGTGCGAGGCGCTCATCTCGTGGTGCGGGAACGCCAGGTCCGAGCCGCCGCCCTCGACGTCGAACGCCATCCCCAGGTACTCGACGGAGATCGCCGAGCACTCCACGTGCCAGCCCGGGCGGCCCTCCCCGAACGGCGAGTCCCAGCCGGGCTCGTCCGGGCGCGCCGCAGCCACAGCAGCGCGTCGAGCGGGTCGCGCTTGCCGGGACGGTCCGGGTCGCCGCCGCGTTCGGCGAACAGCGGCGCCATCTCCGCCCGGGTGAGGCGGCTGACGCCGCCGAAGCCGGGATCGGCGGCGACCGGGAAGTACACGTCGCCGTCGACGTCGTAGGCGGCGTCCCGGCCGCGCAGCTTCTCGATCATCTCGATGACCAGCGGGATCGCCTCGACCGCGCCGATGTAGCGGTCCGGCGGCAGGATCCGCAGCGCGGTCATGTCGGCGCGGAACAGCTCGATCTCGCGGTCGGCGAGCGCGCGCCAGTCCTCGCCGGTCTCGCGGGCACGTTCCAGCAGCGGATCGTCGACGTCGGTGGCGTTCTGCACGTAGTGGACGTCGTGGCCGAGGTCGCGCCACACGCGGTTCACCAGGTCGAACGCCAGGTAGGTGTTGGCGTGCCCGATGTGGGTGGCGTCGTAGGGGGTGATGCCGCAGACGTACATCCGCGCGGCGGCGCCGTCGCGCGGGCCGCCGGGCAGCGTGGGTCGCGTCGCGCCCGTCCCCGTGTCGTACAGGCCGAGCGGCCGCTCCGCGGCGGGCAGTCCCGCATCGGAGAGGCTGGGGACTTCGGAGGCGTGCCACGATCGCATACGGAAAGCTTATCCGTGGGCGGCTCACGCCTTTGATCCGCGTTGGCCGGAACTTCATGTGAGATGCCCCGGTAGCGGCCGCCCGCGCCGGGGGACGCCGGGGCCGCGGGTCAGCCGGGACGCACGCGCGGGTCGAGCAGCGAGTACGCGAGGTCCACCAGCAGGTTCGCGACGATCACGAAGAGCGTCACGGTCAGGGTGACGCCGATGACCACGGGGGTGTCGCCGGTGGCGATCGAGCGGGTGACGAGCTGCCCGACCCCCTGCAGGCCGAACACCTTCTCGGTGACGACCGTGGAGCCGATCAGCGCGCCGACGTCCACACCGAACTGGGTGACGACGGGCGTGAGCGCGGACCGCAGCCCGTGCCGGACGACGACGCGCCGCTCGGTGAGGCCCTTCGCGCGGGCCGTCCGCACGTAGTCCTCGCCGAGCGCGTCCAGCAGCGCCGCGGGTCAGGCGGGTGTAGGCGGCCGCCATCAGCAGGGCCAGCGCCGTCCACGGCAGGATCATGCGCCGCAGGAAGTGCTCCTGCAGCGGCGGTCCCGCCTCGAAGAACGGCAGGCCGGCGGCGCCGAGCCGCGTCGAGAACACGTGCAGCAGCACCAGCGCCGCGACGAACGGCGGCGTGGACAGGCCGACCATCGTGAACACGGTCGTCGCGCGGTCCCACGGGCCGCGGGCGCGGGTCGCGCTCACCGTCCCGGCGAGGACGCCGCCCGCGAACCACAGCACCGCGGCGCCCGACACCAGCAGCAGCGTCGTGGGGAGCCGGTCGGCGATCAGCCCCGCGACGGGCGCGCCGCCGACGTGGGAGTCGCCGAGGTCGCCGCGCAGCAGCCGCCCGAGGAACGCCGCGTACTGCACCGGGACGGGACGGTCCAGGCCGAGGTCCGCGCGGACCCGTTCGAGGCGTCGGGGGTGGCGCGGGGCCCGGCGACGACGCGTTCGACCGAGACCGGCGACAGGTGCAGGAACGCGAACACCAGCGTGGACACCAGCCACATCACCAGGGCGGCGAACGTCAGCCGGCGCAGCACGAATCCCGGCACGGGCCGTCACCGCCCCCCGGGGGCGGCGTCGGTGCGCGGGCCGAGGGCGTCCCTGATCCCCTCGCCGAGCAGGTTGAACGCCAGCGTGGTCAGCAGCAGCAGGGCGCCCGGCACCGCGAGCAGCCACCAGGCGGTCTGGAACACGTCGCCGCCCTCGCCGAGCATCGACCCCCAGCTCGGCATCGGCGGGCGGACCCCGACGCCCAGGAACGACAGCGTCGCCTCGGCGACGATCGCGCCGGGCAGCAGCAGCGACGTCAGCACGGTGATCTGCGCGGTGAGGTTCGGCAGCACCTCCGACACCATGATCCGCGCGTTGGAGGCGCCGAGCGCGCGGGCCGCCTCGATGAACTCGCGCCGCCGCAGCGACAGGACCTGTCCGCGGACGACGCGCCCGAACGAGGCGACCGAGAAGAACGCGACGACGAGGATCGTCATCGCCAGGCCGCCCGCGACCGACGACACCGGGAACGTGGTGGCGAGGGTGATCGCGACCAGCAGGTAGGGCAGCGCGAGGGTGACGTCCATGAGGCGCGCGAGGACGGTGTCGACCACGCCGCCGCAGAACCCCGCGACGACGCGATCAGGTCCCGGCGGCGGCGGCGAGCGCCGCCGCGCCCGCCCCGACGACCAGGGAGATCCGCGCGCCGTAGGCGGTGCGGACCAGGACAGTCGCGGCCGAGCTGGTCGGCACCCAGCCAGAACTCGCGGCCCGGGCCGCGCGGGCTGCCCCGCGGCGTCGAGGCCGGTCTCGGGGAACGTCGCGTGGTAGGGGTGGCCGGTCAGCTGCGCCCACAGCGGCGCGAGGGCCGCGAACAGCGCGATGATCAGCAGGACCCCGGCCGCCGCTAGCGCGGTCCGGTCGCGCCGGAACCGGGCGAGGGCGAGCCGGAACGGGGTCCGCCCGGCGGCCGCCCCGGGCCCCTCCGCGGAGCCGTCCGCGACGGGACGGGCGGAGAGCGGGAGCCCGGACCGCCGTGCGCCCCGTGCCGCCCGTGCGGCGCGCCGCCGGGAGCCGCGGCCGGAACCCCGCACGCGCGCCGCGACCTCCTGCTTGAACACGGCTCCCCGCTCCCACAGCACCGCCGACAAAGATCGCGATCGGTGGTCAAGTTAGCACCGGGCGTGACGTGCGGGCGGGGCGTTGCGGCAAAACGGTGGGGGCGCGCGGCGGGCGGCGCCCCCCGGCCGGTGAGCGGGACCGGCCCGTCAGAGGACGCGGTTCCAGGCGGCCGGGTCGCCCGGGAGGGCGGAGAAGTCGTAGCGGGCGCCGTCCGCGGCGAGCGCGACCAGGCTGACGGAGGTGGTGCCCCACACGTTCCCGCCGCCGAGGTCGATCAGCGGCAGCAGGGCCCGGTGGTCGGCGCGGGCCAGCCCGTCTCCGTCGATCAGGGGCAGCCAGGCGCCCCACGCCTTCGCGGCGGACTCGTCGCCGAAACCCGGCTCCGGGCGGGGCGCGGTGAGCATCCGCGGCCGGAAATGCGCGAGCCGCGCCCGCCATGTAGGCGTCCTCCCCCGCGTCCCCCCTCGCGTCCCCCCTCGCGCCGCCGGGCGGGACGGGCGGGGCCCCGCCCTCCAGGCCGCTGTTGACGACGAGGTGCACGCCGGGACCGAGGTCGTGCTCGGCGAGGGCGTCGCCGTCCCAGCTCCACAGCCGCACCCGCCCCGGTTCGGCGGCCACCAGGTGGAACGGGTCGAACACCTCCAGGGAGAGCACGCCGGGGTCGGCGCCCGACGCCGCCAGCAGCGGCAGCTCCCCGCGGCTGGCGCGGCGGTCTTCGGCGCGCGAACCGGCCGCGCCGTTCAGCACCACCCCGGCGCGGGGCGCGGCCGGGTCCACCGCCAGCCAGGTCCCGCCGGCGCGCAGGTCACGGCCGCCGACCAGGCCGGGACGGTCCGGCCAGTGCGGCGCGGGCCGCTCCCACGCGCGGTTCACGAACTCGTCGCGGACCGCCGCGAGGAGCACGGCACCGGGGAGGACGGATCGATGCTGATGATCGCCGTGCACATGCCCCAATTTGAGCATCATGCCCGGAACGCCGTGACGGCGGGGTCCCGCGCCGAGGCCGGGCGGAGACCACGGACGTCCGCGACGGGCCGGGGCGAGGAGCGAGGGGACGGTCAGAGCGGCGGCCAGGGAACGGCGGGCCAGTCCTCCGGCGGGTAGGGGTGGATGCGGTGCTTGAGCATCAGATCCACGCGGCGCCGGGTGGCGTCGACCTCCTCGGCGGTGAGCAGCTCGGCCAGCCGCGCCCCGAGCGGGCCGCCGCGCAGCCCCTCCCCGACCCGGCCGAGCGCCTCGACCGCCTCGGCCGTCAGCGGCTCGCCGCGCCACTGCCACAGCACCGTCCGCAGCTTGTACTCGACGGCGAAGCTGACGCCGTGGTCGCAGCCGTACACGTGGCCGTCGCCGGGCGGCAGCAGGTGCCCGATCTTGCGGTCGGCGTTGTTGATGACGGCGTCGAACACCGCCATCCGGCGCACCGCCTCGTCGTCCGAGCGCGACAGCGCCACCAGGTCGAGGTCGGAGTCGGGCTCCACCCACAGCTGCACCATGCCGACGCCGTAGGGGCCGTCGCGGTGCACCGTCGGCGGGACGGTGTCCCAGCCCATGACGCGGGACACCTCGTAGGCGGCGACCTCCCGCTCGGCGAGGGTGCCGTCGGGGAAGTCCCACAGCGGGCGCTCCCCCGCGACCGGCTTGTAGACGCACGCGGCCGACCGGCCCTCGTGCTCGATCGAGCAGTACAGGGTGGCGTTGGACGCCTGGACGAGCCGCCCCTCCACGGTCAGCCGCCCGGCGAGCAGGAGCCGTTCGGCGGCGGCGACGTCGCGCGGGGAGACCGGGCGTCGGGCGCGCCGTCGCCGGCGGGCGCCCGATCCCGGGACGACTGGGTCATGCGCTCATTCTCCCGGCATCCGCCCTCATGATCCAGTACGGCGGCGGTCCCGTCCGGCGCGTCGCGCGGCGCACCGCGGCGGCGGGGGCGGCTTCGGGGGCGGGGCGGCGCGTCATGTCAGCCCAGGTATCCGTTCTGCCGGGGGCACACGTGGCCCTCGGCGTCCAGCGGCAGCCCGCACAGCGGGCACGGGGGACGGCCCGCCGCGACGACCTTCAGGGCCCGCTCGGTGAACGCGCGGGCCTGCGCGGGGCTGATCCGCACCCGCAGCACCACGATCGCCGGATCGTCCTCGCCGCGTCCGCGTCGTCGCCCTCGGTCACCTCCTGGGCCTCGATCACGATGCGGTGCTCTTCGGGGTCCCACGCCAGCGCCATCGTGCCGACCCGGAACTCCTCCTCCACCGGCTGGTCGAGGGGGCCGTCGTCGCGCAGCTCCGAGGGCGCCACCGCGGGCACCGGCACGTCGTCGCCGCCGCGGCGCAGCACCTCGTCCAGCAGCTCTTCCAGCCGCTCGGCCAGCAGCGTCACCTGGAACTTCTCCAGGCCCACGCTGGTGACGCGGCGGCCGGAGCGCGCCTGCAGGTAGAACGCGCGGTCGCCGGGCCGCCCGACGGAGCCGGCCACGAAACGCTCCGGCAGATCGTAGGAGATGACGGGCATGGCACCGACCCTACGCGCCGCCGCCGACGACCGCGTCACTCGACCCGAGTCCGGCTTTCCCGGAACCGTCCCCCGCGCGTTCCCCCGCCGGTCCGTCCGCCGCCTCGCCGTCCGGCCCGTCCGCCGGCCGGGGGACGAGGGCGGACACGTCGCCGCCGGTGTCGTTGAGCCGGACGACGAACGGGCGCAGCTCGGTGTAGCGGACGGCGGTCAGCGACGCCGGGTCGGCGTTGATCCGCTGGAACTGGTCCAGGTGCAGGCCGAGCGCGTCCGCGACGATCGCCTTGATGACGTCGCCGTGGCTGCACACCGCGTAGAGGGCGTCCGGGCCGTGCTCGGCGGCGATCCGCGCGTTCCAGTCGCGGACGGCCGCGACCGCGCGGTGCTGCGCGGCGGCGAGGGACTCGCCGTCCTCGCCGGGGAACGTCGCGGCGCTCGGATGGGTCTGCACGACGCGCCAGAGCGGTTCCTTCGCGAGGTCCTCGATGCGGCGGCCGGTCCAGTCGCCGTAGTGCACCTCGCCGAACCGTTCGTCGGTGCGGACGGTCCCGGCGGCGCCGGAGCGGCCCGCCGCGACCGCCTCCGCGGTCTGCACGCAGCGGTCGAGGGGGCTGGACACGATCGCGGCCAGGGGCAGTTCCGCGATCCGCCCGGCGAGCGCCGCCGCCTGCGCGCGGCCGCGCTCGTCCAGGCCGAGCCCGGGCGTCCACCCGGCCAGCACCGGCCCGGTCATCGCGGTCAGGCCATGCCGTACCAGGAGAAGGGTCGTCACGGTCGGCAACTCTACGCAATGCGCCGCCCCCGGGGCGATCACCGGGTTGATCGCCCGGGCGGCCGCCCGGGAGGCGCGCGGCGGGCGGATGCGCGACAATGCGTCCTGTGATCGTCGACAAGGCCGTCTACGCGGGCGGGACCCGGCACGACATCGACGGCGACATCAGCGACGCGCTCGCCCGCGCCGGACGGGACGCCGACCGCTTCGTGTGGATCGGCCTGTTCGAGCCCGACGAGGCGGAGTTCCAGCTGGTCAAGGACGAGCTAGAACTGCATCCCCTCGCGGCCGAGGACGCCGTGCGCGCCCACCAGCGGCCCAAGATGGAACGCTACGGCGACACCCTGTTCGTGGTGCTGAAGACGCTGACCTACATCGACGCGACCTCCGACATCGAGGTCGGCGAGATCATGGTGTTCCTCGGCGACGGCTTCGTCGTGACCGTCCGGCACGGCGCCGGCAACCCGCTCGGGCCGGTGCGCGAGCGGCTGGAGCGCGACCCCGGGATGCTGCGGCACGGGGCGACGTCCGTGCTGTACTCGGTGTGCGACGAGGTCGTCGACCGGTACGGCGTCATCGCGCACGAGGTCGAGGTGGACATCATCGGGCTGGAGCGGGCGGTGTTCGACCCGGACGCGCGCGACGTCACCGCCGACATCTACTCGCTCAAGCGGGAGGTGCTGGAGTTCCGCGGCGCCGAGGACCCGCTCGTCCCGGTCCTGCAGGAGATCGTCAAGGGCCGCGTCCCCGAGTGCGCCGGGACCCGGGAGTACTTCCGGGACGTCCTGGACCATCTGCTGCGCGTGGACGGCCAGGTCGACGCGCACAACGAACTGCTGAACAGCGTCCTGACGGCGCATCTGGCGCTGGTGAGCAGCCGGCAGAACGCCGACATGCGCAAGATCTCCGCGTGGGCGGCGATCATCGCGGTGCCGACGGCGATCGCCGGGATCTACGGCATGAACTTCGACCACATGCCCGAACTGCACTGGACCTGGGGATATCCGGCGGCGCTGGCGGTCATGGCGACGGTCATCACCGTGCTGTTCCGCAGGCTCCGCAAGAGCGGCTGGCTCTGACCGGACGCCCGCTGACCGGACGCCCGCTGACCGGCCGACGCGACCGGCCGACGCGACCGGCGACGCCGACCGGGCCGCCCGCCGGTGCCCGTTCGGCGCGCTCAGCGGGCGTCCGGTCCGGGCTGCGGTCGCGAGCAGGACGGCCCACAGGTGCGACTCCGCGCCGTGCCGCTCCAGCCGCCGCCGGATGCGCTCCACGCCGCCGCGGGTGGGCAGCGCCAGCCGGAGCAGCAGCGGGTACCCGGCCGCGAACCCGGCCACGAAGATCAGCTCGCCGTGGCGACCATCGCCAGCGGCAGCCCCACCAGGACGACGCCGAGCGCCAGCGCGAACCGCAGCAGCACCGCCTGCCGGAACAGCAGCAGCGCCCGTCCCGCCGCGTCGCCGCGCGTCCCCCCGGGCGGCATCGGGCGCGGGGTGCGGGGTCCCGGCGAGCAGCGCGGGCAGCGCGAGGCCGCGATCAGCAGGTAGGGCCACGGCCCGGCGTTCCCGGCGCGCGGCCGCCGCCGTCCTCGACGATCAGCGGCATGATCGCCAGGATGAGGACGGGCGCGGCCAGCAGCACCAGCATCACCGCGCGCAGCCGCCCCAGCACCGTCCCGCCGCGCAGCGACGCGACGAAGCCGGGTCGTCGCCCGGCCCGGCCCCGTACACCGGCGCGAGACCCGCCGCGACGTCGGCCGCGCCGTCGTCCCCGGGGCCCGTCGGCGAGTACATCGAGAACGGGGGTGGTGCCATGGCGCCGCACTCTAACCCGGCGGTGTCCCGCGGCAATAGACTCGGCGGACGGTTCGCGGCGGGTTCGTGCGCAGGTGATCAAACGCGCGGCGGGAACGCTCACCCGGGGACGAAAACCGGGGCCCGCGCCGCCGCCGGACGGCCCGCGCCGCGCGGCCCGCCGGGACGGGCGCGGGAGTACGCGTCCGCGATGACCGATAGATTGACCGCCTATGAAGGAGCGTCACCTGGGGCGGAGCGGGCTGCTGGTGTCCCGGCTGGGCCTCGGCACCATGACCTGGGGCGAGGACACCGAGCCCGACGAGGCCGCGGCGCAGCTCGTCGCGTTCGCCGAGGCGGGCGGCACCCTGGTGGACACCGCCGACGTCTACTGCGACGGCCGCAGCGAGCAGATCCTCGGGCATCTGCTGCGCGAGCTGGTGGACCGCGACGGTCTCGTCATCGCCACGAAGGCGGCGATCCGGCCCGACGGCCGCTACGACGGGTCGCGGCGGCACCTGCTGCGGGCGCTGGACGCCTCCCTGGACCGCATGGACCTCGAGCACGTCGACCTGTGGCAGCTGCACGTGTACGACCCGGCCACGCCGCTGGAGGAGACGCTGTCGGCGCTGGACGAGGCGGTCGCGTCGGGCCGCACCCGCTACGCGGGGGTGTCGAACTTCGCCGGCTGGCAGCTCGCCAAGGCCGCCGCGTGGCAGAAGGCGTGGCCGGGGCGCGCCCCGATCGTGTCGGCGCAGCTGGAGTACTCGCTGCTGCGCCGCGACATCGAGCGGGAGATCGTCCCGGCGGTGCTGGACGCGGGCGCGGGCCTGCTGCCGTGGTCGCCGCTGGGGCGCGGCGTCCTGACCGGCAAGTACCGCACCGGCATCCCCGCTGGGTCCCGCGCCGCGGGCGCCCAGTACGGCGAGTTCGTCCGCCCCTACCTGGACGAGGAGTGCGCCCGGATCGTGGAGTCGGTGGTGACCGCCGCCGAGGGGCTCGGCGTCTCCCCGCTGAGCGTGGCGCTGGCCTGGGTCCGCGACCGGCCGGGGGTCGCCGCGCCGATCGCCGGGGCCCGGACGGCCGCGCAGCTGTCGGCCGCGCTGGAGAGCGAGGACCTGACGCTGCCGGCCGAGATCCGCGCCGCGCTGGACGACGTCTCCGACATGTCCCCTCCTCCTGCGTGACCGCACGGGCCGTCCGTGGCACCCTCAGGACGGTCCACCGCCCCACCGTGAACAGCCGTGACGGGAAGCACGTGACCGACACCCCTACGCCCGCAGACCGCCCCGCCGAATCCCCGGAGTCCGGGCCGCCGAGCGGGCGGCGCGCGCCGCCGCCGTCATGCGCGCCGCCGAGGAGAGCGCCCGGCGCAACCACCCGCGCCCGCCGACGGGCCGCCCAAGCCCGCCGGGCCCGGCC
>NZ_MKJY01000202.1 GCF_001942465.1 Actinomadura sp. CNU-125
CGCGACCGCGTCCGCCGCCTCGGCGCCGTACCGCGGCGGCGCGCAGGACCAGGCCGGAGTCCATGGCGGCGACGTGCCGCAGCGCGTGCACGGCGTGGCGGCGGGGCGCGGCGGCGCCGCCGAGGGCGTCCGGTACCAGGAAGTACCCGGCGGCGAGCGGGCCGTGCCGCTCGAACCACGCCTCGGCGAGGTGCCGCGCCGACTTGAGCTTGTACAGCCAGTAGGCCGCCAGGCGGGCCGTGTCGGCGCCGAGCATGGGGACGATCGTCCGGCCGTTGCGGGTCGGACGCGACTCGGCCAGCCGGAGGACGACGTCCCAGACGTCCGCTTCCCAGCGGGCGAGCAGGGGCTCCAGCCAGTGGCCGAGGCTCTCGCGGTCGCCGGGCGCGAAACTCGGGAGCAGCGGGCGGGCCAGGTGCTCGGGCGCGTGGGCGAGGACGTCGGCCTGGCAGAACGCCGGGCCGCCGTGCCGGCCGAAGTACCGGTCGATCTCCGCCCGCCAGTGGGCCTCGTCCCGGGCGTCGGCGTACCCGAGCCACTGCGCGCGCTCGCCGGGCGCCCAGCGGACGCGGCGTCCGGGCGGCGGCTCCAGGCCCGCAACGGTGACCGCCTTCCAGTCGGCGGCCCGTTTCGGCTTGCGCAGCCACGGCGGGTCGGTCAGGGCCTCGGGGAGGGTCGGGGACGGCACGGGTCAGCCCGCCAGGTGGTCGAGGTCGGTGAGGATTTCGGACGCCGTTACGGGGTCGATGTCGCCGAACCGCAGGGCGGTGGTGTCGTCCCGCGAAAGGTAGTGCGCGTCCGGCCGTTCGGTGAGCCGCACGGCGAGGGTCTGGTCGCCGAGCACCTCGGGCGAGCCGACGACGATGCCGGGGTCGAGGTCGATGACGACGAACCCTCCGGGGGCGACGCGGCGGGAGATCCACGCCTCGACGCCCGCGTCGAGCGGCTGCCCCCGCTCCCAGCCGCGCTTCACGAGGCCGAGGAGGGCGCCCGCCGCGACCTTCACGCCGTCGAGCCGGGCCAGCACGCGGCTCGTCCGCTCGTCGTCGGTGAACGTGCGGACGGGTCGGGCGAGCTGCGGGAACGGCTGCAGGATCTCGTAGTCGGCGAACAGCTCCGACCAGGCGGGCAGGACGTCGGCCAGGTGGACGGGGTGGGGGATGCGGATGTGGGCGGTCGTGGAGGTGGGGAGGGTGACGGTGTCGTCGGCGGCGTCGGTGAAGGTGCCGTCTTCGGCCACGCGGAAGGTCGTCGCCCGGCCGTCGGCGTCTTCGGCTTGCCAGACCAGGCGGCGGACGAGGTGCTTCAGCAGGGGGTGGGCGGCCAGGAGTTCGCCGAACTCGGCGGGCGTCCAGCGGCGGCCGGTGACCATGGCCCGTTCGAGGCGGCCGATCTGCTCGGCGGCGGCGGCGCGGGCGTCCTTCTTGAGCTGCGCGAACTGCCTGTGGGCGGCGGGGGCCAGTTCCGGGTCGTCTTTGGTGCCCGGTTTGGGGAGGGACTTGAGGTGCTTGCCGGTGGTGCCGTCGGTGATCGTCGCTTCAACTGCTCGTCGAAGCCGATGACGAAGGCGCGGGGGCCGTAGTCGAGGGTGAGAGTGCCGGACGCGTCCAGGCCGAGGTCGGGGACCAGGCGGTCGGCCAACTCGTCGGGGGTCAGTTCGAGGCCTGCGGCCACCTCTTCGATCTTCTGCTGCGCGCGGGTCTTGAGGGCCTTGAACTTCACGCGCTGGGAGATCGAGTTCAGGTGCGCGAGGGCGGTGCCGGTGCCGATGGCGGCGAGGACGTCCAGTCCCGTCACGGCCCTCGCGTGGCCGCCCTGCCCCGGCCACGCCCGGATCACGGGGGTGAGGCGGCGGACGGTCTCGTCGTCGCCGGTCAGCGCGAGCTGGGTGAACGCCCAGCTCTCCTTCGAGGACGCGCCGCACGCCTCCCACCAGCGGAACAGCGCCCAGCCGAACTCGGCGAGGGACGCCGGGTCGCACAGTTCGACGGCCGTGCGGACGCCGGGATACACCTCGTCCGGGGTCGACAGCGCGAACATGGTCAGGACGTGCGCGACGGCGCCGTCCGGGAGGGCGCGGGTCCGGTCGCGCAGGAGGAGCCGCGGAAGCGCCCGGATCTCGACCCATTCGACGGACGGGATCTTCTTGGGGAGGTCGTCGAGGGGGTCCACGGCGAGCATGGCCCCGATCGCGGCGGCGGCCTCGTCGCCGTGGACGCGCGCCGCCTCGACGACCGGCGCGGCGCCGTCCCGTCCGGCGATCAGGCGCAGGCGCCTCGCGGCGCGCGGCGCCGGGCCGCCTTGCCCAGCGCGTCGGGATCAGCGCCGGGGCGGCGGCGAGGCCGTGCCGCGCGAACCAGGCGCGGGCCGTCTTGCCCGCCGTCTTCAGGCGGACGAGCCAGTCCGCCATCGTCCACGCGATGTCGTCGGACACCAGCGGCAGGAGGAGGTCGCCGAGCCCGGCCGGGTCGCCGCAGGCGGCGATCACCGCGATGTCGTGCGCGTCCGTTCCGAAGCGTGCGACCAGCACCCGCGACCAGTCGTTCGAACCCCACGTGACCGGCGGTTCCCAGCCCGCGAGGAGGGGACGCACGACGTCGACGTCGCCTCTGACGACAACGACGACCTGCTGGTGCGGGGGGAGCCCGTCGAACTTCGCGGCCAGCTTGCCGACGTCGAGCCGGTCCGCCCACCGCCACAGCGAATCGCCGCGCGACAGCCACTCCTCGCGCTCGTCCGGTTCCCACGCGATCGCGCGGACGCCGGGTGCGGGCAGGTCCTTGATGACGACCGGCCCGGTCTTCGCGCGCGGCGCGTCCACGGCGGCGCGGCCAGGAGCGGCGGCAGGTCGGCGGCGTCCGGGGCGTGGGTGTTCGCGGCGAGGATCCCCTGGACCGTCTCCCGCGCCTTCGCTGGCAGGTCCGGGAGCGTCCGCCCGGTGAGAGCGGGGTTCGACCGGACGTGCCCGGCGAGCAGCTCCGCGGCCCGCGGGGCGTCGGACTCGGCGAGCAGCGCGCGCGCGCGCGGGAAGCGGTCGGCGGCGGCGAGCAGGGCGGGCGGGACGGCCGGGTCGCCGATCCGGTCGACCAGGGCCCGGAACGCGGCGTCGAGCGGCAGGCCCGCGAGGACTTCGACGAGGACGCGGAAGTGGTCGGCGCCGAGGTACTCGTCGTCCAGGGTGTCGAGGACGAGGGGCAGGACGGGCTCGGGGCCGACGCCGTCGACGAGCGTCGCGAGGACGTCGAGGGCGCGGTCGTTGTGGTCGAGCGGGAGGCCGGCCGCGGCCGGCTGGTGCGGCTCGCCGAGCGCGCAGAACAGCATCCACCGCTCCGGGGAATGGCTGGTCGTGATCTGGCCGGGGTTCGCGCACACCTCCTCGACCCAGTCCCGCCGGGTCGGCGCGAGGTACGCGGCGATCAGGTTCGCGAGGGGGTGGCCGCGATGCCCGGGGCGAGCCGCTCGACGGCGTCGGCGTAGACGTCGTCGGGCGCGGCGGCGAGGCGGGCGCGCAGCCGCCGGAGCGTGCCCCGCTCGATCCACCATTCGAGCTGCGCGTCGGACGGGCGGCGCGGCCGGACGCCCGTCCAGTTCAGCGCGCCGCGCGGCTGGGGGCGCCGCAGTCTGCCGCGCCCGGAGAGGTCGGCGATCTCGTCCACTGCGCGGAGCGCGCCCGTCTCCGCGAACGCGCAGGCGCCGAACGCGACGGCCGCGGCGGTGATCCAGGCGTCGGTGAACAGGCGGTCTCCGCCGTCGCGGTGCAGCCCGTGCAGCGCGACGACCAGGAGCGCGACGGCCGCCGCGCCCCGCGGGTCCGCCTCGCCGCGCAGGTGGGCGCGCGCCGCCTCCGCGGTCTCCCGGTCGGTGCCGCGGAGCCCGAGAACCTCGACGATCGCGTCGCGTTTCTCGTCGATGAGGCTTTGGACGCGGGCGGCGGCGCCGCGGTCGGGCTTGGGCGGCGCCGCGACGGGCCGGACGGTCCGCGGTGCGGGTGGAGCGCGCGCCGCCAGGCGTCCGGCACGATCGGCGTGTTCTCGTCGGTCATCGGGCCGGTCCTCGTGTCGGGGAGGTCAGGTGGAGGAGGTCGGCGAGGACCTCCGAAAGGATCGCGGGGTCGAGGTCGCCGAAGCGGAGCGACGGGTTCTCGCGGGTGCCGTAGCCGTCGAGACGGTCGGCGAGCCCGACGCGGACGAGAGTCTGGTCGCCCTGGTCGTACGGGTCGCCGACCGGGATGCCGGGCTCGATGGAGACGACCAGGTGGCGGTCCGGGGCCAGCTCGCGGGAGACGCACCGCTCAAGGCCCGCGTCCATCGGATCGCCGCGCTCCCAGCCGCGCCGGACGAGGCCGAGCAGGTCACCGATGTCCGCCCGCGCCCCCTCGAACCGGGACAGCCGTCCGCCGTCGCGTTCCTGCGGGGTGAGCATGTGGATCGGACGTGCGAGCTGTTCGAACGGTTGCAGGATCTCGTAGTCGGCGAACACCTCCGTCCACGCCTGCACTTCGCCGCCCAGGTGCACGGGGTGCGCGACGCCGACGCGGGCGGTTCCGGGGAGGGAGACGGTCTCGTCGCCGACGTCCGCGAACGTCCCGTCTTCGGCGACGCGGAACGCCGGGCCGTCCTCGGCGTGCCAGACCAGGCGCCGGACGACGTGGCCGACGAGGGGGTGCGCGACGAGGAACCGGCGGAATTCGGCGACCGGCCAGCGGCGGCCGGTCACCATGGCCTTCTCGAAGCGGGCGAGCTGGTCGGCCGCGACCGTGCGGACGTCCTTCTTCAAACCCGCGAACCGCTTGTGGGCGGCGGGCGCGAGGCCGGGGTCGTCCTTGGCGCCCGGCTTGGGGAGCGACTTGCGCGGGGCGCCGTCCTCGTCGGCGACGGTCGGGCGGAGCAGCTCGTCGAAACCGATGACGAACCGGCGCGGCCCGTAGTCGAGGGTGAGCGTGCCGGACGCGTCCAGGCCGAAATCGGGGACGAGCTGGTCGGGGGTCAGTTCGAGTTCGGCCGCCAGCCGCTCGATCTTCTCCCGCGCGCGGGTCTTCACGCCGTTGAACTTCACCCGCTGGGAGATGGAGTGCAGGTGCATGAGGGCCGTGTCGGTGCCGATCGCGGCGAGGACGTCCAGGCCGATGACGGCCCTCGCGTGGCCGCCCTCCCCCGGCCACGCCCGGATCACCGGCGTCAGGCGCCGGACGGTCTCGTCGTCGCCGGTCAGCGCGAGCTGCGTCAGCGCCCAGCCCTCCTTGACCGGCGCACCGCACGTCTCCCACCAGCGGAACAGCGCCCAGCCGAACTCGGCGAGCGACGCCGGATCGCACAGGTCGCGGACGGTCCGCACACCCGCGTACACGTCGTCCAGGGACGACATCGCCAGCATCGTCAGGACGTGCCGGACGGCGCCGTCCGGCAGGGCGCGCGTCCTGTCGCGCAGGACGAGCCGCGGCAGCACGCGGACGTCGATCCAGTCGGCCGCCGGGATCTTCTTCGGGAGGTCGTCGAGGGGGTCGGCCGCCAGGAGGGCCTCGATCCCGGCCGCCGCCCGCTCCCCGTGGACGCGCGCGGCCTCGACGATCGGGGCGCGGCCGTGCCGGGCGGCGATGAGGCGCAGCGCGGTTTCGGCGGCGCGGCGGCCGGGGCCCGCCTTGCCCAGCGCGTCCGGCAGCAGGGACGGCGCGGCGGAGAGGCCGTGCCGGTCGAACCAGGCGCGGGCCACCGGGCGCACCCGCTTGGACCCGAGCCATCCGGCCATCGACCGCGCGATCTCGTCGGACACCAGCGGCATCAGGTACTTCGCGAAGCCGGGCGGGTCGCGGCGGACGGCGGACAGGACGGGGTCGTGCACGACCGTCTCGAAGCGCGCGACGAGCGGCGGGAGCCAGTCGTTCACGCTCCAGATCTCGCGCGGCTCCCAGCCGTCCAGCAGCGGCAGCACCAGCTCGTCGGGGCCCTTCACCAGGAGCCGGTCCTGCAAGTACTGGCCGCACGTCCCGGCCTTGAAACGCTCGGCGGCGTCGGCGAAGTCGATGTCCGGGTCGAACTGCCGCCAGCGTCCAGGCTCGCGCGCCCACTCGGCGCGCTCGCCGGGCGCCCACGCCACGGCCCGGGTCCCCGGCGAAGGGAGGTCCTTGACGACGACCGGCTTCGCCGCGGCCCGGGGGCGGGTCCAGGGCGGCTCGGTCAGCAGCGGCGGCAGGTCCGTGGGTCCGGGCGCGCGCCGTCGCGTCGAAGGACGCCCGGACGGCCGTCCGGGACTCGGCGGGGAGCGCGGGCAGCGTCCGCGCGGCGAGGTCCGGATGGGTACGGACGTGCGCGGCGAGCAGTTCGGCGGCCCGCGGCGCCGCCGACTCCGGCAGCAGCCGCAGCGCGCGGGCCGGGAAGCGGCGGGACATCGCCGCCGCGACCGGCAGGACGGCCGGGCGCCGCATCAGGTCGGCGACCGTCCGGAACGCGGCGTCCACGGGCAGTTCGGCGAGCATGCCGAGCAGCTCGCGGCTCCAGTCCGCCGAGTAGTCCTCCTCCAGGGCCGCGGCGAGGATCGGGACGACCGGTTCGGGGCCGACCGCGGCGGCCAGCGTCGCGATGACGTCGAGCCGCGGGCCGTAGCCGTCGGGCGCCAGGGCGGCGACCTGGTGCGGGCGGCCGAGCGCGCAGAACATCAG
Source organism: Actinomadura sp. CNU-125 (assembly GCF_001942465.1). Taxonomy (GTDB): domain Bacteria; phylum Actinomycetota; class Actinomycetes; order Streptosporangiales; family Streptosporangiaceae; genus Spirillospora. The sequence goes on from NZ_MKJY01000202.1 coordinate 6,656, forward strand.
CCACCGCTGGTAGCGGAACCGTTCGGCGGTCCGGTCCGGGTCGGCGCACAGATCCTCGACCCAGTCCTCGCGGGTCGGCGCGAGGTAGGCGGCGACGAACCGCTGCAGATGGTGGCCGCGGTGCCCGCCGATCGCGTCGACGGCCGCGGCGTACACGTCGTCGTCGGCGGCGGCCAGGCGGCCGCGCAGCGCTTCGCGGCGGTGCGGCTCAGCCGGAAGCCCAGCGGCGCGTCCGCGCGCAGCGGCCGGAGGCTCTTCCAGGCCGCCTCGATGCCGCCCGCCGCGGTGAACGCGGCCGCCGCGAACGCGGCGCCGTGCTCGGCCTGCCAGGCTTCGACGAACGCGGCGTCCCGCTGCTCGTGGTCCAGGGCGACGGCGATCGCCGCGGCGCCGAGCGGGTCGGCGTTCGCCGCGCAGGTGGGTGCGAGCGCGTCGGCGATCTCCGGGTCGGTACCGGGCGCCCCGCCGAGCTCGTCGATCTCGTCGCGGGCGGCGTCCACGCGGGAACGCGCCTCGTCCACCAGGCACGGGTCGGGCGCGGCCGGTTCCGGGACGTGCGGGCGGTCGCGCCGCGGGTGCAGCTCGTCCAGCCAGGCGTCCGGCATGAGCAGCGTGTTCTCGTCGGTCATCGGGTCGTTCCGTCCGTTGCGGTGGCCGGAGTCAGATCCGTGCGGTCGGCAGGGGCTTCGGAGACGCTCACCGGGTTCGTCCGGTGAGGTGGAGGAGGTCGGCGAGGGCCTCGGAGGCGAGCATGGGGTCGAGGTCGCCGGGGGGCTCGGTGAAGCGCACGTCGGCGAGGGTCTGGTCGCCGTGCCGGTCCGGGTCGCCGACGGGGATGCCCGGTTCGAGTTCGACGATGACGTGCCGCCGGTCGTCGAGGCGGCGGGTGATCCGGTCCTCGACGCCCGCGTCCTGGGGCTCGCCCCGGTCCCACCCCCGGTCGACCAGGCCGAGGACGGCGAAGGCCGGGACCTCCGCGCCGACGAAGCGGGCCAGGCGGCCGGTCGTGCGCTCGTCCGGCGCGAGGGTGTGGACGGGGCGGGCCAGCTGCGGGAACGGCTGCAGGATCTCGTAGTCGGCGAACAGTTCCGACCAGGCCGGGAGGTCGCCGGCGAGGTCGAAGGGGTGCGCGACGCGGACGCGGGCGGTGACGGGCAGGACGATCGGGTCGTCGGACGCGTCTGCGAACGTGCCGTCCTCGGCGACGCGGAACGCCGGGCCGCCGTCCGTGCCGCCGTCCGTGCCGTCGTCGGCGGCCCAGACCAGGCGGCGCACGAGGTGGCGCCGGAGGGGGTGGGCCACGAAGAGATCGCGGAACTCGGCGAGCGGCCACCGGCGGCCGGTGATCATGGCTTGCTCGAAGCGGCGGAGCTGGTCGGCCGCGATCGTGCGGACCTCCTTCTTGAGGTCGGTGAACAGCTTGCGGGCGGCGGGGGCGAGGGCGGGGTCGTCCTTGGCGCCGGGCTTGGGGAGGGTTTTGCGGGGTTTGCCGGACTCGTCGCGGACGAACGGCACGAGCCGCTCGTCGAATCCGACGGTGAAGCGGCGGGGGCCGTAGTCGAGGGTGAGGGTGCCGGAAGCGTCCAGGCCGAAGTCGGGGACGAGACGGTCCGCGAGCTGGTCGGCGGTCAGTTCGAGCCCGAAGGCGACCTCGTCGATCTTCTCCCGCGCGCGGGTCTTCAGGGCGGCGAACTTCACGCGTTGCGCGATGAACGACAGGTGCATCAGGGACGTCTCGGTGCCGATCCCGGCGAGGACGTCCAGGCCGGTCACGGCCTTGGCGTGGCCCTTCTCCCCCGGCCACGCCCGGATCACGGGCGCCAGGCGGCGCACGGTGCCGTCGTCGCCGGTGTGGGCGAGCTGGGCGAGCGCCCAGCTCTCCTTGGGCGGCGCGCCGACCGCCCGCCAGCGTTCGAACAGCTCCCAGCCGAACTCGGCCGCCGACGCCGGGTCGCACAGGTCGCGGACGACGCGGACGCCCGCGTACGGGGCGTCCGGCTTCGACATCGCGAGCATGGTCAGGACGTGCCGGACGGCGTCGTCCGGCAGGGCGTGCGTCCCGTCGCGCAGGACGAGCTGCGGGAGCAGGCGCGGGTCCGCCCAGTCCCCGACGGGCGGGATCTTCGCGGGCAGGACCTCCAGGGGGTCGGCGTCCAGGAGCGCTTGGATCGCGGCGGCGGCCGCGTCGCCGTGGACGCGGGCGGCCTCGACGACCGGGGCGGCGCCGCGCCGGTCCGCGACGAGCCGCAGGGCGCCTCGGCGGCGTCGCGCGCCGGGCCGGGCGCGGCTAGCGCGTCCGGGATCAGGGCCGGGACGGCCGTGAGGCCGTGCCGCGCGAACCAGGCGCGGGCCGTCCGCCCGGTGCTTTTGAGGCGGACGAGCCACTCCGCCATCGACCGCGCGATCTCGTCCGACAGCAGCGGGAGGAGGAGGCCGGAGGCCGTGGCGGGGGCGCGGAGCGCGGCGACCAGGGCGGCGTCGCGGGCGTCCGGGCCGAAGCGGGCGACGACCGCCCGCATCCAGTCGGCGACGTCGCCGAACGGCGGGGGCGTCCAGGCCGGGAGGTACGGACGGACGTCGTCCTCGGGGCCGCCCACCACGGTCGCGATCTGCTGGTGCTCGGGAAGCGCGCCGAGGGACCCGGCGCGCTCCAGGTCGCCCTCCGGCCACCGCCACAGGACGGACGTGCGGGACGCCCACGACTCGCGCTCCCCCTGCGCCCAGACGATCGCGCTGGTGCCGGGCGACGGCAGGCCCTCGATGACGACCGGCTTCGCCTTCCTGCGCGGGCGCGTCCACGGCGGCGCCGTCAGCAGCGGCGGCAGGCCGGACGCGGCGGGCAGGCGGGTGTCGTCCGCGAGGACCGCCTCGATCGCGCCGCGCTCGGCGGGCAGGTCCGGGAGGAGGCTCTCGGCGAGGTCCGGGTGGGTGCGGACGAGCGCGGTCAGCAGTTCGGCGGCCCGCGGGGCGTCCGAGGCGGGCAGCAGCCGCAGCGCGCGCGCGGGAACCGGGCGGCGGCGGACTGCAGCGCGGA
>NZ_MKJY01000203.1 GCF_001942465.1 Actinomadura sp. CNU-125
CCGCGCCGCCGCGGCCGCGCCCGGCAGCACGGCCAGGAGCCGGCGGCGAGGGTCGCGGTCGGCGGCGTAGTTGTCCTTGCCGCCGCGAAGGCGGTCCTGGACGCCGTGCGAGGCCCGGCCGGCGCAGGTCGGGCGCCGGATCCGGCGCGCGTTCGGGCGGGGTTCCCCACGCCGTCCGCCGCGGCGGCCGTGGCCGCGCGTGCCGGTCGGCGCCCGTTCGTCCGCGGGCCCCGGGCCGGGCGCCCTTCCGCTCGTGGCCGTCCCTGGCATCACCTGTCGCCTTCCTCTGGGGAGCAAGTGCGGTGGCTGCCATCGACGGTAGAGGGCGGGGACGGATCGCGCGGGGCGCGGCGGCCGGTCCGACCGGAAAAGCGGAAGGAGCGTGACCGCATCGGGCCACGCGCGTTTCGCCGCCTGAGCGGCCGTGTCACCGGCGCGCGTGCGCAGCCCCAGGAAGCACGGGGGTGGACGGCCCTGGGTGCAGGGGCGTCTCGGTGCGGTACACCTCGAAGGGCTGGCCGCTTCCGGTCATGACAGCGAGTTGACCGGAGGTGCGGCCTCTTGTCTGGATCCGCCGTCGTCCGCCCCGGCCGTATGGCGCATCTCGCCATACATCCTGTGCGGTAGCGCCCGGTGCGTCAGCGGCGGCGGCGGTGGTGGCGGCACTTCTCGTTGGTCCGGCTCAGCTCCTCCAGGACGAGCGTGGCCCCGATCCCGACCAGCCATGTGTCCTTGACGAGCGGGGTGCCCTCCTGGGTGGGGCGGATGCTTCCCTTCTCGCGCATCCCGGGGAGCCGCAGGTACAGGCCCGTCAGCGCGCCCGCGAACCCGGTGAGTCCGGCGCCCGCGAGCACGGTGGGGACGAACGGTGCCATCAGCGCGCTGCCGAGCGCGACCTCCGCCGTCCCGAGCGTCCGGGTGAACTTCTGCGGGTCCTGCGACTCCAGGAAGGGGTACGCCGTCTTCGCCGTTCCGTGGATGTAGTCGGCCGTCCCCTGGTCGCCCTTCAGCTTCGAGAGCCCCGAGTTCACGATGAACGCGCCCACGATCAGGCGGACGGGCATCTGGTGCGCGCGAGCAAGAAAACGCATCGTTCCCCACAAGGGTCGGGTGAGTCCGGGCGCTGGCTTCATTCCCGTCAGGACCGGATCACACCTCGGGCCGCGGTCAATTCTCGGCATCCGCTACCGCACGGGGCGCAGGTCGGCGGCGGCGGTCTGCTCCCCGTGGCCGACCGCCGAAGCCTCCGCGCACCGGACGACGACGGCCGTGCCCGCCGCGCACGATCGCAGGGTCGTTCGAGAAGTGAGGAGTCGCGAAATGCCGGTTCAGGAAGCCGCCCCGATGACGAAGCCCGCGAGACGGGCGTGGCGCCCCGCTCCGCGCGTCCGCAAGACGCTGGTCCTGGTGCACGTCGTCGCGTCCGTGGCGTTGGTCGGCTCCGTGTGGGGCCTGGTCCTGCTCAACCTCACCGCGACGCTGACCGGTGATGACGCGCTCGTCGAACCCGCCTACCGGCTGATGAGCGTGCTGGCGTTCGGCGGCGGGATCCCGCTGAGCTTCATCGCGCTGGCCAGCGGCATCGTGCTCGGGCTGGGCAGCAAGTGGGGGGTGCTGCGGCACTGGTGGGTGTTCGCGAAGCTGCTGCTGCTGATCACCACGATCGTGTTCGGCGCGCTGCTGGGGCAGCCCGAGGCCATGGCGGAGGCGGCGGCCGACGGCGCCCTCCCGTCCGCCGCGCGCAGATGGCGGGAGGTCGCGGTGGTCGCCGCCCAGCTCGCCATGCTGCTGACCGCCACCGGGCTGTCGATCTTCAAGCCGCGCGGCCGGGTGGCCCGGCCGCGCCGCTCCTGACCCGGGCTCAGTCGCGGACGGCCCGTCCGCGACGCCCGCAGCGCCTCGACGCACGCCCGCACCGCGGGCGGGTCGGCGTCCGTCCGCCACGCCACGTGCATCCGCTGCCGGACGACCGGGCGGGTGGCGAGCACGCGCACCCCGGCCGGGACGGGGTCGCGGCCGAGCCGGGGGATCAGCGCGGCCGCCAGGCCGGCCGCGACGAACGCGAGCTGGGTGGGGTAGTCGGCGATGTTGCAGGCGATGACGGGGTCCGCGCCGTGTTCGCGCAGGGTCCGCACGAGCTGGCGCTCGCAGGTGCCGCCCGCCGTCCAGGCCGCCCAGCGCATGCCGTCCAGTTCCGCCAGGTCGACCGACCGCCGCCGCGCCAGCGGATGCCCGGCCGGCAGCGCCAGGTCGACGACGTCGGACGACAGCGGCAGGTGCGACACCGCGGCGGGGATCGGGGTCGGCGCCGTGTCCCAGCTCTCCACGATCGCGACGTCGAGGTCGCGGCGCACCAGGGCGGAGAGGATCTCGTGCGCCTCGCCCTGCCGCAGGGTGGGGGAGAGGCCGGGGAAGCGTTCCCGCAGGGCGGTGAGCGCGGGCGGCAGGACGGAGCGCGCCGCGGTCACGACCGAGCCCAGCCGGACGGGGCCGACCGCGTCCTCGCGCAGCCCGTCCAGATCCGCTTGGGCGGCCGACAGAAGCGCGAGCATCCGCGCGGCGTGCCCGGCGAGGACGTGCCCGGCGCGGGTCAGCCGGACGCCGCGGCCCTGCGGCTCCAGCAGCCGGTGCCCGGTCTCCTTCTCCAGCTTGCCGAGCTGCTGCGACACCCCCGACGGCGTCACGTGCAACGCCTCGGCGGCCGCCGCGACCGTCCCGTGCACGGACAGGGCGTGCAGGGCGCGAAGCCGCTCCATGTTCATCGTCACCGTAGTGATCCTACCGATTTACGCTTAGAAATCATTGCTTGTGCTAATGAATGCCGTCCGGCAGCGTGGAGCGCGTGCGAAAGATCGACCCGCGTCTGCTCGCGATCGCCGGTGCCGCGTTCATCTCCGTCTCCGCGATCCTGTTCCGCCTCTCCGGCGTCTCCTCCGGGACCGGCGCGTTCTTCCGCTGCGCGCTGGCGATGCCCGTGCTGCTCGCACTGGCCCTCCGGGAGCGGCGCCGCCGCGGCCGGGCCGCGGGCGGCGGCCTCGACGTCCTCGCCGGGGTGCTGCTCGGCGTCGATCTGGTGCTGTGGGGCGCGTCGATCGGCCTCGTCGGCGCCGGTATCGCGACCGTCCTGGTCAACGTGCAGGTCGTCGTGGTGCCGCTGCTGGCGGCGGCGGTGTTCCGCGAGCGCCCGTCGCGGACGTCGCGGCGGCCTCCGGTCCGATGCTCGCGGGCGTGGCGCTCGCGGGCGGTCTCGCCGACCACGGGCCGGAGGCCGCCGACCCGGTGCGCGGCGCGGTGTTCGGCGTCGGCGCCGGGATCGCCTACGGGGGATACCTGTTCCTGACCCGCGTGGGCGGGCGCGAACGGCGGCATCCGGTCCGGCAGGTGCTGCTGGCGACGGCCGGCGCGGGCGCGGCGTCGGTCGTGGTCGGCGTCCCGTGGCACGGCGTCGACCTCACGCCCGGCTGGGCCGCGTTCGGCTGGCTGGCGGCGCTGGCGCTGACCGGCCAGGTCTGCGGCTGGCTGCTGATCGGCGCGGCCTCCGCGGCTGCGCGCCGAGGTCGGCGGGGCGCTGCTGCTCCTCCAGCCGGTGCTCGCCGTGCTGCTCGGCGCGGCCGTCCTCGGCGAACGGCCCGCGTTCTCCCAGCTCGCCGGGTGCGTCCTCGTCGTCGGCGCCGTCTGGCTCACCGGGCGCCGCGACGCCCCGCCGCGGGACGTGCCGGAGACCGCGACCGGCGCGGAACCGGAGGCCGCCGCGTCGCCCGGGCGCTAACGTCGGCTCATGGAGTGGGCGGCGGAGCACGAGATCACGGCGGACGCGGCGGCGGAGCTGGTGGGGGAGCGGTTCCCGGAACTGCGCGGCGCGCCGGTCGAGCCGCTGGCCACCGGCTGGGACAACACGGTGTTCCGGGTCGGCGGCGAATGGGCGTTCCGGTTCCCCCGGCGCAAGATCGCCCTGCCGGGGGTCGAACGAGAGATCGCGACGCTCGCCGCGCTGGCCCCGCACCTGCCGCTGCCGATCCCGGTGCCGCGCTACGTGGGCGAGCCCGGCGGCGGGTTCCCGTGGCCGTTCTGGGGCGCGCGGCTGCTCCCGGGGCGGGAGCTCGCCGAGGTCCGGCCGCCCGGACGGGCGCCGGCGCGGCGATCGCGGCCGCCGTCGGGGGGTTCCTGCGCGCCCTGCACGACCCCGCGCTCGTCCGGGACGCGGGCGCCGCGCTGCCCGTGGATCCGATCCGGCGGGGCGATCCCGCCTACCGTGCCCCGAAGGCCGCCGAGCGCCTCGACCGGCTCGCCGAACGCGGCCTGTGGGAGCCGGACCCGGACGTCCGCGGCTTCCTCGCCGCCGCGGCCGGCGCCTCCCCGCCCGCCGGTGACCCGGTGATCGTGCACGGTGACCTGCACGCCCGGCACGTCCTGCTCGGGCCGGACGACGAGGCCGCGGGAGTGATCGACTGGGGCGACGTCTGCCTGGCCGACCCGTCCGTCGACCTTTCCCTGGCGTACGCGGCGTTCGCGGGCGACGACCGTGCCGCGTTCCTGGACGCCTACGGCCCCGTGCCGCCGGACCGGGAACGGGCGGCGCGGGTGCTGGCGCTGTTCATCGCGGCGACGCTGGCCGAGTACGCCGCGACCGACGGGCTGCGGGCGCTGTCCGCGGAATCGCTCGCCGGGATCGGGCGGGTGCTCGCCCCCTGAGCCGGGACCCCCGCCGTCAGGCGCGCGGTCAGGCGCGCATGTAGACGCGGATCGCCGTGCCCTCGGGGCCGGTGTGCATCCGCACGAGGTCGGCGAGGTGGTTCACCAGCAGGATCCCGCGGCCGCCGTGCGGGCTCATCGCCACCGGGAGCCGCCCGGCCAGCGGATCGGTGATCGTCCCGGCGTCGCGCACCTCGCAGACGACCCGGCCGTCCTCGGCCCAGATCCGCGCAGTGCCCGCCCCGCCGCCGTGCAGGCAGGAGTTCGCGGCCAGCTCGTTGACGGCCAGTTCCATGTCGCCCGCCGCGTCGGGGCCGAGGCCGAGCCGGGCGGCCCACGCCCACGCGAACTCCCGGACGCGCGGCAGCGCGGCGAGATCGAAGTCGATCCGGTACGACTCCGCGGGCTGCGGCATCGGCCGGTTGTAGTCGTCGACGATGCGGTCCGGGGCGTAGTCGCCGCTCTCGCGCTCGCCACCCGCGTCGATCAGGACCGGGTGGGTGACGCGGGCGTCGGCGAGCGCGCGCTCGTCCAGCCCGGCCGTGTCGTACGGGCACAGGATCGACGCGCCGCGGCCCGCGAACGCCAGGTTGATCAGCGCCTCGTGCTGCACGCAGGCCGGGTACTCGGTCGCCGACCGTCCCGGCCAGATCGGCTCGCCGATGATCCGGACCCGTCCGGACGGGTGCCGGTCGGCGAAGTCGCGCAGCACGCCGGGGATGATGCGGCCCGGGTTGCGGCCCGCCTCGGTCATGTCCAGCCAGGTGACCGTCGCCGCCTCGACGTCCAGCGCGTCCCGCAGCAGGGCCAGCCGCGCGGCGGGCACCGCCACGGCGACGGGCTCGCCCGCCGCGACGCCCTCCCGGACGAACGGGACGGTCCCCGCGAGGTATTCGCCGTCGCCCTCGTAGAACAGGGCGGGATGGACGAACCCGCCGTGCGGCCGTCCGGTACCCGCTCGCGCGGCGCCCGTGCGCGCGACGTCCGCGTCGGCCCAGGTCATGCGTTCGGGGTTCATCGTGTCACCGCCCCGTCCGGTGCCCCTTTCTCCTGCATCCGCCCGAGGGTACGCGTGCCCGGGCCGTGGTGCGGTGTGTCCCCCGTCGATGCTGTGCCCCCAGAATACGTGAACGTCCTTCACCTATCGATTACCCGGCGGCTACGTGCGAAAACGGGTCGTAATGCATCATTTTCGCTACGTTGCCGACCGGATCGGTGGTGCGGGGACCGCCGGTTCCGGCAGTAGCGCGGCGTCCACGACGTCGGTGAGCCGATCGCGCCTGCGGTGCGCGGCGCGCTGCCGCTCGGCGCCCGTCCCGCCCGCCAGCAGCCGCCGGATCCCGCGGGAGACGCTCCCCGCGTCGCCGCTGTCGCGCAGCGCCGGCCGGGCGCGGGCGAGCAGCTCGGCGGCCAGGTCGGCGACGCGGCCGGACGCCCGGTTCGCACGTCCACGCCCGGCCCGCCCGTCCCGTGCCGCGCGGCCAGCCAGTACGCGGCGCGCAGCATCTCCTGCGGCGGATCGGCCGCGGGCTCGTCGGCGTCCACCGAGGCGGCGGCGACCTCCACCAGCGCCCGGATCAGCCCGGCGAGGGCGCCGCGTCCGCGGCGGTGAGCGCCACGTCGGCGACCCGCACCTCCACGGTCGGCAGCCGCGCCGACGGCCGGACGTCCCAGAAGATCGTCCCCGTGTCCATGAGGGCGCCGCACTCCAGCAGCGCCGCGACGATCTCCTCGTAGTGGGACAGCGACGCGAAGTACGGCGGGGGACCGGCCACCGGCCAGCGCGCCCACGCCAGCACCCGCCAGCAGGCGTGCCCGGTGTCGCGGCCCGCCCAGAACGGCGAGTTGGCCGCCAGCGCCAGCAGCGTCGGCAGCCACGGGCGCAGATGGTTGCCGACGAGCACCGCGCGCTCCCGGTCGGGCATCTCCACGTGCACATGGCACGAGCAGATGCTCTGCTCGTCGTCCAGCCCGCGGTAGGTCGCCACGCTCGCGGCGTAGCGGGAGCCCTCGCTGATCGGCGCGGGGACGAGGTCGCCGAGCACCGGCGTGCCGGTCGCGGCGAGCCGCAGCCCCTCGGCCGCGGCGGCGTCCGCCATCGCCGCGCGCATCGACCGGATCTGCTCTTCGAGCTTCACGAGGTCGTCGCAGGGCGGGGTCTTGGCCTCGGCGAGGAACCCGACCAGCTCGGTGGACACCCGCTCGCCCAGCGTCGCGGCGGCGCGCCGCACCACGTCGGCGGCGCGGGGAACGACCTCCCGCGAACCGGGATCGACGACGAAGTACTCTTCCTCGATTCCGAAACGCGGCGCCATCCCACCACCTCGGCTCCCGCGCGCCGCAGGCGGCCTGTCACCTCACAGGCGTGTCACCGCGACCGCACATCACTTCGACCGTACGTGACAGAACCGGGGTTGGCACGCGCCTTTTCGGCGTGTCAGGGACCCGCGTCGACCCACAGCACCGCGAGGGCCGCCAGATGGGTGATCACCACGATCGCCAGGCTGACGATGAACAGCATCTTCGCCGGGCCGTGCGGAAAGTACTTGCCCTGCTTCAACGGCCCGAGTTCGCGCTGGCGGGCGGCGATCCGCTCCTCCAGCGGCGGGCGGCCGAACATCGCGCGCCCCGTCCGCTACGCGCGGGGGTCGTCGACGACGACGTCGCTCATGATGTCGACGGCGAGGGCGGCCACTCCGCCGAGGGCGATCACCGCGGCGCCGACGCCGAAGACCACCCAGCTCGGCCCCATGACGAGTCCCGCGCCGCCGATGGCGAATCCGATGAAGATGATGGTGACGGCGACCCAGGACTTCGGGCGCCCGGCGTGGCTGCCGCTCGACATGCGCGTTGTCTTCCCTCTAGCAGGTTCCGGTGGGGATTCGATCTACGGGCCGAACTCTAGCAACGCCCGCCCGCGCGGGCGGTTCCGGGGTGCCCGCAGCGATCCCGCGCGGCTCACACGAAGGCGCCGTGGCCGGTCGCCGCGCGGCCGACGATCAGCGTGTTGATCTCCCGGGTGCCCTCGTAGGAGTACAGCGCCTCGGCGTCGGCGACGAACCGTCCGATGTCGTAGTCCAGCACGATGCCGTTGCCCGCCATCAGCTCGCGCGCCCAGCCGACCGCCTCCCGCATCCGGGTGGTGCAGTACGCCTTGGCGAGCGCCGAATGCTCGTCCCGGTACATGCCCGCGTCCTGCAGCTGCGCGAGCCGCGCCACCATGCCGAGCGACGCCGTGGCGTTGCCCAGCATCTTCACCAGCAGGTCCTGGACGAGCTGGAATTCGGCGATCACCCGCCCGAACTGCTCCCGCTCGACCGCGTAGCGGCGGGCGATCTCGTACGCGGCGAGCATCACCCCGACGGCCTGCCACGCGACTCCGCTGCGCGTCCGGCGCAGCACGGCGGCGGTGTCGCGGAACGTCCGGGCCTCGGCGAGCCGGTCCGCCTCGGGGACGCGGCAGTTCTCGAGCACGATGTCGGCGTTCTGCACCGTCCGCAGGGCGATCTTGTTCTCGATGCGGGTGGCGGTGAACCCCGGCGTGTCCTTGCCCACCACGAACCCCTTGACCTGCCCGTCGTCCTCGTCGCGCGCCCACACGACGGTCAGGTCCGCGAACGTGGCGTTGCCGATCCAGCGCTTCGCGCCGTTCAGCACCCAGTGGTCCCCGTCCCGCCGCGCCGTCGTGCGCAGGCCCAGCGCGACGTCGGACCCGCCCTCCGGCTCGGTCAGCGCGAACGCCCCGATCTGCTCCATCCGTCCCATCGCGGGCAGCCACCGCTCGCGCTGCTCCGCCGACCCGCACCGGCCGATGCTGCCCATCGCCAGCCCCGAGTGGACGCCGAAGAACGTGGCCATGGACGGGTCGACGCGGGCCATGTCCATCGCCAGGAACCCGGTGAGCATGCTGCTCGGACGCTCGCCCGGGCACTCCTCGTAGGGCAGACCCGCCACGCCCAGCTCGGCGTAGCCCGGGATCAGGTCGAACGGGAACTCCGCGCGCGACCAGCAGTCGTTCGCGATCGGCGCGACCCGCTCCGCCAGGAAGGCGCGCACCCGCCCGACGATCTCCTGCTCGCGCTCGTCGAGCAGATCCTGCATGTGATAGAGGTCACCGGGAAGCGAATCCAAGGTCATGTGGGGCTGCCTTCCCGGTGGCCGGGCCCCTAATCGGCCCCCGATCCGGGCCGCGCACGGGCCCGCCGCCGTCCTCCCGGCCAGCGGGACCCCGCCCGCGAACACCCGGTATGCGCTCGCTTACCATCCTGGGCATGACGGTGCCGCCTGAAGAACTCGAACTGGCAGCCGCCTTCCCCCCGGCCGAGCGGGACCGGTGGCGGGAGATGGTGAAGGGGGCGCTGCGCAAGTCCGGCGGCGCGGCGACCGACGACACTCCCCTCGCGGAGATCGAGGGTCTGCTGACCCGCGAGTCGTACGACGGCGTGCCGATCGGCGCCCTGTACGCCGCCGAGGACGCCCCGGCGGGACGGCCGGGGCTCGCCCCGTACGTCCGCGAGGTGCGCCCCGACGGCGAGGGCCTCGCCGGCTGGGACGTCCGGCAGCGGCACGAGCACCCCGACCCGGCCGCCGCCCGGGAGGCGATCCTCGCCGACCTGGAGAACGGCGCCACCTCGATCTGGCTGCGGCTCGGCGAGGCCGGGCCCGCCCGTCGCCGCGCTGCCGGACGCGCTGCGCGGTCGTCCTGCTCGGCCTCGCCGCCGTCGACCTGGACGCGGGCGAGCACGCCGAGGAGGCCGCGGCGGCGTTCCTCGCGCTGGTGACCGAACGCGGCGACGCCGACGCCCGCGCCGGGAACCTCGGCCTCGACCCGCTCGGCGCGCGGGCCCGCACCGGCACGGACCGTCCGCTCGACGCGCGCCGCCGCGCTCGCCGTCCGCTGCGCCCGCGAGTTCCCGCGCTGCGCGCGATCGTCGCCGACGGCTCCCCCTACCACGACGCGGGCGGCTCGGACGCCGAGGAG
>NZ_MKJY01000204.1 GCF_001942465.1 Actinomadura sp. CNU-125
CCCCGCCGCGGCCCCCGCGGCCGACCCCGCCGCCGGTCCCGCCGACCCCGGCCGGGAGCGGGGCGGCGGCGTGCTGATCGCCGTGCTGGCGTTCGCCGGGATCGTCGTCGCGCTCGTCCAGACCCTGCTCATCCCCGTCATCGGGCGCCTGCCGCAGCTGCTGGACACGTCCATCGCCAACGCCACCTGGGCGATGACGGCGACCCTGCTGACCGGCGCCGTCGCCACGCCGATCATGGGACGGCTCGGCGACATGTACGGCAAGCGGCGGATGATCCTGGTGAGCATCTCCGCGGTCATCGCCGGTTCGCTGATCGCGGCCGTCAGCTCCGAGCTGCTCGTGGTGGTCGCGGGCCGCGCCGTCCAGGGATTCGCCATGGGCGCGATCCCGCTCGGCATCAGCCTGATGCGCGACCAGCTCCCCAAGGAACGGCTCGGCTCGGCGCTGGCGCTGATGAGCTCCTCGCTCGGCGTCGGCGGCGCGCTCGGCCTGCCGCTGTCGGCCTACGTCGCGCAGAACTTCAGCTGGCACTTCCTCTTCTACGGCGCCGCCGTGCTCGGCGCGGTCGCCTTCGCGCTCGTCCTGCTGCTGATCCCGGAGTCCCCGGTGCGGGCGGGCGGCCGGTTCGACGTCGCGGGCGCGCTCGGCCTGTCGGCCGGGCTGCTGGCGCTGCTGCTGCCGGTCACCAAGGGCGCCGACTGGGGCTGGACGAGCCCCGCCACGCTCGGCCTCGCCGCCGCCGGGATCGCGATCCTCGTGCTGTGGGGCGTCCTGGAACTGCGGGTGCGCGAGCCGCTGATCGACCTGCGCACCACCGCCCGCCGGCAGGTGCTGCTGACCAACCTGGCCGCGATCACCATCGGCGTCTCCTTCTACGCCATGTCGCTGGTGCTGCCGCAGCTGCTGGAGCTGCCGACGGCGACCGGCTACGGCCTCGGCCAGACGCTCCTGGTCGCCGGCCTGGCCGTGGCGATGGGCATCGCGATGATGCTCGTCTCCCCGCTGTCGGCCCGCATCTCCGCCGCGCGCGGCCCCAAGACGTCCCTCATCCTGGGGCTGCTGGTCATCGGCGGCGCGTACGCGGCCGCGCAGGGCCTGATGAACGAGGTCTGGCAGGTCGCGCTGATCTGCACGATGGTCGGCGGCGGCATCGGCCTCGCCTACTCGGCGCTGCCCACCCTCATCATGAGCGCGGTGCCGACCTCCGAGACGGGCGCCGCGAACGGCGTGAACACGCTGATGCGCTCCATCGGCACCTCGGTGTCCAGCGCCGTGCTCGGCGCCGTCCTCGCGCGCAACACGATCTCCTTCCACGGCACCGCCGTCCCCGACATGACCGGGTTCCGGATCTCGTTCCTCATCGCGACCGCCGCGGTCGCCGTCGGGATCCTGCTCGCCGCGTTCCTGCCGTCCGGACGTCCGCCCGGAGACCGGGTCGCCGGACGCCGCGCCCCGGCGGGCCGCCGCCCGGCGGTCAGGCGCCGGGCCGCAACAGCACCTTGATGGCGCCGTCCCGCTTCTTCTGGAACATCTCGTAGGCTTCCGGCGCCCGGTCCAGCGGCATCCGGTGCGTGGTCAGGTCCATCACCCCGAGCGGGTCGGCGTCGTCGGAGACCAGCGGCAGCAGGTCGTCGATCCACGCCTTGACGTGGGCCTGGCCCATCCGGAGCCCGATGCCCTTGTCGAACATCCGCAGCATCGGCATCGGGTCGGTCATCCCGCCGTACACGCCGATCACCGAGATCGTGCCGCCCCGGCGGACGACCTCGATCGCGGTCATCAGCGCCGCGAGCCGGTCCACCCCGACGCGCGACATCAGCGGCGCCGCGGTGTTGCCCGGCAGCATCCCGGTCAGCGTCTGCGCGATCTTCGCGCCGGGGGAGCCGTGCGCCTCCATCCCGACCGCGTCGATCACCGAGTCGGTGCCGCGGCCGCCGGTGAGCTGCCGCACCGCGTCCGCGACGTCGTCGGCGTCCGCGGAGTCGATCACCTCGATGCCGTGCCGCCGCGCCATGTCCAGCCGCTCGGGGACGACGTCGACGCCGATCACCCGGTGGCCGTGGTGGCGGGCGATGCGCGCGCACATCTGGCCGATCGGGCCGAGGCCGAGCACGGTCACCGAACCGTCCTTCGGGACGTTCGCCCACTCGACGGCCTGCCACGAGGTCGGCAGGACGTCCGACAGGTACACGAACCGCTCGTCCGGCGGGCCCTCCGGCACCTTGATGGGGCCGAAGTGCGCCTGCGGCACCCGCAGGTACTCGGCCTGCCCGCCCGGCACCTGCCCGTACAGCCGGGTGTAGCCGAACAGCGCCGCGCCGTTGCCCTGCTCGCGGACCTGCGTGGTCTCGCACTGCGCGAACAGCTTGCGCTCGCACATGTAGCAGGTCCCGCACGAGATGTTGAACGGGATGACCACCCGGTCGCCCGGCCGGACGTGCCGGACGTCCGCGCCGGTCTCCTCGACGATCCCCATCGGCTCGTGCCCGAGGATGTCGCCCTCGGACAGGAACGGGCCGAGCACCTCGTACAGGTGCAGGTCGGAGCCGCAGACCCCGGACGAGGTCACCCGGATGATCGCGTCGTCGGATTCCTTGAGCTTCGGATCGGGCGCGTTCTCGACGCGGACGTCCCGTTTGCCGTGCCAGGTCAGAGCCTTCATCGTCACCCTCCTTGAAGCCGGGACAAATGCCGTACCCAGCCCGATAGGGCGAAACGTGCGATATCGGACGCCGGTCAGTCGCGGTGCCGCTTGGACCCGGGCACGCCGTAGCCGGGCTTCGGCTTCGGCGAAGCGTCCTGCTGCTTGCCCTTGTGGATGTCCTCCAGCCGCTCCACGTGGTGGTGCGGCTCCTGCTTGGGACGAGTGTGGTCCTGCTTCGACGCGCCCGTCGTCACCTTCTCGGCGCTCGGCGTGGACCCGGATTCCCGGGCCTCCCGCGCCTTCGCGCGACGCTGGGTCTCGTCGCCCTCCATCTTCTTGCCCGACATGCGATGTCACCTCCATGCGGTCGCCGGCCGTTCGGGCCCTTCGCGCAGATGCCCCCCGTACCCGTGAAACGCGCAGGTCAACCGGGTACGCGGTCGTTCGCGTCGGCGAAGGACCCGGACGGGTTCAGCGCTTGCCGAGGCGTTTTCCGATGAATCCGCGCAGCCTGCCGAACCCGCTCCCGTCGCTCGGCCGCCCGGCGTCCTCGATCGGGCCGCCCTCGATCTGGGCGCGCTGCCGCGGCGCCGCGCCGTCCGCCCGTCCCTGCCCGCCGCCCTGCGACAGCACCTGGTAGTCGAGGTAGAAGCGGTTCGCGCGCGTCCGCGCCTGGGTGCGGACCCGCCCGGGCGTCGGCAACGGCACGATGTGGTGCGGGTAGGCGGCCAGGAGCTCGCGGGGCTGCCGGGTCTGCAGGAGCGCCGCCGCCTCGTCCGACGACTTCTCGTGCCGCTCGGTGAACCCGCCCTCGGGGGTCAGCGAGATCAGCCCGCTCTCCACCCCCTCCCTGCGCTGCCGCAGGTCGCGGCGCTGCAGCGACAGGCAGATCCGCCGACGACGATGAACGCGACGATCGGGAAGACCACGAACCCGACGCGGAAGAACCACGTCGTCCAGAACAGCGGGATGTGGAACCGCCAGGCGATGACGTCGTTGCCGCCTGCCGCCCACAGGTTGCCGTACCAGGCGATGGCGGCGGCGCCGATCGCCGTCCGGGTGGCGGCGTTGCGCGGCCGGTCGAGCAGGTGGTGGACGCGCTCGTCGCCCGTCGCCCAGCGCTCGAAGAACGGGTACATCGCGATCAGCGTGAAGAACACCCCCGGCAGGATCACCGCGGGCACGAGCACGTTCCAGGGGATCGTGTGCCCCCACAGGGTCGTCTCCAGCGGCGGCATGATGCGCAGCGACCCCTCCAGGAACCCGACGTACCAGTCGGGCTGCGAGCCGAACGAGATCTCGGCCGGATCGTAGGGCCCGTAAAGCCAGACAGGGTTGACCTGGAAGAACGCCCCCATCAGCGCCAGGAACCCGAACGCGAACAGGAAGTACGCGCCGCTCTGCGCGGCGAACGCCGGATAGGTCGGCTCGCCCGTCACCTTCTGCTCCCGCCGCCCCTTGCCGGGCCACTGGGTGTGCGTCTGGTGCCAGAGGATCATCAGGTGCGCGGTGATCAGCGCGAGCAGCAGGGCGGGGATCAGCAGGATGTGCACCATGTACAGCCGGGGGATGAACTCCGCGCTGCTCGGGAACTCGCCGCCGAAGACGAACATGACCAGGTACGTCCCGACGACGGGGATCGACTGGACGATGCCCGACATGATCCGCAGGCCGGTGCCCGACAGCAGGTCGTCCGGCAGCGAGTAACCGGCGAACCCCTCGGCGATCGCCAGCACGAACAGCGTCACGCCGATCAGCCAGTTGATCTCCCGGGGCTTGCGGAAAGCGCCCGTGAAGAAGATCCGCAGCAGGTGGATCGTGATCGCCGCGAGGAAGATGTTCGCGGCCCAGTGGTGGATCTGCCGCATCAGCAGCCCGCCGCGGACGTCGAACGTGATGTGCAGCGTCGACGCGTACGCCTCGCTCATCGTCACGCCCCGCAACTGCGGATACGAGCCGTCGTAGACGATCTCCGAGCCGCTCGGCTTGAAGAACAGCGTGAGGAACACGCCGGTGAGCAGAAGCACGATGAACGAGTAGAGGGCGATCTCGCCGAGAAGGAACGACCAATGTTTCGGAAACGCCTTGGTGAGGTTCCGCTTCAGGAACTCGCCCGTGCCGAGCCGATCATTGACACCCAACGCGAGATTCTCCAGCCTCCCGGCCTTCGACCCGCCCTTCCCCTGCGCCATCTGCGTTTCTCCCTGGCCGAGAGCGAATTCCCGACGGGCCGGTACCCGGGCGGGCGGTGACCAAACGGAGGCGCCCGCCCGGCGCGCGCGCCTCACCGGACGGCGCGCCGCGCCGGGCCGACGCCACGACGCGTTCAGCCGCAGCCGCAGTTCCCGGATGTCGCCGCGCAGCCGTTCGGCGACGTCCGGGTCGGCCTCCAGGCCGCCGAGCCCGGCCTCCAGCAGGTCCAGTTCGGCGGCGCGGAGCCGAGCCAGCAGCAGCCGCGGCTCGCCGGGCGGCACGTCCCACCGCTCCTTGCGCCGCCACTTGCGGTAGGTGAGCACGTGCCGCTCGCCCGGCACCAGCACGCCCCCGGCCGTCTCCGCGTCCGCCGCCCGCCGGAACCGCGCCAGGTAGCCGCGCCGCGCCAGCCGGTACGTCACGACCGCGGCGAGCAGGATCGGCAGGCCCTTGAACGGCAGCAGCGCCGCCCCCGCCAGGACGGGCGAGTCCCACCAGGCGTGCAGCGCCATCGCCAGCAGGAGCGCGCCCGCCGCGAGCGCCGCGCTCGTCCGGGTCGCGCGGCTCAGCAGACGGCCCAGGCCCGCGCCGGCGACCGCGGTCATCGCCCAGTGGCTCCACCAGGCGCCGCCGACGACCCGGCCCGCGAACGAGACGAACGCCGCGCCCGCGTCCTGCGTCGCCCCCGTCAGGATGATCGTGTTCAGGACGTACAGGAAGTTCTCCGACATCTGGAAGCCAAGCCCCGCCAGCGCGCCGTACCCCCACCCGTCCAGCGGGCTCCGCACCGCGCGCGGGACCGCCAGCGCCACGACCGCGACGCCCAGCAGCTTCAGCGGCTCCTCGTTCACCGGCGCCGCGATCGTCGCGCCCCACACCGCGGCGAACTCCGGCCCGGCCGTCTGCCCGAGGACCGCCAGGAACGCGGCGTTCGCGGGCAGCGCCGTCCCGAACGCCGCCAGCCCGCCCCACGCCACGGCCATGAGCGCCGGGCCCGGCGGCCGGACCCGCACCGGATGGGTCCGCCGCAGCGCCCACACGCCGAGCACGAGCGTCGGCGCGAGCAGCGCGGACCCGACCAGGGCACCGGCCGGGAACGCCCGCACGAGCGCCCCCGCCGTGTCGGCCGCGAGCCGGATCCCGAGCAGGCACGCCCCGGCCCACAGCCAGAACGCCGGACGCCTCGTCACGGGCCCGCCGCGATCGTGAGGGAACGCACGATCGCCTCGATCTCGCCCGCCAGCGCCCGGAACGCGCCCGGCGGTCCCGCCGCCGTCACCGTGGCGCCGATCGGCCCCGTCGTGAACACGCCCGCCAGCCCGGTGCGGCCGGGCGCGGTGAGCCGCCCGGTCAGGCCCGACAAGCCGTCCGCCGTCGTGAAGGCCGCGGGGTCGGCGTGCAGCCGCGCGCCGCCGCCCGCCGCGACGATCCGGCCCAGCCCGTGCCACAGGTCCCGCGCGTCCGCCGTCCCGAGCGGCAGCACCGCGACCACGTTCACCACCACGTCGCCGCTCAGCAGCGCCGCGTTCGTGGCCAGCGCCGACCGTTCCGCGCTGAGCACCACCGCGCCGACGGCACCGCCACCCGCACCGGGCGTTCACCGGCCCGCTCCGTCCCCACCGCGACGACCGCGCCCGCGGCCAGCGGACGCCCGCCGCGGCCCAGCGCCGAATCCAGCAGGGGCAGCCCGCCGCCGAGGACGGCCAGCACCGCGGCGCGACCCCCGTGCCCCACCGGTCGACCCGCCCCACCTGGCCCCCTCAACGCCGTGCCCAGCGGAGATTCCCCCTGGTCACGGGCTGAAACGGGACCGTCACGCGGCCGGTCGGGCCGCCGGTCGGGCGCGGACGATCACCAGGTGCGCGGGCCGCCGCAGCATCCCGGGCGTCCGCGTCGCCGCGTCGCCCCGGGCCGCGTCGAGCAGCGCTGCAGTGAGGAACAGGCACCCGGTGAGGTCGGCGCCGCGCAGGTCGGCGTCCGCAGGTCCGCGCCGAGCAGCTCGGCCGTCCGCAGATCCGCCCCGCGCAGGTCCGCCGCGATGAGCAGCGCGCCGCGCAGGCAGGCCCCGCGCAGGTCGGCGCCCTTCAGCCGCGCGCCCACCAGGTCCGCGCCGCGATGGTCGCGGCCGGGAGCGTCCGCCCGCACCAGCTCACCGGTACGCGCCAGCAGCGGCCCCACCCGTCCCCGCACCGCCGCCACGTCCACGTCGGCGACGGCCTCCGGCGTGCCGCTCGTGAGCGCCTCCACCTCGTCCCGCACCCGGCGCAGCTCGCCGTGGACGGGCGCCGCCTCGGGACGCGCGAGCGCCTCGGCCAGGTACCAGAGCACCTCGTGGAGATCGCGCATGATCGGGAACACCGCGAACATCCGCCGCGCGACGCCGTCGTCCCCGCGCCAGTCGCGCCCGCCGAAAGTGACCTGCGAGACCTTCTGCCCGGCCCCGAAGCAGTCGAAGACCGTGCACCCGGCGAAGCCGCGCCCGCGCAGGTCGGTGTGGATCCCGCAGCGGGAGTCGGCGAGGAGGTTCGAGCACGGCCGCCCCGCCGCCTTGTCGACCGCGAAGTCGGCCGACGCCGTGAACGGGAGCGCGACGCAGCACAACCCGTGGCAATCGGCGCAGTCCGCCCGCAGTTCCGCGTTCGTGGACAACCGCTCTCCCATGCTTCGACGACCCTCCATTCTCGCCCCGCCCCGCGGGTGCCCGTGCCGTTGCGGTACGTTGGGCGGCGCTCGTCCGGGACCGGCCGAAGGAGGTGAGACCCGTTTCTGTCCGACCAGACCGGGTGCCTCCGTCCGGAAACGCTTGACCGGGGCGCCCGCAGGACCCCGAAAGGCGTCATGCCCGCTTCACCCTTCTCCGCGTCCTCTCCCGACGCCGTAGTCTCCCGCCTCCGCGCCGCCGGGTGCGTCTTCGCCGAGGACGAGGCGGCGATGCTCCGCTCCGCCGCCCGCACCGCCGCCGAACTGGACGCCATGGTCGACCGGCGCGCCGCCGGGCTCCCCCTCGAACACGTCGTCGGCTGGGCCGAGTTCTGCGGCCTGCGCGTCGGCGTCGCCCCCGGCGTGTTCGTGCCGCGCCGCCGCACCGAGTTCCTCGTCCGCCGGGCCGCCGCCCTGGCCCCGTCCCGTCCCGTCGTGCTCGACCTGTGCTGCGGCACGGGCGCGCTCGGCGCCGCCCTCGTCACCGGGCTGGACGGCTGCGAACTGCACGCCGCCGACATCGAACCGGAGTCGGTGCGCTGCGCCCGCCGCAACGTCGAACCGCTCGGCGGGCGGGTGCACGAGGGCGACCTGTTCGACGCGCTCCCCGCGAACCTGCGCGGCCGCGTCGACGTCCTGCTCTGCAACGTCCCGTACGTCCCGTCGGACGAGGTCGCGCTGCTGCCCCCGGAGGCGCGCGACCACGAGCCCCGCGTCGCCCTCGACGGCGGCGCGGACGCCTGGCCGTCCTGCGGCGGGTCACCGCCGAAGCGTCCGGCTGGCTCGCCCCGGGCGGCCGCCTGCTGTTCGAGACGAGCGAGCGGCAGGTACCGGACGCGCTGGACGCGGTCGCCCGCGGCGGCCTGACCCCGGAGATCGCGCGCTGTGCGGATCTTTACGCCACGGTCGTCGTCGGCACGAAATCTCTTTAGCCGAATCGGTGTAAATCCCCCTGAGGGGGTAACGAGACAGTAACGGAAGACCGAAGGAGTGAGAGATCATGCGCCGCATCAGTGCAGCGCTGAACGCCGTCATCGGCACGATCATCAGTGTCGTCACGCTGCCGTTCCGGGTGCTGCAGCGCCTGCTGGCGCCGTCACACCGCCGTCCGGCCCGGACCCGTCGCAGGGGCGTCTGACGCCGGACCCCGGTCCACCGTCGGCCGGGGAGGGGGCCCGCACCTCCTCCCCGGCCTTTTCCGTTCTCCGTGGAAAACCCGTTGCGCCCGGGACCCGGCGGCGCGCACCATGTATTCAACGCGCCGCACACGAAGAAGGGAGCCGCGAGATGAACGCCAAGCGAGGGCCGAGCCCCGTCGCCGCGCGACGAGCGGCCTCCCGAGGAGCCTCCCTGTAGAGCCGTCACGGCTCGATCGGAGGCCGCCGGGACGACGTCCCCGCGGCCTTTCTCATTCCCTCCCGCGGTTCGCGGGACCGCACGTATACATGGGCCTGTAGCTCAATTTGGAGGAGCGTCCGCCTTGCAAGCGGAAGGTTGCCGGTTCGAGCCCGGCCTGGTCCACGCAAGACGGCAAGCCTCCATGGTTCAACGGAAAGAGCGCCGCACTACGAATGCGGAGATTCCAGGTTCGATTCCTGGTGGAGGCACGGCGGGCCCTTTCGGGTCCGTTCACGCCGCACAGGTCTAAATGGCTGAGACATCTGCCTTCCAAGCAGAGGAACCGGGTTCGATTCCCGGGTGCGGTTCGACACGAGAACAAGCCGCTCTCGTTCAATGGGAAAGGACACCGGGCTCTTACCCCGGGTATAGAGGTTCGAGTCCTCTGGGCGGCACGCGGCGGGGGCGTCCTGACGAGGGCGTCCTGACCGGGGGCGTCTTGACGGGGAGCGGGCCGGTCACTTATTTTGGCGTCCAAATATTGATCGTCAAAGTAACGTCCCCGGGATCGCCGGGCCACGTGGAGGCACGATGGACTTCCCCGCCTACGCTCCGTCGGAGGAGCATGAGCTGCTGCGCAGCACGGTGCGCGAGCTGGCCGATGCGAAGATCGCTCCGTTCGCGGCGGAGGTGGACGAGGAGTCCCGGTTCCCGCGCGAGGCGCTGGATGCGCTGGTGGC
>NZ_MKJY01000205.1 GCF_001942465.1 Actinomadura sp. CNU-125
CGGGGGGAGTTCGAGGGGGGCCAGGGGGTGCAGGTGTTCGCCGGTGATCGCGAGGGGTTCGCGGGAGGTGGCGAGGATTCGCAGGTCGGTGCCCCCGGCGAGCAGGGCGTCGACGAACTCGGCGGCCGGTCCGATCGCGTGCTCGCAGTTGTCGAGGACGAGCAGCGCGCGGCGTCCGGCGAGCCCGTCGGCGGTTCCGTCGTCGAGGTCGGGGAGGCCCGCGGCGGCCGTCACGGCTTCGGCGACCCGGTCCGGGGCGACGCCCGCCATCTCGACGAAGACGATCCCGTCGGGGAAGCCCGACACGGCGTCGGAGTCGGAGTCGGGGGCGGCCGCGCGGGCGGCAACCTCCAGGGCCAGGCGGGTCTTGCCGACGCCGCCCGGGCCCGTGACGGTGACCAGCCGGGCTTCGCGGAGGGCGGCGGCGACGGCGTCCGGTTCGGTGTCGCGGCCGATCAGCTCGGTGCGGGGGACGGGCGGACGTGCGGCGGCGAGAGGCGCGAGGGGCGGGCGGGCCGGGACGTCCAGGGACGGGTCCTGGCGCAGGATCGCCTGGTGCAGGGCGGCGAGGCCGGGCCCGGGGTCGAGGCCGAGTTCGTCGCGGAGGCGGTTCCGGACGCGGTCGTAGCACTGCAGGGCCTCGTGCTGGCGGCCGGAACCGTACAGGGCGCGCATGAGGGCGGCTTGCAGGCGTTCGCGCAGCGGGTGCCGGGCGGCGAGGTCGGTCAGGTCGGCGACGAGCGCGCGGTGCTCGCCGAGGGCGAGGCGGGCCTCGGCGAGGTCCTCGCGGGCGGCGAGGCGGCGTTCCTCCAGGCGAGTCGCGGCGGCGACGGCGAACGGGGCGTCGGCGAAGTCGGCGAACGCTGGACCGCGCCAGAGGGCGAGGGCCTCGGTCAGGACGGACGCGCGCGGCGCGGGGCCGGGTTCGGTGCGGGCGGTGAGGGCCTCGAAGCGGTGCGCGTCGACGGAGTCGGAGGCGAGGGCGTAGCCGGGGGCGCGCGCGGCCACCAGCGAGCGCCCTCCTGGTTCGGCGTCGTCCAGGGCCCGGCGGAGCTGCGAAACCTTCGCGCGGAGGGCCGCGGCGGGGTCGGCGGGCGGGTCGCCGTCCCACAGGTCGCGGATCAGCCGGGCGGCCGGGACGGGCCGTCCCCCGGCGGCCAGCAGCGCCGACAGCAGCAGCCGGACCTTCAGCTCCGGAACGCGGACGAGCCGGTCGTCGTCCGTCCGGACTTCGAGCGGGCCCAGTACACCGAAGCGCATGTGATCACCGTAGCCGGGCCCGAACCGGACCGAAATCACACCCGAACACGGCCATAACGGCGTTGGCGCAGGGTGTGCGCGACACCTTCCGAACGAAACGGGGAGACATGATGACCGCAACGGCCGCGCCGGACGTCCGGTCCGGGCGGGGGCGCGCGCATGGCTGGGCCTGGCCGTGCTGGCGCTGCCCACCCTGCTGCTGTCCATCGACAACACCGTGCTGTTCCTTGCGATGCCGCACCTCGGCGCGGACCTGAACCCCGGCCCGGTCCAGCTCCTTTGGATCATGGACGTGTACGGGTTCATGATGGCGGGCTTCCTGGTGACGATGGGGGCGCTCGGCGACCGCGTCGGCCGCCGCAGGCTGCTGCTGTGCGGGGCGGTGGCGTTCGGGGCGGCCTCGGCTCTCGCCGCCTACGCGAGCAGCCCGGAGATGCTGATCGCGGCGCGGATACTGCTGGGGCTGAGCGGCGCGACGCTGATGCCGTCGGCGCTCGCCCTGATCGGCACGATGTTCCCGGACGAGCGGCGGCGCGCGCTCGCGATCGGCGTGTTCACCGGCTGCTTCATGGGCGGTGCCGCGCTCGGCCCGGTGGTCGGCGGGGCACTGCTGGAGAACTTCTGGTGGGGTTCGGTGTTCCTGCTCAACGTCCCGGTGATGGCTCTGCTGCCGGCCGCGGCGCCGCTGCTGCCCGAGTCGCGGGCGTCCGGGCGCGGCCGAATCGACCTCGTGAGCGTCGGGCTGTCGCTGGCGGCCGCGTTCCCGGTCGTCTACGGGCTGAAGGAGCTGGCCGGCGACCCGCCGGCGGCCGCCGCGTACGGGGCGCTGGCCGCCGGGACCGGGTTCGGGTACCTGTTCGTGCGGCGGCAGCGCGCCTTGGCCGACCCGCTGCTCGACGTGCGGCTGCTACGGTCCCGGACGTTCGCGGCGGCACTCGCCGTCGTGTGGGCGACGATGGTCGTGCAGGGCGGCCTCTACCTGTTCGTCAGCCGTTTCCTGCAGACGGTCGAGGGGTTGTCGCCGCTGGAGTCGGGGCTGTGGCTGGCGCTTCCGGCGGTCGCGCTGGTCGCGGGCTCGCTGCTGGCGCCGCTCGCGGCGCGGCGCGTCCGTCCGGGACTGCTGATCGCGGGAGGCATGGTCCCGGCGGCGGCGGGGTTCCTGGTGGCCGGGTCCGCGGACGGCAGCGGGGTGCTGATGGGCGGGCTGACGCTCGGGTTCCTCGGCCTGTCGCCCGTCGGCGCGCTCGGCATCTCGCTGATCGTGGGCGCCGTGCCGGACGGGCGCGCCGGTGCGGCGGCCGCGCTGGCCGAGTCGTCCGGCGAGTTCGGCATCGCGTTCGGCGTCGCGTCCCTCGGTAGTGCGGGCGCGCCGCGTACACGGCGCTGATCGCCCTGCCGCCCGGGACGCCGGCCGCCGCGGGCGACTCCATCGAGGACGCCGTCGCCGCGGCCGCGGGGCTGCCGCCCGAACCGGCCGCCGTGCTGCTGGCCGCCGCCCGGGACGCGTTCCTCGCCGGATTCGGCGTCGTCGCAGCGTCAGCGCCGCGGCGCTGCTCGTGCTGGCCGTCGTCGCCGCGGTCGCCCTGCGACACCTGCCGCCGATCGGGCCGGACGGCGCGGACGTCGCGGACGGCGCGTGAGCGCGGTCAGGCTCCGGGGCCCGGGCGGGGGTCGACGTCGGTGGGGCCGAGGGGGGCGCCGCACGCGTCGCAGGTGAAGCGGGGCGTGAGGGAGCCGGGGCAGCCGCGGTGCCCGACGATCACGGGGGCGCTCCGGGGCGTAGTGGCGGTCGCCCCACAGCAGCAGGGTCATCATCGCGGGCCACAGCTCGACGCCCTTGCGGGTGAGCCGGTACTCGTAGCGGTCCGGGCGCTCCTGGTACCGGACGCGGCGCATGATGCCCTCGTCGCACAGCCGCCCGAGCCGGTCGGTGAGGACGTTGCGGGCGACGCCGAGCACGTCCTGGAAGTCGTCGAAGCGGCGGACGTCCTCGAACGCGCTGCGGATGATCAGCAGCGTCCAGCGATCGCCGACGACCTCCAGCGAGCGGGCGATCGAGCAGTTCTGCGACTCGTAGGTGCGGGGCAGTGCCACGCCCCCGAGGGTAGCCGAGTTTCGTGGTGAAACGCCGGGCCCGGGACGGGTCGTCCCCGTCCCGGGCCCGGCGCACCGGAATGCGCGGTTACTTCAGCTTCTTGCCGGCCGACTGGAGGCTCTCGCACGCCTCGACGACGCGGGCGGCCATGTTCGCCTCGGCGGCCTTGCCCCACGAGCGCGGGTCGTACTGCTTCTTGTTGCCGACCTCGCCGTCGACCTTCAGGACGCCGTCGTAGTTGCGGAACATGTGCTCGGCGACCGGACGGGTGAACGCGTACTGCGTGTCGGTGTCGACGTTCATCTTGATGACGCCGTAGGAGACGGCCTCGCGGATCTCTTCGAGCGA
Organism: Actinomadura sp. CNU-125; assembly: GCF_001942465.1. GTDB lineage: Bacteria > Actinomycetota > Actinomycetes > Streptosporangiales > Streptosporangiaceae > Spirillospora. Next base: position 3,704 of record NZ_MKJY01000205.1, read on the forward strand.
GGAGCCCGACCCGCCGTGGAACACCAGGTCGAACGGCTTGTCCTTGCCGTGCTTGGCGGCGACCGCGTCCTGGATCTCCTTCAGGACCTCCGGGCGCAGCTTGACCGAGCCCGGCTTGTAGACGCCGTGCACGTTCCCGAACGTCGCCGCGAGGATGTAGCGGCCCTTCTCGCCGATGCCGACGGCCTCGGCGGTGGCGAGCGCGTCGCCCGGGGTCGTGTACAGCTTCTCGTTGATCTCGTTGGCGACGCCGTCCTCCTCGCCGCCGACGACGCCGATCTCCATCTCCATGATGATGCGCGCCTTCGCGCACTCTTCGAGGAGCTCCTCGGCGATCCGCAGGTTCTCGTGCAGCTCGACCGCGGACCCGTCCCACATGTGCGACTGGAACAGCGGCTCCTCGCCGCGCGCCACCCGCTCCTGCGAGATCTTGATGAGCGGACGCATGAAGCCGTCCAGCTTGTCCTTCGGGCAGTGGTCGGTGTGCAGCGCGATGTTGACCGGGTACTTGGCGGCGACGACCCGCGCGTACTCGGCGAGCGCGGTCGAGCCGACCACCATGTCCTTCACGGACTGGCCGGACAGGTACTCGGCGCCACCGGTCGAGACCTGGACGATCCCGTCGCTCTCGGCGTCGGCGAAGCCGCGCAGCGCCGCGTTCAGAGTCTGGCTGGACGTGACGTTGATGGCGGGGAAGGCGAAGCCGTCCCGCTTCGCACGGTCGAGCATCTCCGCGTAGGTCTCGGGCGTTGCGATGGGCATTTCAGCGTCCTTTCATACGCGCGGTGCCGCCGGGCATCCGGCCGGGCGGTAGCACCCGGGCCCCCGCCGGACGGGCGGGAACGCCGGGTCGGGCATGCCGTCCACGGTCAGTATCTCGGTCGCGACGCGCGCCCAGCTCACCAGGGTGCGCCACGGCTGCCAGTATCCCGGATTTCGCGCCGGGAGCCAGCCGGGACGCGCGCCCCGCATCGACGATCGCGGCGCGCCTCCGGCCGTCCGGCACCGCGCCCGGGCGGGCGGCGGGCGGGCGCCGGACGGGCGGACGGACGGGCGGGCGCGGACGGTCGTCGCCGCGCCGTCCGGGGCCCGATCGGCGTCACCGTCCGTGAGATCCGGAGCCAAGGGAACAAATCGGACAGAACCGCGAAGAAGAATGTCCCTGAAGAGTCACGTCCGTCGCTCAGCGGTGACAGTTATCGCTAACCTCCCCATGTGGGACGTCATCGGTCGGACCCCAGGGGTCTCGCACGCATAGCGCTCGCGGCTTTGGCCGTCGCCGCCGTACTCGCTCTGCTCGTCGTGGGCGGTATGGCTCTGGTGAACGCGGTCTCCGGCGAGAGCGAACAGTCAGGGCCCTCGGCCACCGCCTCAGCTGAAGGCGGTGGCGGGGGCTCCCCGTCCCCGTCCGGGGAGTCGGCCTCGCAGGCGCCCGCCCTGGTACTGCACGTGACCGGGCCTCCCACCAGCGTCATCGTCCAGGTGCCGAACGGCAAGATCCTCTACAAGGGGACGATGGCCACCGGACAGACCTTCCGCTACACCGAGACGCCGCTGTCGGTCGTCGCCACCAACGGCGCGTCCCTGGAGGTCACCATCCACGGGCAGGAGCAGGACGCGGCGCAGGCCGGCCGCACCGAGTGGGCCGTGCCGGAACAGCCCTGACCGACGCCCCGACCCCCGGACGGCCGCCCCCGCTCCCGGACGGCCGCCGACCGTCACCCGAGGCCGAGATCGGCCACCTCGAACGGGTGCCGGTACTCCAGCCCCTCCTCGGCGATCCGCGCCGCGGCCCCCCGCTCCAGAATCGTCGCGACGGCCACGACGTGCGCCCCCGCCTCCCGCAGCGCCTCCACCGCGGTCAGCACCGAACCGCCCGTGGTGGAGGTGTCCTCGACGGCCAGCACGCGGCGTCCCGCCACGTCCGGTCCCTCGATCCGGCGCTGCAGCCCGTGCGCCTTGCCCGCCTTCCGCACCACGAACGCGTCCAGCGCGCGCCCCCGGGCCGCCGACGCGTGCAGCATCGCCGCCGCGACCGGGTCGGCGCCGAGCGTCAGCCCGCCGACGGCGTCGTACTCCAGGTCGGCCGTCGCGTCGAGCATCACCGACCCGACGAGCGGCGCGGTCGTCCCGTCCAGCGTCACCCGACGCAGGTCCACGTACCAGGACGCGCGCTTGCCCGACGACAGCACGAAGTCGCCGTGCACGACCGCCTTGGTCTTGATCTGTTCCAGCAGCTCATCACGATCGCTCACGGGGAAACCCTATTCACCCCGCCCGCGCGCGCCGCGCCCGCCATGTACGGTGCCGGGGAGGAGGACGACATGACACCCGGAACCCTCGTGCTCCTGCACGCGCCGAACACCGGCTCCGCCGCCTGGGGCGACCTCCCCGAGACCCTCCGCTCCTACGGGCTCGACGTCGTCGCCCCGGACGTCGCCGAGGGCACCGGCTCCCGCTACGTCGCCCGCGCCGCGCTGATCATCGCCGCGACCGCCCCCGCGACCCCGCTCGTCCTCGCCGGGCACGGCGCCGCCGGTCCGCTGCTGCCCGCGATCGCCCTCGCCCAGCGCGCCGCGCACCGCGCCGTCGGCGGGTACCTGTTCGTCGACGCCGACCTCCCCCGCCCCGCGCAGGCACACGACCACGACCACGAGGGCGGGCACGAGCACGTCCCGTCCCCGCCGGACTGGCCGGACGCGCCGTGCGCGTACCTCCGCACCCACGCGGACCGCACCGGGGCGCCCGGGCACGCGCAGGCCGTCCGGGAGGCCCGCCTGCGCGGCTGGACCGTCACCGAGCACGAACCCCCGACCACGGTCGCCCAGTCGCTGAGCGAACTGCTCACGACCCTCTGAAGCCGCTCCCCGCGCGACGGGTCAGGCCTCGTTCAGGCGTTCTTCAGCAGGTCGTCGAGGAGCGCGTCGTAGTCGTCCTCGCGGCGGCCGAGGTCCATCCGGGCGCGGTAGCGCAGGCGCAGCAGGGCTTCGAGGCTGTCCTCGGCGATCGCGACGTCGTCGGGGCCGGGCGTCAGCGACTCGGCGGCCGGGACGGGCGGCCCGGCCGGTTCGCCGGGGCCGCCGACACCGGTGCCGATGGCGCTGTCGCGCAGGGCGAGGACGACGTCGGCGCCGCTGGTGGCCCAGTCGTGCGCGCCGGTCGCGTCGCCCTGCGCGTAGAGGACCTCCGCGACCGCGCGGTACACCTCGGGGTCGCGGGGCCGGTCGGCGCGGATCTGGTCGACGAGCGTGCGGGCCTCGTCGGCGCGGCCCAGTTCGAACAGCGCGTCGGCGAGGTAGGCGCGCGCGTCGCCGTAGGTCTCGCCGCCGTCCTCCAGGGCGCGGCTGTAGAAGTCGGCGGCCTTCCCGTGGTCGCGGCGTGCTGCCACTGCTCGCCCGCGCGCAACAGGACGTTCGCGCGGGACACCCCGCCGGACACCGTCTCGGCCAGCTCGGCCAGTCGCCGGGCAGCCGAGATGTGATCGCCCGTGCGCAGGGTGTCGAACTCCAGGTCGTCGAGGTCGTCTTCCGTCACATGCGTCACGCTTCAACGCTACCCGTCGGTGCCCCGCCGAAGCGGGCGAATCTGCGATGTCGGTGAATACCGGTGCGTATCCGGCAGCTCACCTGCGAGAACGTTCCAGTGCGTCCCAGAACCCGCGGCGCAGCGCGTGCCGGACTTCGTCGTGCAGCAGGAAGTCGATCGGCAGCGACGAACCCTGCAGCAGGCGCGCCTCCAGGTCGGAGGGCATCCGGGGCTTGCGGGCGAGGACCGCCTCCAGCCACAGCGCGGGCGCGTCGCGGGCGACGGACTCGCCGAAGTCCTGCCCCTCCTGGTGCGCGGCCTTGACGGCCTCGGCCAGCGACGGCGAGCTCTGCTGGGCGGGCACCGGGGAGAGCTGCTGCGGCCCGGTGTAGGGGCCGGGCTGCCGGTTCGGCGGGAGCGACTGCGGCGCGGACGGCGGCGACGGCGCGGGCACCGGCGGCGCCGTGTACTGCTGCGCGGCGGGCTGCGGCGGCGCCGCGTGCGCCGGACCGGTCTGCAGCGGCGACCCGGGCTGCGAGGTGCCGCCGCTGAACGACGACCCGAACCCCGCGGAACCGGACGTCCCGGTACTCGGCACGCCCGAACCGAGGATGTCCCCGCTCAGCGGGCCGGTGCTCGGACCCGTGCTCGGACCCGCGTTCGGGCCGGTGTTCGGACCCGAATCGAGGACGCTCGGGCCGAACCCGCCGGTGCCGAGGCCACCCGACGCGGGCGGCGGTGGCGGCGTCACGGGCGGCGCCGGCGTCGGCGACGGTCCCGTGGACGCGTGCGCGCCGGACGGCTGCGACGGCAGCGCGGACGGACCCGTGGACGGGCCGGCGGGGGCGGCGCCCGGCGACGCGGACGGGATCGGGGACGGCATCGGGGACGGGGCGCCGACCGGCGGGCCGGTGCTCGGGCGACGCGGGCGGGCGCTGTGCGCGGACGGCTGCTGCAGGGAACCGAGGGTCGCGCCGTTCCCGTGCCCGTTCGACAGCGGGCTCGGCATGGAAGAAGCCGCGGGCGCGGGACGACGCGGCGGGCGCGGCGGACGCGGTCGGCGACACCCGATCGGGACGCCCGGCAGCACGGAGTCGGGCGGCGGCGGGGTGAGCGCCGCGATCGGCGAACCGGACGAGCCGGACGTGCTCGCGCCGTCCATGCCCGCCAGCAGGTTCACGTACGGGCGCAGGTGACCGGCACCGATCTCGATCAGATCGTCGCACTCCTGCCGCAGCACCCGCGAGATCGTCCAGTTGCCGTCGACGGCGACGTGCACGACGGTGACGCGGACGCCGAGGTCCTGCGCGTCGGCGACGACCTGGGCGAGGTCCTCGTCGCCGCTGATCAGCACCGCCTCGGCGAGGGCGGCGTTGCGGGCGAGGGTCATCAGGTCGCGGTGGATCTCGGTGTCGACGCCCTCGCGGCGGCCGGGGCGGATGCGTCCGAGCCGGAGCTTGAGGCCGGGCAGGTCGGCGATCGAGTCGTGTTCGAGGCCGCGGCGGCCCTCGACGGTGGCCTCGTACCAGTAGCAGCGCAGCAGCGGCAGCCCGGTACGCTCATTGGACAGATTGTTCAGTAGCTGCAGGAGGCCGCTGAAGTCCCAGGACACGGCGTCGCGATGGCGGGTGCCGTGCACCGCCATGGCGCCTTCGCCCAGGAGATAGCCGGCGTCTACGAACAGCGCGCAGCGATCCATGCGACACCGCCCTTCTTCTGGCACGGGAGCTCACGGGGTGCCCACTCCGCGGTCAGGCCGGCGAGCGTGACCATTTTTTCGGCGCCTGCCCTTCCTGCTGTCGGGGACATGGGCGGCGTAGTGACCTCGGGCGTCAATAGCGTAGTGAAGCCCGTCAGCCCGGAAGGCCAATACGGCGATTCGCCACTCTTTCATGGCGTCCGGCCGGTTCGCGACTCCCCGGTAACAACGAATTGGCGACTTCGGTGGACGCTACCAGCCGTTTCCTTCCGCCCCCCGGCTTCCACCTGATCTTTACGGGAACGGGCAGGTGAACGGTTCGGGCGGTGCCGAGCGCGACCCAGGCTTCACGATCGCATGGCGCCGCGACCCGCTCGGGGTGACGAACTTATGGCGTCGAGGTCAGTTTGGACGTCGACGTCAACGTCCACGTCGACCGCCTGCACATCTACGTGCACGTCCACCTTCACCCGCGTCCGGACGAGCGCGCGCACCTCGACCTCGCAGTCCGCCTCGACGATCGGCGCGGCCTCCGGCTCCGGCTCGGGCTTCGGTTCCGGCTCCGGTTCCGGCTCCGGCTTCGGTTCCGGCTCGGGCGCGACCGGACGCTCCGGCTCCGGCTCCGGCTCCTCGACCGGCTCGACGACCGCCGCCGGGACGACCTCG
>NZ_MKJY01000206.1 GCF_001942465.1 Actinomadura sp. CNU-125
AACGCGTCGCCGACCTGCGGCGCCGCACCCGCGGCCCGCAGCGCGGCGGGACGGCGGCGCCGCTCGGGCTGACGCCGCGCGAGTTCGAGGTGCTGCGGCTCGTCGCCGAGGGGCGCAGCAACCGGGAGATCGCCGCGGCGCTGTTCATCTCCGCGAAGACGGCGAGCGTGCACGTGTCGAACATCCTCGGCAAGCTCGGCGTCGCGAGCCGCGGGGAGGCCGCCGCCACCGCGCACCGGCTCTCCCTGTTCCGGGAGGCCGGCGCGGCACGGTGACGGCTATACCGGGGGGCTACTCGGGGACGCGCGCCACGCAGATCACCGTCTGCCCGAACGGCGGCTTCACGAACCGCTCGATCGTGCGGGTGAACGGCACGACCGTCCGGTCGTAGATCTTGACGAGCTTGGGGTCGGGGTAGCCGGCGCCGCCGCGCCGCACCGCGAACCACCAGGCGATGCCGCCGAGGAAGTTGATCGGCTTGAGGACCTCGGGGACGAGCCCCGCCTCGCGCACCGACTTGCCCAGCGTCGCCGGGGTGTATCGGGTGACGTGCCCGACCTTGCGGTCGAAGTCGCCGTAAAGCTGCATGTATCCGGGCACCCAGATGACGATCCGGCCGCCGGGGAGGGTCACCGAGGCGAGGTCGCGCAGCGCCTGGACGTCGTCCTTGATGTGCTCCAGGACGTTCATCATCACGACGGTGTCGACCTTCTGCCGGATCTTGATGTCGGCCGGCAGGGCCAGGTCGATGACCTCGACGTCGTCGTTGCCGTCGTAGCGCTTGCGCAGCTCACCGACGCAGTAGGGGTCGTTGTCGCTGACGACGAGGTAGTCGAGCCGCCCCGCGAACTGCTCGGAGAAGTGCCCGAGCCCGGACCCGACCTCCAGCATGGAGCGGCCCACGTGCGGAGCGATGGTGTCGTACTCGTACTTGCGGTAGTTGCGGGCCTCGTCCCCGCCCAGGTGGTTCTCCAGCGCCCCCTCACCGGCGGCGGGCTGGACGACGTCGCCGTCGGTCGCCGTCGGGGGCGGCGCGGCGGGCGACCGCTTCGGGCCGCTGCCGATCAGGTTGAGGAGGGTTCCGGCAATGGACTTCTTCTGACCAGGTTGCTGCATACTTCCCGCTCGCTGGGTGCGTTGTCGCCGTGAGGCTGTTTTTTCGCCGGATCCTGGGGCCTGTTCCGCAACGGGACGGCCTGATCTCGGGCGCGAATCCGGTCAGTGTATCGATCCGTGCCTCACAACGCGTCTTCATGCGCTACCAAGAGTCAGGTGATGTGGCGGTGCACATCGTCCATACTGCTGGGTCCCGGTTCGGACGGGGCGATCCACGGGCCGGGGATGGACGGGTCGAGAACGCCTTCCTCGACCCACGTAAACGCACCGTCGAGCACAGCGCGCGCGAGCCGCACGTCCATCGCGTCGGTGTTGCGCCACAGGCCGTCGAACAGTTCCTCCACCCGTACCCGGGACTGCTTGCAGAACGCGTCCGCCAGCAGGAGCGCCGACTTCCCGGGTCCGTCGCCCGGGCCGCCGCTGCCGTCCTGGAGCGGGCCCTTGCCGGACGCGTCGGCGTGCGCGCGCACACAGACGGCGCTCATCGCGTACAGCTCGGCGCCGATGTCGACCATGCGCCCAAGGAAACCCTGCTTCTGCTCTAGGCGGCCCTGCCAGCGGCCCGCCGCGTAGAAGATCGACCGGGCGAGCTTGCGGGACGCGCGCTCCACGTACCGCAGGTGCTGTGCGAGCGGGCCGAACTCCGCGTACGAGCCGGGCCGCCGCCCCGGGCCGGTGACGAGCGTCGGCAGCCAGCGCGCGTAGAAACCGCCCGCGCGCGCGGCGGCCCGCGCCTTGTCGGCCGTGGAGGTGTCGGGGTCGATGATGTCGCCGGCCACCGACAGGTGCGCGTCCACCGCCTCCCGCGCGATCAGCAGGTGCATGATCTCGCTGGACCCCTCGAAGATCCGGTTGATGCGCAGGTCGCGGAGCAGCTGCTCGGCCGGGACGCCCCGCTCCCCGCGCGCGGCGAGCGACTCGGCCGTCTCGTAGCCGCGCCCGCCGCGCACCTGCACCAGCTCGTCGGCGACGCGGCACGCCAGCTCCGACGACCACAGCTTCGCCAGCGCCGCCTCGATCCGGATGTCGTTGCGTTCGTCGTCCGCGAGCCGTGCCGACAGGTCGTGGACGGCTTCCATCGCGTAGGCCGTCGCGGCGATGAACGCGACCTTGCGGGCCCGCCGCCTCGTGCCGTCCGACCGGGCGGCCCCACTGGACGCGCTCCGCCGACCACTCGCGGGCGATCTTCGCCGCCCACTTGCCGCTCGCCGCGCACATCGCGGGCAGCGACAGCCGTCCGGTGTTGAGGGTCGCCAGCGCGATCTTCAGCCCGGCGCCCTCCTTCCCGATCATGTTCGCCTTCGGGACGCGCACGTCGTGGAAGCGCGTGACGCCGTTCTCGATCCCGCGCAGCCCCATGAACCGGTTGCGGTTCTCGACCGTGATGCCCGGAGTGTCCATGTCGACGACGAACGCCGAGATGCCGCCCCGGTGCCCGGCCGCCTTCGGGACGCGCGCCATCACGACGACGAGGTCGGCCACGACGCCGTTCGTCGTCCACAGCTTCACGCCGTCGAGGACGTACTCGTCCCCGTCCGGCGTCGCGGTGGCGCGCAGCCGCGCGGGGTCGGAGCCGACGTCCGGCTCGGTCAGCAGGAACGCGCTCAGCTGCCTCGCGCAGCGCGGCAGCCACGTGTCCTTCTGCTCGTCCGTGCCGAACATCTTCACCGGCTGCGGAACGCCGATCGACTGGTGCGCCGACAGCAGCGCGCCGATCGCCGGGCTCGCCGACCCCGCGATCATCAGCGCGCGCCCGTAGTGGAACTGGCTGAGCCCGAGGCCGCCGTACCGCTCGGGCACCTTCATGCCGAACGCGCCGAGATCGCGCAGCCCCCGCAGCGTCTCGTCCGGGATGCGGGCGTCTCGCTCGATCCGTACCGCGTCGACCTCGTTCGCACAGAATTCGGTGAGCTTCGCCAGGAACGCGTCGCCCCTCGCGCGGTCCGGCTCGTCCGGGCGCGGGTGCGGATGGACGAGGTCGAGCCGGAAGTCGCCGAGGAACAGCTGCTTGCCGAAGCTCGGCAGGCGCCATTCGGACTCGCGCGCCTCTTCCGCTACTTTCCTCGCGGTCCGCTCGTCGACGTGCTCTTCGGTGCGAATCGACTGGGTCATGCCGGCTCCTCGACGCTGGCGTCCGTCCGTCCCGGGCCTACTCCCCGGTTCCCGGCGGACTACTCCACGCAGGTCGCGGGGGCATTCCCGCAACTTCCTCGACGGGTGTGGTCAAAGCCCTTGACCGGTCCCGCCGAGCAGGGTTCGCTTTGCGTGGTGAACGAGACACGCAGACCGACACTCATCGCCTCGGTGCAGCGGGCCATGCGCCTGCTGGAGGCGGTGTCGTCGCACCCCAGCGGGGCGCCCGCCAAGCAGCTCGCCCGCGAGGCGGGTCTCCCCCTGGCCACGACGTACCACCTCCTGCGCACCCTCGCGCACGAGGGCTACGCCACCCGGCTGTCCGACGGCTCCTGGGTGCTCGGCGAGCGCATCTCGAACCTGCACGGCCGCAGCAAGGCCCAGCGCCTCCTCGCCCGCATCCGCCCCACCCTCCTCACGCTCCGGGACGAACTGGGCGCCGCGGCGTACTTCGCGATGCACGTGGACGGCGAGATCAAGCTGATCGACATCGCCGACGGGCCCCGCACGCCCCGCGTCGACGTCTGGGTCGGCTTCGACGAGGCCCCGCACGCCACCGCGCTCGGCAAATGCCTGATCGCCCAGCTCGACGAGGACCGCCGCCGCGACTACCTCGCCCGGCACACCCTCGCCGACCTCACCCCGCACACGATCACCGAACCGCGGCGGCTGCTGCGCACGCTGCGCTCGTCCACCGGCCTGTCCATCGACCGCGAGGAGTACGCGCTCGGCACCGGCTGCATCGCCGTCCCGGTGACGGACGCGACGGGCACCGTCCGCGCCGCCCTCGCGATCTCCTGCCGGCCCGCGAAGCTCCCCAAGATCGAGCGTTCCGCCGACCGGCTGCGGGCCACCGCCGCCCGCCTGCAGCGGACGATCACGCTGCCCGTCCCGTAGCGCCGCCCGTCCCGTAGCGCCGCGGGGATCAGCGGCCGCGGAAGTCGGGGGCGCGGTTCTCCAGGAACGCGGCGACGCCCTCCTTGGCGTCCTCGCTGCCCGCCAGCCCCACCAGCTCGCCCAGCAGATGCTCGACCTGGTCCTCCAGCGGGCGCCCCTCGATCGCGAAGAACGCGTCCCGGCCGCGGCGCAGCCCGAGCGGGCTCTTCGCGGCGATCGTCCGCGCCAGCCCGTCCACCCGCGCGTCCAGCTCGTCCCGCGGCACCGCCTCGGTCACCAGGCCGATCTCCCGGCCCTCCGCCGCGGTGATGCGGCCGCCGGTGTAGTACAGCTTGAACGCCTGCTTCGGGACGACGTTCCGGTTGATGATCGCCATGATCATCATCGGCCAGAGGCCCACGTTCACCTCGGGCGTCGCGAGCTTCACGTCGTCCGCCGCGATCACCAGGTCGCAGGCCGCCGCGAGCCCGAGCCCGCCCGCCACCGCGTGCCCCGCCAGCCGCGCGATGATCGGCTTGCCGAGCTTCGGGAACGCCGTGAACAGCCGGAACGGCGCACTCTCCCGGATCGCCGCCGGATCGGCCACCGACCGTCCGTCCGCCTGCTGGGCGCCGAGCCCGCCGAGGTCGCCGCCCGCGCAGAACGCCCGCTCCCCCGCCCCCGTCAGGACGATCACGCGCACCTCGTCGTCGCGCTTCGCCCGCTCGAACGCGTCGAGCAGCTCGTCGATCATCCGGTCGCTCAGCGCGTTCCGCGCGTCCGGCCGGTTCAGCGTGACCCGCGCGACCCGCCCGTCGACCGCGTACAGCACCGTCTCGTACATCTGCGCCTCACCCGTCCGCCCGCCGAATCGTCCCGAGGGTCCCACCCTCCCACCGTCCCCGGCCCGCCCCGCAACCGCCTGCGGCCCCGGCTCCTCGCCTTTCGGCTCGGAGTCGGGGCCGCACGCGCGACGGCTCGTCGGATCAGAGACGCTCGATGATGGTGGCGTTGGCCTGGCCGCCGCCCTCGCACATCGTCTGCAGGCCGTAGCGGCCGCCGGTGCGCTCCAGCTCGTGCAGCAGCTTGGTCATCAGGATGCCGCCGGTGGCGCCCAGCGGGTGGCCGGTGGCGATCGCGCCGCCGTTGGGGTTGGTCTTCTCCAGCGAGGCGCCGGTGTCGGCCGCCCACGCCATCGGGACCGGCGCGAACGCCTCGTTGACCTCGAAGACGTCGATGTCGTCGATCTTCAGGCCGGACCGCTGCAGGGCCTTCTCGGTCGCGGGGATCGGGCCGGTCAGCATGTAGACCGGGTCCGAGCCCGTCACCGCGAGGGTGTGGATGCGGGCGCGCGGGGTGAGGTTGTGGCGCTTGACGGCCTCCTCCGACGCGATCAGCACGGCGGACGAGCCGATGGACACCTGCGAGGACACCGCGGCGGTGATGCGGCCGTCCTCGCGCAGGGCCTTCAGGCCCGCCATCTTCTCCAGGGTGGTGTCGGGGCGGGCGCCCTCGTCCTTGGTGAGGCCCGCGAGGGGGGCGATCTCCCGGTCGAAGTAGCCCGCCTCGATGGCCTTGGACGCGCGCTTGTGGCTCTCCAGCGCGAACTTCTCCAGGTCCTCGCGGCTGAAGCCCCACTTCTCGGCCATCAGCTCGGCGCCGCGGAACTGGGAGATCTCCTGGCGGCCGTACCGCTCGCCCCAGCCCTCGCCGTAGGGGAAGTCGAGCCCCTGGACGATGCTGGAACCCATCGGCACCTTGGCCATGTGCTCGACGCCGGAGGCGACCACCAGGTCCTGGGTGCCCGACAGGACGCCCTGGGCGGCGAAGTGGATCGCCTGCTGCGAGGAACCGCACTGCCGGTCGATGGTGACGCCGGGCACGCCCTCCGGCAGGCCCGCCGACAGCCACGCGGTGCGGGCGATGTCGAGCGCCTGCCCGCCGACCTGCATGACGCAGCCCATGATGTTGTCTTCGACCGCGGACGGGTCGACCCCGGTCCGGTTGACGAGCTCCTTGAGCACGTGGGCCCCGAGGTCGGCGGGGTGCACGTCCTTGAGCGCGCCCTTCTTGGTGCCGACGGGGGTACGGACCGCGCCGACGATGTACGCCTCGGCCACTACGCCTCCAAAGGGTCTGGGTTCCGTCCCGAAACCGAGTGTGATTCGGTCTGTCAGTATGAGATTACCGCGCCATGCGCGCAACGGCTTGTGACGGGGGTTACGCAGTCGCGGCGGTCGCGCCGCGCATCGCAACGCCGTCGGCGTCGTCCCCGAGGGACGCGCGGGCCAGCCGGGTCAGGACGTCGGCGAGCTCGGGGTGATCCTCGGGCGACCAGCCCCGGACGTGCGCGGCGAGGCCCTCGCGGCGCGCCGCGAACAGCCGCTCGGCGACCGTCCGCCCGGCGGCGGTGATCACCAGCGTGCCGTCCCGGCGCTCGACGAGCCCGTCGCCGACGAGCCGGTCGACGAACGGGCGTCCGGTCTCGATCGGCACGCCCGCGCGGTCGGCGAGGTCCGCGCCGCGGACCGTCCCGTCCTTGGCGATCCGGCACAGCGCCCACATGCTGCCCGCCGGGAGGTCCACCCCGGCGAGGGCGCCCAGCCGCGCGTACAGGTCGCGGGCGCGCGGGTCGCGGCGCATCAGCTCGCTCAGGCACCGCTCCATCTCGTGCCGGGACGACCGGACGGTCGGCGCCGCGCCGAACCCCTCGCCGTAGTCGGGCGTCCGGGACGTCTCGCGCAGCGGGGCCTCGCGCAGGAACCACGTCAGCACGAACCCGATCGCGGCCACCGGGACGGCCCAGAAGAACACGGTGTCGATCGAGTCGGCGTACGCGCCCAGGACCTCGTTCTTGACCTGCGGCGGGAACCGGTCGAGCATCCCGGGGTTCCCCTGGACGGCGCCGGGGTCCAAGCCCGGCGGGAGATCGCGGGCGATCGCGGTGATGTTGCTCGCGAGGCTGTTGCTGAACACCGCGCCGAACACCGCGACGCCGAACGAGCCGCCGATCTGCCGGAAGAACGTGACCCCGGACGTCGCCGCGCCCAGGTCCTCGTACGGGACGGCGTTCTGCACGGCGATCACGAGGATCTGCAGGACCATCCCGAGGCCGAGCCCGAGCAGCGCGAACCGCAGGCTCATCGCGAGCGTCGAGGACGTCTCGTCCATCCGCGACAGCAGGAACAGCGCCACCGCGATGAGCGGCGTGCCGATGATCGGGAACACCTTGTACCGACCGGTCTTGCTGACGAGCTGCCCGGACCCGATCGAGGTGAGCAGCATCCCGAGCATCATCGGCAGCAGGTAGACGCCCGACAGCGTCGGCGACACGCCGTGCACGACCTGGAGGAAGATCGGCAGGTACGTCAGGCGCCGAACATCGCGAAGCCGACCACGAACCCGACCGCCGACCCGATCGCGAACACCGGATGGGCGAGCAGCTTCGGCGGCATGACGGGTTCGGCGGCGCGCCGCTCGACCAGCACCCACACCGCGATCAGCACCACCGACACCGCCGCGAGCACGATGATCTGCGGCGAGACCCAGTCGTAGCTCGTCCCGCCCCAGGTCGTCACCAGCACCAGGCCGACCGCCCAGCCGACGATCAGCAGCGTCCCGAGGTAGTCGATGCGGTGCCGTTCCCGCTCGCCGTGCGCGTGCAGCACCGCCGCGACCACCACGAGCGCCACGATGCCGATCGGCAGGTTGATGTAGAACACCCACCGCCACGACAGGTTGTCGACGAACCAGCCGCCGAGCAGCGGCCCGCACACGCTCGACACGCCGAACACGGCGCCGAACAGCCCCTGGTACCGTCCGCGCTCGCGGGGCGGCACGACCTCCCCGACGATCGCGATGGCGAGCACCATCAGCCCGCCGCCGCCGAGCCCCTGCAACGCCCGGAACAGGATCAGCTCGGTCATCCCCTGCGAGATGCCGCACAGCGCGGACCCGATCAGGAAGATGACGATCGACGTCTGGAACAGCCGCTTGCGCCCGTACTGGTCGCCGAGCTTGCCCCACAGGGGCGTGGACGCCGTCGCGGCCAGCAGGTACGCGGTCACCACCCACGACAGGTGGTTCAGCCCGCCGAGATCGCTGACGATCGTCGGCAGCGCCGTCGACACGATCGTCTGGTCGAGGGCCGCGAGCAGCAGCGCGAGCATCAGCGCGCCCAGGATCGCGTACAGCTCCCTGCCCGTGGGCATGGCCCGCTCGTCCCGCGCCGCCGTCGTCATGCCCGCGCCCCCTGCCCGTCCACGGTGATCGCGTCAGGGGCCTACCCACGAGCCCGGCGGGATCACGTCACCGCAGCACGTCCTTCGCGACCTTGGCCGCGCCGAGCGCCGCCGCGCTCCCCGACACGCTCAGCGCGCCCACCGCCGCCCACAGCGGCACGCCCTTGCGGCCGCGCAGCCCGGTCACCGTGTCGAGGGAGTCCACCCCGAGCCCGAGCCGCGCCCACAGCTTGCGGCCCTCCGCGCCGCTCAACAGATAACCGGCGCCGAGGGCGATCTCGCGTGCGGCGAACATCCGGGTGACGAAGTCGCGGCCGGCGTCCGCGCCGCGCCCCATCCCCATCGCGCGGACGGTCAGTCCCGGCGCCGCGAACGCCGCGACGCCCAGCGCCACCCGTCCCCGCGCCAGCTGCACCATCAGCTCGTCGACCTTGTCCCGCTCGTCAACTTCATTCACATCTGCCACATCCGTGAGATTAGCGGGCCCGCGCGGCACCCCGACCAGCGGGTAAGTCGTTCCTTACACGTCTATCGTCTAAGGAGGCGGCTCTCCCCAGAGAAGGTGACCATGGAAGGCATCCTGGCCCTCGTCGTGACGGCCCTGCTCGTCTCGTTCGCGATCCGCTGGGCGGCGGTGAAGATGCGCCTGCCCATGCCCACCCGCGTCGCGGTCATCACCGTGTTCGTCCTGGTGGCGCTCACCATGTTCGGGAACCAACTGGCCGACTGACGCGCGGCGACCGCGCGCAGATTCTTTCCCCGGCGTCCGAACTTACCGGCCGGGCGGCGAGTCATACCTGACGAAACCGGCCGCACCGCCGGTCGCAGGCGTGCCCGCCCGCGTCCGGCGCCCCGTGCGGCATGGCCGGACCGAGGGAGCCCCGCAGTGCCGCATCCGGCGACCGTCGTCCCCGAAATCGCCTCGCACCTGAAGCGGTTGCTGGACTTCGTCGACCCGCACCCCGACGACGTCTGCCTGGACGTCGCGCGCGGGCGCGGACCGCTGCCGGCCCTCCTCGCCCCCCGCGTCCGCCGCCTCACCGCCGTGGACGCCGCCCGCGACGGCCGCGCGTTCCACACCGGCCCCGTCCGCATGCCCGGCGACGCCCTCCCCGCCGCCCCGGCCGCCCCGCACCCCCGCACGGACGAGACGTCCGC
>NZ_MKJY01000207.1 GCF_001942465.1 Actinomadura sp. CNU-125
TCGGCTATCCGGTCGGCGATCGAGGCGGAGGCGGCGCCGAGGTCGGCGGCGGCGCGGCGGGCGGCGGCGCGGCGGTCGGCGAGCCACTTCTCGACGTCGGCGAACACCCCGGTGGCGAACAGCTGCTCAAGAACTTTGCGGCGCTCGTCCGCCTTGGCGCGCAGGAACCCGGCGAACTCGCCCTGCGGCAGCATCGCGACCTGGCAGAACTGGACGGCGCTCATGCCGAGCAGGTCGCCGATCAGGTCGCCGGTCTCGTCGATGCGGTTGGACAGCCCGGTCCAGCCGCCGCGCTCGAACTCCTCCAGCAGGACCTTGTGGTGTTCCTTCTTCGTGCCGGAACCGCGCAGTTTGGGACGTTCCCACTCGGGCGACCGGGTGAGGCGGAGCCGACGGCCGCGGATCGTCGTCTCCAGGACGACCAGCGGTGCGGCACCGGGGGCGGCGTGGTCGCTGCGCAGGCCCTTCACCCGGTTGCGGACGCCCGGGACCTGCCCGTAGAGGGCGAAGCACACGGCGTCGAGGACGCTGGTCTTGCCGGCGCCGGTCCGCCCCTGGATGAGGAACAGCCCGGCGCCCGACAGCGCGTCGAAGTCGATCTCCTCGGTGCCGGAGAACGGGCCGAACGCCGTGACCTCCAGCCGGTGCAGCCTCAAGCGAGGGCCTCCTTCTGGCGGCAGTGCTCGAACGCCTCGTGCAGGAGGGCGCGCTCGTCGGCGGTCGCGGGCTCGCCGGCGACCTCGGTGACGAAGTCGCCCGCGATGTCGAGGTCGGACTTCTCCCGGATGCGGTCGGCCCACCCGCGGGGCGCGTCGGCGCCGTCGCCCTCGGGTTCGTAGCCGAGGACGAGCGCGCCGGGGAACCGGCGGCGCAGCCGCTCCATCGCGCCGGACGGCCGCCGCGGGTCGGTCAGCGTGATCTGCAGCCAGCGGTCCTCGAACTCCTCGAACCGGGCGTCGTGCATCAGGTCGTCGATGCGGCCCCGGACGCGGCCGAGGCGGCACGGGACGGGCGCCTCCGCGAACTCCGCGCGGACGCCGTCGGCGCGCAGGTCGACCAGCCAGGAGCCCTTCACGTGGTGCTCCTCGGAGAACGAGTAGGCCAGCGGCGACCCCGAGTACCGGACGCGGTCGGTGACGGCCCACTTGCCGTGCAGGTGGCCGAGGGCGGCGTAGTCGACGCCGTCGAACACCGACGCGGGGACGTGCGCGGAGCCGCCGACGGTGATGTCGCGCTCGCTGTCGCTGGCCTCGCCGCCGGTGACGAACGCGTGCGCGAGGACGACCGACCGGACGTCCGGGCCGCGCGCCTCGACGTCGGCGCGGACGCGGCGCATCGCCTCGGTCAGCACGGCGGCGTGGGTGCGGTCGCGCAGTTCCCATTCGCTGCGGGCGAACTCCGGTTCGAGGTAGGGGATGCCGTAGACGGCGGCGTCGCCGATGAGGACGGGCTCCCCCACGCGGGCGAACTCGGTGCGGACGTGCACGCCCGAGTCGTCCAGCAGGCGCGCCCCCCAGCCGAGCCGGCTCGCCGAGTCGTGGTTGCCGGCGATGAGCACCACCCGGGTCAGCGCCTTCAGCCGCGCGAGCGCGTCGTCGCACAGCTTCACGGCGTCCACGCTGGGCAGCGCCCGGTCGTAGACGTCGCCGGAGACGAGCACGCAGTCCACCCGCTCCGCGCGGACGGTGTCGACGAGGTGGTCGACGAACGCCTCCTGGGCGTCCTTCAGTGACTCGCGGTGGAAGGATCTGCCGAGGTGCCAGTCGGAGGTGTGGAGGATTCGCATGTCGGGGCAACCCTAGGACTCACCTCCGACACATCCGGCACAGAAACGCCGAGTCGCCACAAAGGATCTTCGAATCCCCGCTTCCGGACCGGGCGCGCCGCCGACGCCCTAGTGTTCGGAGGGTGAGCGAACGCCCCTACGTCCTGTTGAGCTGCGCGATGTCGGTCGACGGGTACATCGACGACGCGGGCCCGGAGCGGCTGCGGCTGTCGAGCGCCGCGGACTGGGACCGGGTCGACGCGGTGCGCGCGAGCTGCGACGCGATCCTCGTCGGCGCCAGGGACGTCCGCGCGACGACCCCCGGCTGCTGGTCCGCTCGCCGCGCGGCGGGAGCGGCGGGCGGCGCGGGGCCTGCCGCCCGATCTGACGAAGGTGACGCTGACCTGGAGCGGCGACATCGACCCGGACGCGCGGTTCTTCACCACCGGGGAGTCGCCGAAGCTCGTCTACACCGCGTCGGAGCGGGTGGACGCGCTGGCGGAACGGCTCGCGGGACGCGGCGAGGTGATCGGCGCCGGGGACCCGCCGGAGCTGCCGAACATGCTCGCCGACCTCGGGGCGCGGGGCGTCCGGCGGCTGATGGTGGAGGGCGGCGGCGGGGTCCACACCGCGTTCCTGACCGCCGGGCTCGCCGACGAGCTGCAGCTCGTCGTGGCGCCGTTCTTCGTCGGCGACCCGTCCGCGCCGCGGTTCGCGCACTCGGGCGTGTTCCCGCAGCGCCCGGACCGTCCGATGCGGCTGGAGGAGGTGACCCGCATCGGCGACCTGGTGCTGCTGCGGTACCTGACGGCGGGGCGGCGCGGCTGAGGGGCAGGATGGATCCCATGGACGGCATGGACGGCACGGACGGCGCGGGCGGCGCGAACGACGCGGGCGGCGCGAACGACGCGGGCGGCATGGACGACGCGGGCGGCATGGACGACGCGGGCTGGCTGCGGCTGGCGTGCGAGCTGGCGGCGCTGTGCCCGCCGTCGCGGACCGCGTTCTCCGTCGGCGCGGTGATCGTCGGCGAGGACGGGCGGGAGCTCGCGCGCGGCCGTTCGCGGGAGGGCGATCCGCACGACCACGCGGAGGAGGCGGCGCTCGCGAAGACGTCCGGCGACCTGGCGGGCGCGACCGTCTACAGCTCGCTGGAGCCGTGCGGGCGGCGCGCGTCCCGGCCGCGGACGTGCGCGGAGCTGATCATCGCGTCGGGGGCGCGGCGGGTCGTGTTCGCGTGGCGCGAGCCGTCGCTGTTCGTGGAGGGTACGGGCGCGGAGGTGCTGGCGGCGGCGGGCGTCGAGCCGGTCGAGCTGCCGGAGTTGGCCGACCTGGCGCGCGAGCCCAACGCGCACCTGCTGTAAGCGATCGGGTACTCGACGGCCGAGCTGGATGAGACTGGAGTCTCATTCGCTCTTGCCAAGGTCCAGGGGGTGCGTGCGATGCTGTGCCAAGCAAGCACTCGGTTCGACCATTCGGCTCGGCCGACGGCGTGACGGCCGCCCCCGAGAGCAGGAGGCACCCAAGAATGCGCGAGCACGATCGGTTCTTCATCGGCGGCGGCTGGGCCGCCCCGGCCGGAACCGGCACGATCGAGGTCATCTCGCCCCATACCGAAGAGGTCATCGGACGCGTCCCCGAGGGGACCGAGGCCGATATCGACGCCGCCGTCGCGGCGGCCCGGCGGGCGTTCGACGAGGGCCCGTGGCCGCGGATGACCCCGGCCGAGCGCGCCGCGATCCTGGGCCGGCTGTCGGCGATCTACGCCGAGCGGCAGCAGACGATGGCCGAACTGGTCACCGCGGAGATGGGCTCGCCGCTCGGGTTCTCGATCTTCGGGCAGGCCGCGATCCCGCAGATGGTGCTGCAGTACTACACCGACCTCGCCGCCTCCTACACCTGGGAGGACGAGCGCCAGGGGATGCTCGGCCCGGTCACGGTCACCCGCGAGCCCGTCGGGGTCGTCGCGGCGATCGTCCCGTGGAACGTCCCGCAGTTCACCCTCATGCTGAAGCTCGCACCGGCCCTCATCGCCGGGTGCACCGTGGTCGCCAAACCGTCCCCGGAAACGCCCCTCGACACCTACCTGCTGGCCGAGTGGATGCTGGAGGCGGGCCTCCCGGACGGCGTCGTCAACATCGTCCCCGCGGGGCGCGAGGTCGGCGCGCACCTGGTGGCGCACCCGGACGTCGACAAGGTGTCGTTCACCGGCTCCACCGCCGCCGGGCGCAAGATCGGCGCGGTCTGCGGCGAGCAGCTGAAGCGGGTGACGCTCGAACTCGGCGGCAAGTCGGCGGCGATCGTCCTGGAGGACGCCGACCTCGCGTCCACCGTCGAGGGGTTCAAGCTGGCGTCGCTGATGAACAACGGGCAGGCGTGCGCCGCGCAGACCCGCATCCTCGCGCCGCGCAGCCGCTACGACGAGGTCGCCGACGCGCTCGCCGCCATGGTCTCCGGCCTCACCGTCGGCGACCCGTCCGACTTCGCCAACGAGGTCGGCCCGCTGGTCGCGCAGCGCCAGCAGGAGCGGGTGGAGGGCTACATCCGGCTCGGGCAGGACGAGGGCGCCAAGATCATCACCGGTGGGCTGAACCGCCCGCACGACCGCGGCTGGTACGTCGCCCCGACCGTCTTCGGGGACGTCCGCAACGACATGCGCATCGCCCGCGAGGAGATCTTCGGGCCCGTCCTGGCCCTCATCCCCTACGAGGACGAGGACGACGCCGTCCGCATCGCCAACGACAGCGAGTACGGCCTCGGCGGGTCGGTGTGGACCGCCGACCCCGACCACGGCGTCGAGGTCGCCCGCCGCATCCGCACCGGCAGCTGCGGCGTCAACATGTACGTGCTCGACCCCAACACCCCCTTCGGCGGGTACAAGAACAGCGGCCTCGGGCGCGAGCTCGGCCCCGAGGGGCTGGCCGCCTACCTGGAGCACAAGTCCATCCCGCGTCCCGCGTCCGCGTGACGTGACCCGCGTCGGCATCCACCTTTCGATCGATGGCGGATCATCCCCCCGCTGACCGGACGGTGGATGCCCGCGCGGGCGTCCCGGCGCGAACCTTGACCCGTACGGCGATGAACCGGCGGGAAGGAACGAGCGTTGGGAACCACCATCGAGGTCGAGGGCCTCGTCAAGCGGTACGGCGACCACGCCGCGCTCGACGGGGTGTCCTTCGAGGTCGGCGACGGTGAGATCTTCGGGATCCTCGGCCCGAACGGCGCCGGGAAGACGACGGCGGTGGAGTGCCTGGAGGGCCTGCGCCGCCCCGACGCGGGCCGCGTCCGCGTCCTCGGGCTCGACCCGCGGCGGGACGGCGACCGGCTGCGCGAGCGGATCGGCGTGCAGCTCCAGCAGACCGGCCTGCCCGCGTCGATCCGGGTGCGCGAGGCGCTCGACCTGTACGCGTCCTTCTACCGCTCCCCGCGCGACCCGCGCGAACTCCTCACCGAGTGGGACCTGGAAAGCAAGCGCGGCGCCCGCGTCCGCAAGCTGTCCGGCGGGCAGGCGCAGCGGCTGCACATCGCGCTGGCCCTCGTCGGCCGCCCCGACGTGGTCTTCCTGGACGAGCCGACCACCGGCCTCGACCCGCAGGCGCGCCGCGCCACCTGGGAGCTGATCCGCCGGGTCCGGGCGAGCGGCGTCACGGTCGTGCTGATCAGCCACTTCATGGACGAGGCCGAGGAGCTGTGCGACCGGCTCGCGGTGTTCGACCGGGGCCGGATCGTCGCGTCCGGCACCCCCGAGACGCTGATCGAGGAGGCGACCGGGGGCGGCGGCCGGATGCGGTTCCGGCCCTCCGCCGAGCTCGACCCCGCCGAACTGGCCGCGCTGCCCGGCGTCACCGGCGTGGAGTCGTCCGGACGGCACGTCGTCGTCAGCGGCACCGGCGACTTCGCCGCCGCCGTCACCTCGGCGCTGGCCCGCCGGCACGTCCTGGTCGCCGACCTGCGCGTCGAGCAGACGAGCCTCGACGACGCCTACGTCGCGCTGACCGGCGGCCCGCCCGCCGAGCCGTCCGGCGAACCGCCCGCGGAGCCGCCCGCCCGTCCGTCCGAACGCGCCTGAGGGGGCCGCCGTGTACGTCAAGATCATCGCGACCGAGTTCCGGCTGCGGATGCGCGAGGGGCACACGCTCGTGTTCGCGTTCGTCCTGCCGCTCGCGCTGCTCACCGGGTTCGCCGTGCTGCCGGGGTCGGGCGACCCGGCGAACGAGCTCGGCGGGCAGACCCTCGCCGAGTACATCGCCTCGATCGGGATCGGCATCGCCTTCGCGATCCTCGGCCTGATGATGATGCCCGCGATCCTCGCCGAGTACCGGGAGCGGGGCGTGCTGCGCCGGATGCGGGCGACGCCCGCCCGGCCGTCCGCGCTGCTCGTCGCGCAACTGCTGTTCAACGCGGTGATGGCGGCGGTGAGCGCGCTCGTCCTGATCGGGTTCGGCGCGGCGGTGTTCGGCATCGCGGCGCCGCGCAGTCCGGGCTGGTTCGTCCTGTCGGCGGCGGCGTGCATGCTGGCGCTGCTGGCCATCGGAGCGGTGGTGACGGCCGTCGCGCCGACCGCCCGCGCGGGCAACGCCGCCGGGTCGCTGCTGTTCTTCCCGAGCCTGTTCCTCGCCGGGGTGTACGTCCCGTACGACCAGATGCCGGCGGCGCTGCAGCGCGTCTGCGACGCCACGCCGCTCGGCGCCGGGCTGGAGGCGGTCCGCGCCGCCTGGGCGGGAGATGCGCCGGAAATGTCCGCCATTGCGATAATGGTCGCGTACGGGGTGGTCGCGACCGGGGTGGCGGCCAAACTCTTCCGGTGGGAATGACGGCCGCCGGAACGACATCGGGGGGCGTGATGACGAACGGTGCGGGCGGCGGCGCGCCGAAGTACGACGCCTGGGAGATGCGCGAGCAGTTGGCGCTCGGCGCCATCCCGTACGTCCTGCTCGCGATCTCGACGGTGCTGGGCCTGCTCGTCTACCCGAACTCCCCCGGCGGGATCGCGGCGATGCTGGGGCTCACCGCCCTGGGCGCCGGGTGGATCGCGTGGATGGTGACGCTGCACCCCGGCTGGCGCGACCGGACCCGCCTCGCCGCCGTGTACTACGTCGGCCTCCTGACGATCCTGGGCGCCCTGATCGCGGTCAACCCGCTGTACGGCTTCGCGGCCATGATCGGCTACGTGCACGCGTTCATGCTGCCGTCCCCGTGGCGGCTCGCGGGGATCGGCGTGACCGCGTCCTTCTCCGCCGCCTCCCAGCTCGGCGGATTCGCCGTGATCGTCGACGCGACGCCCGTGTACCTGCTGGCACTCGCCGTCAACACCGCCATCGCGAGCACGTTCTGCCTGTTCGGGTGGCGCGTCGAGGAGCAGTCCGCGCAGCGCAAGGTCGTGATCGGCGAACTCGCCGAGGCGAACGCCCGGCTGGAGACGGCCCTGGAGGAGAACGCGGGTTTGCAAGCGCAGCTGCTCACGCAGGCGCGCGAAGCGGGCGTGCAGGACGAGCGGCAGCGGATGGCCGGGGAGATCCACGACACGATCGCGCAGGGCCTGGCCGGGGTCGTCACCCAGCTCCAGGCCGCCCGGCAGGCCCACGAGCGCGGCGCGGGCTGGCTCCGGCACGTCGACGTCGCGCAGGAGATGGCGCGCGAGAGCCTCGCCGAGGCCCGCCGGTCCGTGCACGCACTGCGGCCCCGCGAACTGGAGGAGGCCGCGCTGCCCGAAGCGCTCGGCGAGATCACCCAACGCTGGACCGCCGCCCACGGCGTCCCCGCCGCCTTCACCGCGACCGGTACGGTTCGGGCCATGCATCCCGAGGTGGAGGGCACGCTCCTGCGCACCGCGCAGGAAGCGCTCGTCAACGTCGCCAAGCACGCCGCCGCGTCCCGCGTCGCGCTCACGCTCTCCTACATGGGGGACGTCGTGACGCTCGACGTCCGCGACGACGGCGCCGGATTCGTCCCCGACCGGGTGCGGCCCACCGCCGCCGGCGGGCACGGGCTGGCCGCGATGCGGCGCCGCGTCGCCCGCGTCGCGGGACGGCTGGAGATCGAGTCGGCGCCCGGCGCGGGCACCGCGCTGTCGGCGTGCGTCCCGGCCGTCCCGGCGGAGGCGTCGTGAGCGGGACGGACGACACGCCGATCCGGCTGCTGATCGTCGACGACCACCCGGTGGTGCGGGACGGGCTGCGCGGCATGTTCACCGGCGAGCCCGGCCTGGAGGTGCTCGGCGAGGCCGGGGACGGCGCCGAGGCCGTGCGCCTCGCGGCGGAACTGCGGCCCGACGTCGTCCTGATGGACCTGCGGATGCCCGGCATGGACGGCGTCACCGCAATCACCCGGATGGCCGAGTCGGGGCTGCCGTGCCGGGTGCTGGTGCTGACCACGTACGACACCGACCGGGACGTCCTGCCCGCCATCGAGGCGGGCGCCACCGGATACCTGCTGAAGGACACCCGCAAGGACGAACTGTTCCGCGCGGTGCGGGCGGCGGCGCACGGCGAAGCCGTCCTGTCGCCGCCGGTCGCGACGCTGCTGATGAGCCGGATGCGATCGGGTGCCGCACCGGCCCCGCCCGTCCCGTCCCGGGACGGCGAGGAACCGCTGAGCCCCCGCGAGCTGGAGGTCCTCGCCCTGGTGGCGCGCGGCAGCACCAACCGCGACGCCGCCGCGAAGCTGTTCGTCAGCGAGGCGACGATCAAGACGCACCTGCTGCACATCTACGCCAAGCTGGGCGTGAACGACCGCGCCGCGGCCGTCGGCACGGCCTTCGACCGCGGCCTCCTCCGCCCCCGCTGACCCGGAGCGGAACTCGGCGCCGGGCCGCCGGGTTCATTCCGGTTCGTCCACGGCCGGTGGGGTTCGTGCCGGACTACCGGGGTGCGTCCCCGGGGCAGTGGGGGGCGTTGACCCGTTCCGATTCCGCAATCGTCGGTGCGGAGCCGTACGGTAGTGCGCCGTGCCCACCAACACGTCCCCTACCACCGGTGATGAGGCCGCCAGCCTGGACGACGTCCTGGTCGGCGAGGCCGTGCTCGGCGTCTACCGGCAGATGTTCGCGGCGCTCGCGCGCGACAGCGGCGCCGTCGTCGACGACCCCGGCCTCGTGGACGTCGCCGAGACGCTGCTCGCCGCGTTCGCCGACGCGGGCGAGGAGGGACTGAGCCGCGAGCAGATGCGGTACGTGTGCCGGGCCTACCCGTCCGAGGTGTTCGAGAACCGGCTGCGGGTGCTGAAGGGGCTCGGCGCCGTCCGCGAGGTGTTCCCCAAACCGAACCAGCTGCGCTACCGGGCGTCGTTCACGAGCGTGGTCGGGCTGATGTTCGTCCGGCGGATGATGCTGGACGGCGGGCAGAGCGAGATGCACCGGCTGCTGGCCCTCGAACAGCTCAACGTCGCCGACCCCCGGATGACCCCCGAGCAGGCACGGGACGGCGCGGACGGGCTGGCCCGCGCGTTCCGGCTGTGGAGCGTGGAGCTGCTGACCCTGACGAACGGGACGATCGAGGAGCTGCGCGAGCAGGCGCCGAAGCTGTGGGGCACCGAGGAGATCCTGGTGCGCGCCGAGCGGCTGCACGGCGCGATCCTGCGGCGCTGGCCGGAGCTCGACCGCACCTGCACCGACCTGCGCGCCGCGATCTACGCCTACGGGGACGCGTCGCGCCGCGCGGCGGCCCGGCTGTCGGACTCGGCGGGCACCACCCGCAACCTGACGCTGCTGCCGCCGGAGACGTGGCGGACGTTCTCCCGCACCGCGTCGCGCGAGG
>NZ_MKJY01000208.1 GCF_001942465.1 Actinomadura sp. CNU-125
AGCTGTACGGCGAGTTCGGGCGCGACTTCGGCACGGCGGACGGGCGCGTGATGGTCGCCGTGGTCACCGGACGGCAGCTCGTCGGTCCCGGCGTAGGCGTTGAGGCCGGAACTGAGGACGGTGCTGCCGCCGGGCGTCGCCGTCTTCTCCAGCAGCAGGACGGACGCGCCCCGCTCGGCCGCGGCGGCCGCGGCGGCGCGCCCGCGAGCCCGCCGCCCGCGATCACCACGTCGTACCGGACGGTCATCGGCCGTACCGCCGGTCGATCTCGGAGTAGGCGCCGAGGCCGAAGAGGCTCTGCCGCTCGGCCCACGGCAGCAGCCGGCCGGCGCGGGTCCGGGTCTCGCCCTCCGCGCGCAGGTGCGCGAGGCTCTCGGCCCGCGTGCATCATGCTGCGCATCAGGTAGTTGGCGAACAGCGCGACGCGGAAGCCCAGCTCGCCGAGTTCGGCCGTGCCCAGCTCGGGCGTCTTGCCGCCCTCGACGATGTTGGCGATCAGCGGGATCCCGGCCAGTTCCCGGCCGATCGTGCGCATCTCGTCCACGCCGCGCGGCGCCTCCACGAAGATCACCTCCGCGCCCGCGGCCGCGTACGCGCGGGCCCGCCGGATCGCCTCGTCCAGCCCGTGGACGCCGCGCGCGTCCGTGCGGGCGATCAGGACCGGGCCGTCCGCGCCGCCCGCGTCCAGCGCCGCCCGGATCTTGGCGGTCATCTCCTCGGCAGTGATCAGCCGGTGGTCGTCGAAGTGGCCGCAGCGCTTGTCGAGCACCTGGTCTTCGAGCTGGACGGCCGCGGCACCGGCCGCGTCGAGCATCCGGATCGTGCGCATCACCGCGAGCGGGCCGCCGTAACCGGTGTCGGCGTCGACGATCACCGGCAGGTCGGTGGCCCCGGCGAGCCGCTGCACGTGGTCGGCGACCTCCCGCTGGGAGATCAGCCCGATGTCGGGCAGGCCGAACTGGGCGTTGGCGAGCCCGGCGCCGGTCAGGTAGGCGGTCTCGAACCCGGCCTCCTCGACGAGCCGCAGTCCCGCCGCGTCCGTCACGCCCGGCGCGACGACCACCCGGTCGGAGGCGAGCAGCGCCCGCAGCCCCGCCCGCCGCTCGGCCACCGGCTTCGGAGGAAGAACCGCGTGCGTCACAGGTGCACCGCCGGGACGTCGGCGGCGTCGAGGGCGAGGGCGCCGTGGGCGCGGCCGAGGGGGTCGGCCAGCAGGAACGCGTGGCCGATCGCGGCGGTCACGTCCTGGAAGCGCCGGTGCAGCGGGTGGTCGGTGTAGGCGGTGCGGCCGCTGGAGACGCGCATCAGCCGGGTGACGGCGGCGCCGCGTCCTGGGCGGAGCGGGCCAGGGCGTAGCGGTGCCGGGCGCGGGTCTCGCGGGACGGCCAGTCCCCCGCCTCGGCGATCGCGGTGAGTTCGGCGGCGACGGCGCGCAGGCCGTTGATGCCGGCGTCGACGACGTAGGCGTTCTCGGCGAGGTGCCGCTGGGCGAGGTGGTCCTCGCGGACGGGTCCGGCGGCGGTGCGGCGGTCCCGCGCGGCGTCCGCCCAGGCGTCCACGAAGCCGCGCGCGGCGCCGAGCGCCCCGGCGGCGATGATCGCGTGAACACGACCGCCCACGCAGCCGGTAGAGGGCGCCGGGGTTGACCTCGCGGCCGGGCAGCGGCGTCCCCAGGCGGTAGGTGTAGTCGACGTGCGACTGGGCGCGGTGCGCGGGGACGAACGCGCCGTCGACCACGATGTCGTTGCTGCCGGTCGCGGCGAGCCCGGCGGTGTGCCAGGTGTCCTCGACGGAGTACTGGTCGCGGTCGAGGACGACGGAGACGAAGTCGGCGACGGGCGTCCCGTTCCAGTCGCGTTCGCCCGCGATGCCGCCGAGGATGACGCCGTCGGTGTGCAGGCAGCCGGACGAGAACGACCAGCGGCCCGACACCCGGTAGCCGCCGTCCGCCGGGACGACCTTGCCGGTCGGGGTGTAGGACGACGCGAGCGTGCGGGCGGGGTCGTCGCCCCAGATCTCCCGCTGCGCCTCCTCGGGGAACAGCGCGATCTGCCACGGGTGGACGCCGACGACGGCGGTGACCCAGCCGGCGGCGGGCGCGGCCCGCCCGACCTCGACGATCGCGTCGAGGAACTCGGCGAGCGGCGTCTCGGCGCCGCCCCAGCGGGCGGGCTGCAGGGCGCGGAGCACGCCGGTGGCCCGGAGTTCCTTCCAGGCGGCGTCGGTCAGCCTGCGCTGCCGCGCGCCCGCCGCGTCCTCCGCGGCCAGGACGGGCGCGGCCGCGCGCACGGCGTCGACGATGGACATGAGATCCCCCAATGTCATGTAGCACTTACTACAGGGAAGTGGGCATGAAACGGCCCGGACGGATCCGGGAGGTAAGCGTGGAAACGTGGAAAGCGTCAGGAGGCGAGCGGCTCGCGGTAGCCGCCGTAGCCGCCCCGGTAGAAGATCAGCGGCCCGCCGGTGCCGCGCACGCCCATGTCGACGACGCGGCCGAGCGCGAGGAAGTGGTCCCCTGCCTCGGTGACCCGCTCCAGGCGGCAGTCGATCCAGGACAGCGCGTCGGCCAGGACGGGCGACCCCGTCGGGCCCGGCGTCCAGTCGAGCGAGGCGAACTTGTCGGCGCCGCGGGTGGCGAACGCGCGGCAGACGTCCTGGTGCTCCTCCCCCAGCACGTTCACGCAGAACCGGCCCGCCTCCCGGATGCGCGGCCACGTCGTGGACCCGGCGTCGGGGAAGAAGCCGACCAGCGCCGGGCGCAGCGAGACCGAGGTGAACGAGCCGACCGCCATGCCGATCGGCTCGCCCGCTCCGGGCGGGCCGTGCACGGACGTGACGGCCACGACGCCCGTCGGGTAGTGGGACAGGACCCGACGGAGCGCGTCCGGCGCGATGTCCGGAGCGTCGGTGCGGAAAGTGGTCATCGGTGCTCCTCTCTGGGCCGGGACGCCGCGCGGACGGGCGCGGCGTCCCCCTGCCGGACGGGTCAGAACGCGCCCCGGGCGAATCCGTCGACGAGGTTCGCGAACGTCTCGGGGTGCTCGATCTGGCTCCAGTGCCCGCAGTTGGGCACGATGTGCAGCCGCGCGTTCGGGATGTGCCGGGCCAGGTAGTGGCTGACCTCCGGCGGGACGATCCTGTCCTCGCGGGCCGCGACGACCAGCACGTCCTTGTCGATCTTCGCCAGCTCGTCCGGCTGCCAGCCGATGCGTCCGCCCGCGCTGAAGTCGAACGTGGCGAGGTGCGAGCGGCGCACGTCCTCGCGCAGGGCGCGCGGCATCCGTCCGGCGGCGATCTCCCGGATGCGCGGGCCGAACGCGGACGGGTCGTGCACGAACAGCGTGAGCAGTTCGGCCATCGCGTCCTCGGTCGGGTCGTCGTAGAAGCCGATCAGCTTCGCCAGCCCGGGCAGCGGCTTGAGGTCGGGCATGCCACCGCTGCCCATGAGGACGACCTTCTCGACCCGTTCGGGCCGTTCCAGGGTCATGGCCAGGGACATCTGGCCGCCGTAGGAGTTGCCGACGAGGGTGACGCGGTCGATGCCGAGGGCGTCCAGCAGCTTCCAGGTCGCGGCGACGCGCAGTTCGGTGAAGGCTGCCATCCCGCGCGGCGGCGGGTTCGGGTGGTCGGAGTCGCCGAAGCCGAGGGTGTCGGGGGCGATGCAGTAGTACCGGTCGCCGAGGTCGCCGATCAGCCGCTCCCAGTTCGACAGGCCGCTGACGCCCGGCCCGGAGCCGTGCAGGAACAGCAGCGGCGGGGCGGACGGGTCGCCGGCGGTGCCGATCCGCAGCCGGTGCTCGCCGGCCTGGACGTCGGTCGTGGTGATCTCGGCGGGCATCAGGCGGTCCCCTCGGTGTCGGCGGGCTTGTTGAACAGGGCGAACGGGAGCTTCTCGCGGTGCTCGGTGCCGCGGTGGCCCCAGATCTTGGTGCTGGTGTAGGTGGCGGGCTCCCACAACGCGTCGTCCACGACCACGCCGCCCTGCCCGTATTCGAGGTTGAACCCGGCGGGCGTGTAGAGGTAGAAGGACGTCGTGCGGTCGTTCGTGTGCCGCCCGAGCGTCAGGACGATCGGGACGTCGCGTTCCTCGCAGCGGTCGTAGGCGATGCCGACGTCGTCCAGCGACTCGACCTCGACCATCAGGTGCTGGAAGCCGCTCGTCCCCGGGATCTCGGCGATCGCGAGGGAGTGGTGGCGGCCGTTGACGTGATAGAACTGCGCGTTCAGCGGCGGGTCGACGATGCGGTCCGACAGCCGGAACCCGAGGACCTTCGTGAAGAACGCGTTGGCCTCGGCGAGGTCGGGGACGACCAGGACCGCGTGCCCGAGCCCCTGCGGGCCGGTGACGAACCCGCCCGACATCGCCCGTCCGGGCCGGAAACCGCCGGGATGGCGGCGCTGCCCCCACGACAGCTCGTGCCGGTTGCCGTACGGGTCGGTGAACGAGACGAGCGCGGCGACGCCGCGTACGGCGGCGAGTTCGGCGTCCTCCTCGCGGACATCGATGCCGTGGCCGCGGAGGCGCGCGGCGAGTTCGTCCATCGCCTCGGGGGTGCGGACGCCCCAGCCGAGGTAGTCGTTGGCGTGCTCCTCGCCCGGGTGGACGACGAGGCGGTAGTCGGCGTCGTCCACGCGCAGCCGCACGGCGCCGTCCTCGCCGCGCCCGGCGACCTCCATCCCGAGGACCTCGGGACCGAACGTGAGCCACTCCTCGTAGGCGGGTGAGGAGAACCCGATGTAGTCGAGCGACTGGATCACAGCTGGACCTCCGGCGGGGTGGCGCCCAGGACACGGGCGGCGTAGGCGAGCGCAACGTTGTCGGTGGTGAGGAACGCGTGACCGAGGGCGGCGACGATGTCCTGGAAGCGGCCGTGCAGCGGGTGGTCGAGGTAGGCGACGCGGCCGGAGGAGATCCGGTACAGGTCGGCGACGGCGTCCCCGACCAGCTCGCAGCCCCGGTTGACGTCCCAGCGCAGCTTCGCCCGCTCGTCCTTGCCGACGTGCCGTCCGGCCTCGCCGGCCTCGGTGATCGCCACGGCGGCGTTGCGCATCTTGGCGATGGCGGCGTCGAGCGTCCACGCCGCGTCGGCGAGGTGCTTCTGGACGAGCGGGTCCTCCCCGACCTTCCCGCCCCAGTTCGCGCGCCGCTCGCGGGTGATCTCCGTCCACTCGTCCAGGAACCCCTGCGCCATGCCGAGGGTCGGCGCGACGAGGACGAGGTTGAACAGCGTCGCCCACGGCAGCTTGTAGCGCGGGCCCGGGTTGGTCTCCTGGCCGGGGGCGAGGACGCCCGGCAGGTACTCGTACCGGACGTGCGACAGGAACCGGCGCGCCGGGACGACGACGTCCTCGACCACGATGTCCTTGCTGCCGGTGCCCCGCAGCCCGGAGGTGTGCCAGTTGTCGTCGATGCGGTACTCGTCGCGCAGCAGGATCAGCGACCCGTAGTCGGGGACGCGGGCGCCGTCCGCCTCGGTCTCCCCCGCGATGCCGCCGAGGATGACGCCGTGGCCGTGGTCGCAGCCGGACGAGAACGACCAGCGGCCGCTCACCCGGTAGCCGCCGTCCACCGGGACGACCTTGCCGGTCGGCGCGTACGACGACGACAGCATGCGCGACGCGTCCTCGGACCACAGCTCCCGCTGCGTCTCCTCCGGGAACAGCGCGCTCTGCCAGGGGTGGGAGCCGACGACGCCCGCGACCCAGCCGGCGGACGGCGCGACCCGCGCGACCTCGAACACCGCGTCCAGGAAGTCGGCGAGCGGTGCTTCCCCGCCGCCCCAGCGGGCCGGCTGCAGCGCCCGCAGCACGCCCGTCTCCAGCAGGAGTTTCCAGGTCGCGGCGGTGAGCGAGCGGTCCCGGACGGCGGTGCGCTCCTGCTCGGCGAGGTCGGGGGCGACCGCCCGCACCCGTTCAGCGATCGTCATGGACGACCCCCTGTCGTCTGTAGTGATCATTCTTCCCTGTAGTAAGCGTTACAGATGATGTGACGCAAACTACGCCCAGGCGGGGTGTGATAGCAAGAGGTCCGTGGCCCCGAAAACCGACAGACGCACCCAGCACAGCGGCGAGACGCGCCGCCGGATCCTGCACGCCGCCGCCGAGATCGCGGCCGAGCGCGGCTACGACGGGACGAGCGTCGCCCTGGTCACCAAGCGCTCCGGACTGCCCGCCAGCTCCGTCTACTGGCACTTCGGCAGCAAGGACGACCTGCTCGCCGCCGTGATCGAGCACAGCTACACCGAGTGGCTGCCCGCCCGCCCCCGCTGGGCGCCGCCCGAGCCCGGCACGGACCGCATCGAGTACCTGCGCGGCTGGCTCCGCGAGGCCGGCCAGAGCTTCGCCGACCGTCCCGTCTTCATGCGGCTCGGGCTGATGCTGCTGCTGGAGCGCCGCGCCGAGGAGCCCGCCGCCCGCGCCCGCTTCCAGCAGATCCGCGCGGAGATGCTCGCCGCGATGGGCGACTGGTGGGCCGCCGTCCTCCCGGACGAGGCGATCGAGCGGCGCCCCGACCTGCCGCGACTCCTCGCGCAGCTCAACATGGCGGCGTCCGACGGCCTCTACGCGATGTCCGCCGGGGACCCCTCGATCGACATGAACGCCCTCCAGGACCTGCTGGCGACCGCCCTCGACTCCGTCGCCGACCGCATCGTCCGCGAGATCGCCGCCGATCCCGGCACCGGACGCGCCGCGGACGGCGGCGCGTGATCACCCTGACCCGGTTCTTCCCGCCCTGGCGCTAAGCTGCTGTTTCACGCAGTCGGCCGGCCGGGAGGACGTCACAGGTGGGACCCGGCACGCGCCCCGACGGGCCGCTCCCCCTGCGGCTGCTGCCCTTCGCGGCCATGGCGGTCATCTCGGTCGTCGACTTCTCCGCCGGGCCCAGCGTCGGCTACCTGCCGCTGCTCGCGCTCGGGCCCGCGTTCGCCAGCCTCTTCGGCGGCCTGTGGCGCACCGTGTCGGTGGGCGTCCTCGCCATCGTCCTGTGCACGCTGCTCGCGTCCTACAGCGACGTCCTCGGGACCTTCCGGACGAACCTGACGTTCGTCTCGATCGGCGGGGTCACCGCCGCCGGGATGATCGCCGCGACCTACCGGCAGCGGCGCGAACGCGAGCTCGCCGACGTGCGCGACATCGCCGAGGCCGCCCAGCGGGTGCTGCTGCGCCCGATGCCGCGCCGCGTCGGGCCGGTGCGCGCGACCGTCCGGTACATCTCCGCGGCCGCCGGAGCCCGCATCGGCGGCGACCTGTACGAGGTGGTGCAGACGTCCCGGGGCGTGCGGGTGATCGTCGGCGACGTCCAGGGCAAGGGCCTGGACGCCGTCGAGACCGCCGCCGTCGTCCTCGGCGCGTTCCGCGAGGCCGCCTACGACGAAGAGGACCTGAACGGCGTCGCCGACCGCATCGAACGCGCGCTCTCCCGGCAGCTCACCAGCGAGCAGTTCGTCACCGCCGTCCTCGCCGAGGTCCACGAGCGCGACGGCGTCACGCTGCTGAACCGCGGGCACCCGCCGCCGCTGCTGATCCGCTCCGACGCGTCCGTCAGCACGCTCGACCCGCCCGAGCCCGCGCCGCCGCTCGGCCTCGCCGTGCTGGTCGACGACCCCGCCCCCACCGGCGTCGTCGACCTCGCCCCCGGCGACCAGATGCTGCTGTACACCGACGGCGTCATCGAGGCCCGCGACTCCCGCGGCGAGTTCTACCCGCTCACCGAACGCGCCGGCGTCCTGTCCGCCGACGACCCCGAGGACGCCATCGACGGCCTGCAGGCCGACCTGCTCGCCTACGTCGGCGCGCCGCTCGACGACGACGCCGCGATGCTGCTGCTGCGCCGCCGCATCTAGCGCCCGGGCCTCACGGCTCGATGATGAGCTTGCCGCGCGTGTGCCCCTCGCGGCTCGCGTCGAACGCCGCGCCGACCTCGTCGAGCTTGTACGCCCCGGCGACGTCCACGACCAGCGCCTCGCGTTCGGCCATGTCCGCGAGCTCGGCGAGCTTCGCACCGTCCGGCCGTACCCAGACCCAGAGTCCGCCGTGCTGCTCGACCGTCGGGTCGGCGACGGACGCGTGCCGTCCGCCGGGCGCCAGCAGCGCGAGCGTCGCGTCGAGCTGCCCGCCCGCGAAGTCGGCCACCGCGGTGACGCCGCCCGGCGTGATGTCGCGCACCCGCTCGACGAGCCCGTCCCCGTAGGCGACCGGCTCGGCGCCGCGTTCCCGCAGGTAGGCGTGGTTGCGCTCGGACGCCGTCCCGATCACCGCCGCGCCGAGCGCGCGGGCGAGCTGCACGCCGAGGTCGCCCACCCCGCCGGACGCGCCGTGGATCAGCAGCGTGTCGCGCGGCCCGACGTCGAGCCGTTCCAGGGTGCGCTGCGCGGTCAGCCCGGCCAGCGGCAGCCCGCCCGCCTGCCGCCAGTCCAGCGGCGGCGGCTTGCGCGCCACCGACCACGCCGACACCGCCACGTACTCGGCGAACGTCCCCGCCCGCACCACGTCCTTGCGCGCGTAGGCCATCACCTCGTCGCCGTACGCGAACTCCGGGGTGTCCGGCCCGACGGCCCGGACCACCCCGGCGACGTCCCAGCCGGGGATGACGGGGAACACCGCCTCCATCATGGCGTCCAGGCCGCCCGCCATGACCTTCCAGTCGACCGGGTTCACCCCGGCCGCCCACACCTCGATGAGCACCTGCCCGGGGCCCACCCGCGGATCCGGCACGTCCTCGACCCTCAGCTGCGAGTTGTCCGCCGCATAGGCCGCATATGTAACAGCGCGCATAGTCATAGACCTAACCAGGAAAAACAGAACTAATCAGCGATGTGCGCGGGCCCACAGGGCCGGCCACCCGCCCGGCGGGAGCCAGGACGCCGGGACGCGCATGCCGTGCGCGGCGACCTCGTCCCAGAACACGCCCGCGTCCGCGCCGAGTTCCGGCACGACGGCGAGCGCGCGCCGCCACGGACCGTCCTCGTCGGCGAGCGTGCTGGCCGGGAACCCGGGGACGGTCGCGCCGCCGCGGCGCCGACACGGCCGCCAGCGCGATCTCGGGCCGCGCGCACGTCGTGTGGACGGCCAGCGCGCACAGCAGCGGCTCGGTGGTGCGGCGCGGTCCGCGCGGGCGAGCGCCGGATCGTCCCAGGACGGCCAGCAGCCCGAGCGCGCGGCGGACGCGGCGGGCCGCGAGGTCGAGCGCGTAGGCGTCCGCGATCCCCGGCGACCGGACGAGCCGGCGCAGCGACTTCGGCAGCGGCGGCTCCCCGAACAGCCGCCCGAGCCGGTCGAACCGGGCGCGGACGGCCGGGTCCAGGGCCTCGACGGCGGCCCGCAGGGGCCGGTGCTCCGTCGCGTCCCACACGGCGGCGAGGTCGGTCGCGCGGCCGTCGAGGGCGCGGGCGCAGTCCGCCGCGAGCCGCTCGACGCCCGTCCGGCGGATCCGGATCGCGGCCGCGTCCGGTGCGGTCCCGGCGATCGCCGCGAGGACCCCG
>NZ_MKJY01000209.1 GCF_001942465.1 Actinomadura sp. CNU-125
CGCGTCCGTCCGCCTGGTCGGCGGGGTTGCCCACTCGCCGGGCGGGCCGGAGCGGCGCGGTCGGCGGCGCGCCCGCCGGGCTGCTGCCGCACGTCCGCCGGACGCGGCGCGGCGTGCCGGACGGGCCGCGGCGGAACGCCCGACGTCGACTCGATGACGACGCCCAGCACCGTCGAGCCCGCGTGCACGACCTCCGCGTACGCCTGCTGCAGGTCCTCGCGGGTGGTCACGCCGTCCTGCACCACGAGGACGACCGTGTCGACGAGCGTGCACAGCGCCTGCGTGTCGGCGTCGTGCACGTCGGGCGCGTTGACCAGCACGAAGTCGGCGCGGTCGCGCAGCGTGTCGACGGCGTCGCGCATCCGCGGGCCGCTGAACCGGTGCGCCGCGGCGGCCGGGTTCGTGCCGCGCGGCAGCAGCCGCAGCTGCGACTCGGCGTGGATCAGCAGCGCGGCCGGGTCGG
This sequence comes from Actinomadura sp. CNU-125, assembly GCF_001942465.1. Taxonomy (GTDB): domain Bacteria; phylum Actinomycetota; class Actinomycetes; order Streptosporangiales; family Streptosporangiaceae; genus Spirillospora. Next base: position 464 of record NZ_MKJY01000209.1, read on the forward strand.
TCCCCTTCAGCAGGATCTCCGCCAGGCCCTTGCCGGGCGGCAGCCCGAACGACGCCGCCGGGTCGGGCTCGTCGGCCGTCGCGTCCACCAGGATCGTGTCCGACCCGGCGTAGGCGAGCGCGACCGCCAGGTTCGTGCCGGTCGTCGACGTGGTCGTCGCGGGCGTCGCGGACGCCACCAGCATCGTCAGCGGCGTCGCCTGGATGTTCGCGACGATGCCCGACCGCAGCCGCCGGTACGCGTCGCCCGCCGGGGTGCGCGCACCGTCCGCCAGCGCGAGCTCGCCGCCCGCGCCCGGCGGCACGATGCTGAGCACCCGCAGCCCCAGCGCCTCGACCTGCTCGGCGGTCCGCAGCCGCCGGTCGAGCCGCTCGCGGGTCAGCACCAGCGCGAGGCCGAGCAGCGCGCCCGCGACGAGGCCGCCCGCGCCGAAGATCCCGATCCGCTTGACGCCCGCGCCGCCCTTCGCCGCCGCCGGGTTGATCACCTGGCCGGGGGCGACGGGCGTGCTGCTGACGTCGTTCTTCTGCTCGTCGATCACACCGAGCTGGTTGGCGTAGGCGGTGATGCGCTGGCCCAGCAGGCTCTGCTGCGCGGCGGACGCGCCCGCGAGCTGCCGGTTCGCCGCGGTCATGTTCTCCTGGACCTTGGCGGCCTGCTCCTCCAGCTTCTTCAGCTTGCCGTCGATGACGGCCTGCGCGCGCTGCTGCCGGTACTTCAGGTACGCCTCGGCGAACGCGCGCGCGCCCGTCTCGGCCGCGTCGCCGCTGCCCGCGCTGTAGACGATGTTCAGGATCTGGGTGTTGGGCGGGACGACGGTCGACACGCGGGACCGGAGCGTGGCGATGTCCTCGCCCTTGAGCTTGCGCTGGACGAGCTCGGCGACCGCGTCGGTCTGCACGAGCTGCGCCTCGGTCTCCAGGTTGATCAGGTCGTCGCCGCGCCCCTCGGGCGAGTACGGGTTGCCCTCCAGCGGCGACACCAGCACCGACGCGGTCGCCGAGTACTCGGCGGGGAGCAGGACGCCGGCGCCGACGCCGACCACCGTGCCCGCGACCACGAGGGCGATGAGCAGGCGCATGCGGCGCCGGAGCATCGCGACCAGCTGGCCGCGTGCCTCCGCCGAGTGCTCAACCGCCACATCGATTCCCTTCGCTCGACTCGCTCGTCCTGAGCCGGGTCGTCAACGCCATGACTTTATCTTCCGTTCACGTTCGATGGTCCCGTGTCAACGGCCGGCCGGCTCGGCCAGGATCAGCCCCCGCGCGGGGACGGCCGTTTCCGCCAGCACCGAGATACCGCGGGCGACCTCGACGTCGATGGTCGTCTCCCGTTCGGCGACCACGACGGTCAGATCGCAGAACGTCGCCAGTGTCAAGGTGTCCACACTGTCCAGTTCGGGCCCGGTGATGATCACGATCTCGACCTCCGCGCGCGCCCGCGCCACCGCTTCCCGCAGGCTCCGGTCGCCGTCGGTGATCCGCACCGTGCGCCGCGTGCAGTTCGCCGTCTCCGGGAACGCCCGCGAGGTCTGCACGTCCGCGTCCGTCCCGTCCGGGGACAGCACCAGCAGCATGGAGGACGCGCCGCCGTTCGCGCACAGCCGCGCGAGTTCCCGCGCCACCGGCATCGCCGCCGCCGCGGGCGCACCGGCCAGCAGGACGCACCGGGCGTCCTCGTCGAACACCAGGTTGCGCAGCCGCCGGCACGTCCCGTCCCGGTCGGCGTCGCCGGGCGAGGTGCTGCCGAACACGGGGATGTCGGTGCGCAGCACGACGCCCTCCTCGTCGCGCATCCGGCGCGGGCGGCGGTCCCGCAGCAGCGCGAGCGCGAGCGCCAGCGCCAGCCCGGCCGGCCGCGCCGGTGGACAGCGCGACGTCCCGGCGCCGGTTCTCCGTGCGCTGCGGCATGTTCGCGTACCGGATGATCTCGCCGCTGTCCAGGTCGGCGCCGTCGATCGCGGCGAGCTGGTTGCGGACCTCCTTGAGCTGCTTCTGCACCGCCTGCCGCCGGGTCCGCGTCGTCAGCTGCGACTGCGAGGCGTTCTCGTCCGGGAACGCCTCCAGCTGCTCCTTCAGCAGCGACTCGCGGCGGGCGAGCGACTCGCGGTTGCGCTGCCGGACGCCGCCGAGGATCTGGTGCCGCAGGTTCAGGTACGACTCGCCGACGACCGCGGCGCCGTCCCGCGCCTCCTCGGGCGTCGGCGCCGCCACGCCGATCTCCAGGACGCGCGTGTTCGGCGGCACCGTGACCGAGATGCGGCCGCGCAGCACCGCGGGCGACGCGCGGAACCCCGGAGCCGTCGCCAGCCGCGCGATGACCTGGTCGGACCGGACGAGCTGCGCCTCGGTGTCGACCGTGGACGGCCGCGGCTCGCGCGTCTCCTCCTCGTCGTCGCCCGGCCCCTGCAGCTGCCCGATGTGCAGCGGCACGCGCGGCGCCAGCACGTTCACCGTCGACACGTAGCTCTTGGGCGCCAGGACCGCGGTGAGCAGCCCGCCGCCGCCGAACAGGACGGGCAGGACGACGAACAGCACGAGATGCCGGCGGGCGAACCGCGTGTACCGGGTCAGCGGGACCGCGTCCGGGTCGCGGACGATCGGTTCCCGAGGCCCGCGGTTCGGCCTGGAACGCCCGCGGCGCGGCCTCATCGCCGCCAGGGCGGCACCTCGCCCAGCAGGTCCGCCAGCCGCTCGTCGTAGGGCAGGAAGTGCTCCTCCAGCCGCGCGCGCAGCGCGTCCGGCATCGGCGAGCGGGGCCGCGCGTTGGTCTGCTCGAACGCGGCCGGGTGGACGCGCGGCAGGCCGAGCCGGTCCAGGATCCGGTCGTACACCGGCTCGGGCGTCGCGAAGAAGTCCTCCGCGAAGACCACGATGACGCGGTCGCGGCCGAACAGTTCGTACAGCGTCTCGATCTGCTCGACGTACTGGCTGCGGTCGAGGTACGCCTGGTGGCGGTGCGCGTGGCTCAGGTAGCCCGGGTCGGCGACGATCTTGTCGACCTCGCCCTTCAGCCGTTCCGGCTCCAGCTCCAGCGCCCGCTCGAACTCCTCGGTCTCGAACCCGCGCATCAGCTCGTGCCGGTGCGCCGAGTAGGCCCGCTCGACGGGGTCGCGCAGCGTCGCCAGCAGCGTCACGCCCGGCAGGTCCGCCGCGATCCGCCGCGGCGCCGCCGGATGGTGCATGTAGTAGCCCGCGGACTCGAACGCGATCGGCTCGACGCCGTCCAGGCCGGCCGCCTCCAGCCGCTTGCGGGCGGCGGCGCGGCGCGGGAAGTGCCCCTGGTACCAGGCGAGGCCCCGCCGGTACTCGACGTCGAAGTAGTGGACGCCCTTGTGGAAGTTCGGCTGGACGAGCGCGGGATGTTCGGCGAGCGCCCGGAACAGCGACGTCGTCCCGCCCCGCTGGGTGCCGACCATCAGCAGGCCGGGCAGCATGCGGGCGTCGGCGGTGAGCCGGCCGACCGTGCGGGTCGCGCCGCGCCCGGCCTCCTTGAGCCACTGGGGTGCGTCGCGGCGGGAGATCACGGGCGTCCTCCGATGGGCTGGGCGGTGTGCTCGGCGAGCAGGTCGAGCAGGCCGTCGGCCTGGGCGCGGACCGCCTCGCCGCGCGGTCCCGTGCCGGCCCGCTGGTAGCGGCAGCACAGCGCCAGCAGGTAGAGGTCGAGGGTGGCCTCGGCCGCCGCCGCGGACAGGCCGAGCGGGGCGAGGACGTCCGGCGCGTCGCCGGGGCGCCGCGCGTACGGGGACGGACCGGGGCGCCGCGTCCGCTCCTGCAGACGGTAGTGCACGAGGTCGAATCCGAGGGGCACGCGCCGCTCGAACCGCTCCCAGTCCCACAGCCGCAGGACGCCGCGGTGCCAGGCCATGTTCCACGGCGTCCAGTCGCCGTGCCAGGCGCCGAAGTCCAGGTCGAGGGCGCCGTGCCGGGCCCCGATCTCCTCGACGACGGCGGCGAGGCGACCGGCGCGGCCGGGATCGTCGAGCGCGGCGGGGGTCGCCCGGATCGCCTCCCAGAACCCGCTGCCCGCGAGCGGCTCGCGGGCCGGGCCGTCCACGGCGGCCAGCGCGCGCATCGCGTCGACCGGCGCCTCCTCGCGCGCGCGCGCCGCGCGCGCTCCATCGGCAGCGGCGACAGCACGAGCAGCGTCATCCCGTTCCACTCGCCGTGGTGCAGGACGCGCGGGACGTCGACGCCCGGCAGCGGACGGTCCGCGAGGAGTTCGAGCGCGGCGGCTCGTCGGCGATGAGCGCGCGCGTCGCCGCGTTGTCGCCGACCTTGACGAACGCGGCGGCCCGCCCCTTCGGCGTCAGCACGTGCAGGATCGGCTTGCGGTTCGCGCGGGCCGCCGGGCCGAGCCCGATGACGACGACGACGTCGCGGCCGAGGAGTTCGCCGAGCCGGTCCTCGATCGACGGGCCGCCGCCGCGCACGGTGACGCGGTCGCGGAGCGTCCGGCCGGGCACCCCCGGTGCGGGCCGCCGCCGCGCCCGCCGCCCGCGCGACGCGCTGCTTCGCGGTCAGGTCGTGGCTGTAGCGGCGCAGCGCGGCCGCCGCGACGCCCGGACGTCCGGCCGGCAGCAGCAGGCGCGGCGCGGCGGCGTTCGGCAGGAAGCGCAGCTCGCGGTCCGCTCCGCCGCCGGGGGAGCCGCCGGGGAAGGAGACCTCCGCCCCGGGCCACAGGTCGGCGACGGTCTCCACCCAGGGACCCGCGACGTCGCTCATGACGCGGCCTCCGCGACGTCCGCGCGCTTCGCGGCGCGCGCGTCCCGTTCGGCGCGCCACATCAGCGCGACCGCGATCATCACCGTGTACAGCGGTACCTCCACGATGTCGTAGACGAAGAGGAAGAGCCCGGACGCCACCAGCACGCAGCATCCGGCGAGCGAGTAGGCCGTGTGGTCGCGCCAGTGCCGGCCGAAGCGCTTCAGGAAGAATGCCAGGAACGCGAGGGTGCCGCCGATTCCGTGCGCGAAGATCAGCAGCCACAGGTGGCCCTGGGTGCCGAGCGGAGGGACGGCGCACGCGTCGCAGCCCGGCCGGGACCCGCCGCCGACCGAGTTGAAGTTGCCCTGGACGTCGCGGGTGGAGCCGAACCCGACCAGCGGGGAACCGGTCACCGTGCTGCGCACCGTCTCCTCGGCGAGCTCGACCCGCCGGTTGTTGCTGTGCGGGTTGTTCAGCCGGTCGCTGATCATGGCGGGCAGCGGCGAGAACGCGACGACGATCGCGCCGACCGCGAGCACCGCCGCCGCCCGCGTCGCCATCTTCCAGCCGCCCGCGATGACGATCGACAGCGCCGCGTACCCGGCGATCAGGGCGAGCGCCAGCCACAGGCCCCGGTTCAGCGAGTACACCACCGGCCACAGCGACATGACCAGGATCGTGACCCCGGCGACCCGCTTCGTCCCGCGCGCCCGCGCCACCCACGTGATCAGGAAGAACGGCAGGAACAGCGCGTACGCGGCGCCCCAGGTGTTGGCGTAGGCGAACGGCGCCATCGGCCGCGCCTGCTCGTACCCGAGGATCGCCTCCACCTCGGCCGTCTTCGGGTGGACGATGTCCTCGATGAACGCGTTGGACGACAGCGCCTTCGGCAGCAGCATCTCCACCGGCGACGTCAGCTGCAGCGTCGGCATCAGCAGGCCGACCATCCCGCCGACCGTCGTCACGATGAACATGATCCCGAGCAGGTTGCCGATCTTGCCCGTGGGCAGCTCGCGCTCGTCGGTGTTGCCGATGTAGAGCAGCACGATCGTGCAGGCCAGGTACCACGCGTACCGCCACGCGAACACCAGCAGCCGTCCGGCGCCGCCGCTCTGCTGGGTGCCCGGGACCTCCGCCCACAGCGTCGCCACCCCGAACAGCACCCAGACCAGGAACACCAGCCACGCGCCGAAGCCCCGCGGCGTGACCAGCCGGTCGCGGCGGCGCCACAGGTACACCCCCATCGGCACGGCCATGATCATGAAGATCAGCGCGCCGAGACCGAGCAGCCACCACAGCGGGAACAGCAGGAAGATCGCGGTCAGCGGCCAGCCGGGCTTCAGCCGGACGATCGGCGGGTTCGTCCGCGGGCCGGGCAGCCGGGGCAGGTCGGGCGCCGGGCCCCGGCCCGGCGCGTCGTCCACCGGGAGACGTGCTCCCGCGCGGCGCCCAGCGGAGGAACGCCTCGCCACCGTGCCGGCCACGTGCCCTCCCTTTGCCCGCCGAAGTACTGGATCCTAACCGCCGCATGGGGATGGGCCGGATGTCCGCATGATGCACGACCTGTGCCGTCCCATGTGGCCACCTTCGGCAATGCGGGTGAAATGTGGGGGATCGCGCGGAACGGCAGGGGCCGCAGGCAGTAGAGTTGCCCGGCTCGGAGCAGTCGCTCCGGAGGCCCGTGAGGCAGGGCGCGTCGGGGATGTCGTTCGTTGACGGTTGAGGAGAACACGCGTGCGCTGGAGAAGACTGTGCACCTTGGCGACGGCGGCGGCGCTGGCCGCCACCGGAATCGGCGTCGCCGGGATCGGGACGGCCGCCGCCGCCCCCGGAGGCACGCTGGTCAGCGAGAACCCCGTTGATTTCACCCCGCAGGTCCAGGACGGCGCGGTCAACTCGATCGTCCAGGTCGGCGACACCATCTACCTCGGCGGCTCCTTCACCCAGGTGAAGGAGGCCGGCGCGAACAAGCCGGTCGTGAACCGCGCCCGGCTGCTGGCCTTCGACGCCACCACCGGCACGCTCGACACGACCTTCGACCCGGTCGTCGACAAGGGCGAGGTCGACGTCGTCCTGCCGTCGGCCGACGGCGAGAGCCTCTACATCGGCGGCAGCTTCAGCGCCGTCGACGGCCAGACCCACCGCAAGCTCGCCAAGATCGACGCCGCCACCGGGCAGCCCGACGCCGCGTTCCAGGCGGACGTCAACGCCAAGGTCCGCGACCTGCGGCTCGTCGACGGGCGCCTCTACGTCGGCGGGAACTTCACGCACGTGAGCGGCGTGGCGCAGGCGGGCATCGCGACGCTGAACCCGAACACCGGCGCCCGCGACGCGTACTTCGACCTGCCGGTCACCGGGCAGCAGAACGGCGGCACCACCGCCGTCATCAAGATGGACGTCTCGCCGGACGGCTCCCGCCTCGTCGGCGTCGGCAACTTCACGTCCGTCGGCGGCCAGTCCCGCCCGCAGATCTTCATGCTCGACCTGACCGGCGCGCAGGCGCGGCTCGCGAACTGGCAGACGGTCCGGTACGCCGCCGAATGCTCCACGTCGTTCGACACCTACATGCGCGACGTCGACTTCGCGCCCGACGCTCGTTCTTCGTCGTCACCACCACCGGCGGCCACCGCGGCGTCTAGCGAAGATGTGCGACACCCAGGCCCGCTGGGAGAACGTCGCCAACGGCACCGGCAAGCAGCCGACCTGGACGAACTGGACGGGCGGCGACACCACCTACGCCGTCGAGGTCACCGGCGACGCCGTCTACACCGGCGGCCACTTCCGCTGGGCGAACAACCCGTACGCGTCCGACAAGGCGGGCGAGGGCGCCGTGGCGCGCGAGGGCATCGCCGCCCTCGACCCGCTCACCGGCCTGCCGTTCACCTGGAACCCCGGCCGCGCCCGCGGCATCGGCGTCTTCGACATCCTCGCCACCGGCCAGGGCGTGTGGATCGGCAGCGACACCGACATGGCGGGCGGCGAGACCCACCAGAAGATCGCGATGTTCCCCGCCGCCGGCGGCACCGCGCTGCCGGTGCTGGAACCCGGCGAACTGCCCGGCGAGGTCTACTACGCGGGCGGCGTCGGCACCGGCGCGCAGAACTACCTCAAGCACCGCTCGTTCGACGGCGCGCCGCCGGAGCCGAGCAGAACGGCTCCACCGCCGGCGTCGACTGGCGCAACGCCCGCGGCGGATTCATGCTCAGCGGCCGCCTCTACTACGGCGGCTCCAACGGCGGCTTCTACTCCCGGACGTTCGACGGCACCACGCTCGGCGCGCAGACCGCGATCGACACCGCCGACCGGCTCGTCCCGATGAGCACCTGGCACTCGCAGGTCGCCTCGATCCAGGGCATGTTCTACTCGGACGGCAAGGTCTACTACACGCGCGGCGACGCGGCGCTGCACTACCGGCACTTCACCCCGGAGAGCGGCGTCGTCGGCGCCGTCGAGTACACCGCGACCAACAACCTTCCGGCGGTCGACTGGCGGACGGTCGGCGGCATGTTCGTCTCCGGCGGCAAGCTGTACTACGTGAACAACACCGACGGGAACCTGCGGGCGATCGCCTTCACCGCGGGCGTCCCGGGCGGCTCGCCCGTCGTCGTCGACGACGGCGACTGGCGCGGACGCAGCGTGTTCCTGCACGCCGCCGAGCCCAACGGCGCGCCCGCCGCCGCGTTCACCCGCACCTGCACCGGCCTCGACTGCGCCTTCGACGGCTCCGCGTCCACCGACGGCGACGGCACCGTCGAAACCCTCGCGTGGAACTTCGGCGACGGCGAGACCGGCTCCGGCGTGACGCCGGAGCACACCTACACCGAGGCCGGCGAGTACACGGTCAAGGTCACCGTCACCGACAACCGCGGCGGCACCGACACCGCCCAGCAGAAGGTGACGGTCGCCGAGGACCAGGTCCCCGTCGCGTTCCGCGGCACCGCGGGCTACAACGAGAACACCTCCGGCGCCGCCGTCACGGTGCCGTCCGGTGTCCAGGCCGGGGACGCGATGCTGCTGTTCGCGACCATGAACACCGACTCGTCCGACATCACCCCGCCCGCCGGGTGGACCGAGGTCGGCACGCAGACCAACGGCAACTCCCGCTCGACCCTCTGGCAGAAGGTCGCGGCGGCCGGCGACGCCGGGACGGCCGTCACCGTCGGCCTCGAAGACATCGCCAAGGTCAGCCTGCGGCTCGTCGCCTACGCGGGCACCGCGTCCTCGCCCGTCGCGGCGTCGGCGAAGGCGACCGACAGCGCGACCTGCCTGCCGCCCGCGCCGTGGATGCCGACGACG
>NZ_MKJY01000210.1 GCF_001942465.1 Actinomadura sp. CNU-125
TCGCGCGCGGCCCGCCGCCGGTCCTGCGCCGCGGTGAGACGGGCGCGCGCGTCCGCCAGCCGCCGCTCCGCGTCCGCCAGCCGTTCCGCCAGCTCGGCGAGCTTCCGGCGGCGCGTCTCCGCGCGGACGGCGGCGCCCACGTACTCGGCGTCGTCCTTGCGGTGCCGCCCCCGGACGGCCCCGAGGCGCCAGCTGCCGTCGTGGTGCAGGGCGTTCACCGCGGTGGTGTCCGCCGCGGGCGCGAACGCGAACGACGCGAGCAGCCGCCCGACCCGTCCGATGGTGACGCCGGTGTCCGGTTCGGGGACGGGACGCAGCGCGTCCGCGAGCGTCGGCCCGTCCGGCGGGGCGGCCGCGTCCGGCCGCAGGACGGTGTCGAGGGTCAGCGGGTCGAGGAGCGCGCCGTCCGCGGCGACCCACGCGTCCAGGACGCCGCTCGCCTCCAGCGCCGCCTCCAGCCCGGCCCGTTCGTCCGGGGACAGCCCGTCCGCGAAGTCGACCAGCCGGTAGAACGGCGCGCCGGTGCGCGGCGCGCGCGCGGCGAAGCGGTGCGGCGGGACGGGCGGTTCCGGATCGCGCGCCCCTCCCACTCGTCCCGCTCCCGGGCGAGCCCGTCGCGCTCCCCGGTGAGCCGGCCGACCTCGCCGCGCGGCCTCGTCCCCGCCGCCGCGTCCAGCGTCTCCCGGAACGGCACGAGCGCGGCGAACGCGACCCGCTCGGCCCGCCGCTCGACGTCCGGCGGCAGCGTCCGCTCGTCGAAGGGCGCGTCCGGCGACGGCTCGCAGGCCACCGCGTTCCGGACGTCGTCCAGCGGCGGGCACTCCGGGCCCGCGGTCGCGATCGTCCCGTCTACCCAGTCGTTCACTTTCGTGGCGTATCCGAGGCTTTCCTCCGCGACCTCGTCGCGCGCGCGCTCGAACACGACCGCTGCGTCCTCGGTCTCCCCCTCCAGCCGCTCGCGTTCGCCGTCGGCGCGTCCGCCGCCGCCCGCGCCTCCTCGGCGACGTCGAACAGCCGGATCACCTCGGCGACCATCCGGTTCCGCTGCCGCGCCACCGGGACCGCGCCGTCCAGCCGATCGGCCCATCCCGCGAGGCCCGACTCGGCGCCCGGCACGTCCACGGCGGAGACTGGACGGTGCCGCACCGTCCGCACCTCGCCGCCGGGGCCGGTCAGCTCCGCGTCCGCCGGTTCGCCCAGCGTCACCCGCGGCAACCCCACGGCCTCCCCGAGATGGCCCGCCGGAAAGCCCGCCCGCTCCGCCCGCGACAGCAGCCCGCGATGCTCGGCGGCCAGCTCCCCGAACCGTCCGCCCAGTTGGTCCGCGCCCTCGCCCAGCCGGACGGCCGCGTCCTCCTCCGCGTCGTGCGCCGTCCCGAGCGCGGCGAACGCCGTCGCCGCCGCGTCCCGTCGCGCGTCGACCGTCTCGCGGAGTTCCCGCAGGTCCTTCAATCCCAGGTACGCCGGGCTCGTCTGCAGCGTGTGCAGCACCTCGCGGGCGTCCCGCTCCCGCCGGACCAGCTCCTCGAACCGCTCCCGCGCCGCCTTCTCACGGCCGCGCAGGTCGGCCGTCCGCTTCGCCGCGTCCCCCGCCTCCCGGCGCCGCGCCGCGAGCGACTCCAGCTCCCCGGTCACGTCGTCCGCCGCCCGGTGCAGCACCCCCGCCAGGTAGCGGCCGTACCCCCGCAGGAAGGTGCGCAGCGCCTGATCGGTCCGCTCCAGACGGCCCAGTTCCTCCCGGACGGTGTCGAGATCGTGCAGATTGCGCGCGACCTTCTCCACCACGTCGTCGTCCAGCCCCGGCAGCGTCTCGCTCAGCAGCGACGCCAGCCCGCCCGACTCGATCCGGTCCCCGACGGTCGGGCGCCGCAGCCGGTGCAGCAACTGCGTCAGGTTCCGGTACCGCGTCACATCGGTGATCCCGAACAGCTCGCGGGCCACCCGCGCCCGGTGCTCGACCGCCCGATCCGTGACGTTCTCGGCCCCGACGACCTCCTTCAGCCGCTCGACCGGCAGCGGGCCGCCGCCCGCGTCGACCAGCCGCAGCTCCGACCCCACCCGCAGCGGCGTCGTGAAGAAGAACGGGACGGCCCGCTTCGTCGACTTCGACGCCCGCACCGCCGCACCGAACGTCAGATACCGGTCGTCGCCCCCGGACATGCGGAACTCCACCCACAGGTACCCGAGACGGTTCGTGGACTCGAAACCGTCCAGCATGAGCCACGCGAGGGTCGTCCGGCCGGTGCCCGTCGCGTCCAGCGCCCGCGAGTCGCCGTCCAGCAGGTACGGCAGCAGCATCTCCAGCGCCTTCGACTTGCCCGCGCCGTTCTTGCCGCGCAGCAGCAGCCGCCCGTCGCCGAACTCGAACTCCTGCTCGTCGTACTGCCAGACGTTGCGGATGCCCGCACGATGCAGCCGGAACCGCGGCCCCCGGCGCGGCCGGACGCAGCGGAGTGGGGACGGTCACAGCGGAAGCTCCTCCTGCACATCGCCGTCCGCCCGCCCGGCCCGGCGAACGGTTACATCCGGGGCATATCGTGCGGACGCGGCGAGAAGCACCAGCCCCATCCCGACGGGCCGCGCCCCGCGCACGTCCGTCACCGACCGATCGTCCGGCACCTCGCCCGCGTACCCCTCGGGCAGCCCGGCGCCCTCCGCGCGCACCGGACCGGCATACGCGACCAGCCGCATCCGCACCAGCAGGTCCAGCACCGCCTCCCGCAACGCGCGGGGATCCGCCACGAGATCGCGCTGCCACCCGCCCCGGCGCCCGTACTCGGCGACCAGCCCGGCCAGCAGCTCGTCCACGAGCCCGTCCGGCACGGCCGTCCCGATAACGAGCCGGTCGCCCGTCGCCGGATCGTCCGGGCACACCCGCTCGACCAGCCGCTCCAGCAGCAGCAACGCCGCCTGCGCGACCGTGCCCGTCCCCGGCAGATGCAGATCCGTCAGCTCGTCCTCCGGATCCACCAGCGCGACGCCCTCCGCGCGGATCTCCGCCTCCAGCCCGAGCAGCTCCGCGAACGCCTGCGCCTCCCGCCGCTGCCGCGTCCGCAGCCAGTCCCGCTCCGCGTCGGTCAACCCGTCGAGATACACCACCGGCGTCTCCACGAGCATCCGCCGCACGTACGTCCGCGGCCCGCCGAACCCCGGATCCGCCGCCCGCGCCACCAGATCCGCGCCGTCCCGGCTCTGCGCCAGCGGACCCGCCACCACCGCCCGCGCGACCTCCCGGTCCACGGTGATCAGCGCCTCGCCGCCGTCCTCCCGGGCCAGCGACCCCACGGTGCCCTCCGTCTCCGCGAGCACCCCCCACTCCACGAGCTGCCGCAACGCCGCCACGAGCGTCCGCCGCTCCACCGCCCGTCCGGCGCCCTCCAGCGCCACGTCCGCATCGGCCGCCGCCGCCCGGATATCGGCCACCAGCTGCGACAACAGCATCTGCTCCGGCGCCGTCACCAGCACCGACAGCGTCAACGCCAAACAGGCGTACGTGCGCGGATCGAACGGCGTGCCCGTGGACCGCCGCAGCCGATGCCCCGAACCCGGCCCCAGCCCGGCCTTGAACAACCGCGCGTACGACGTATCGACCAGCAGCCGGTAGCCCAGCACCTGCTGGAACCGCTTGCCGAGCCAGTCCGCGTGCCTGCGGACGAGCGGGAACAGCTCCGCGTCCGCCGTCACCAGCGGACGGGCCAGCAGCAACCGCGCCGCCGCCCGCCGCTCCGCGGCCAGATCCGCGTCCCGCGCCGAGGGAAGCGTCACGCACCGACCTCCACCGGAGCCGACGCCCCGGCGACGTCCAGCTCCAGATCGTCCAGCAGCAGATCGCCGTCCGCCGAACGCAGCGTCGTCCGCGCGCCCGCCCGGTACCGCACGGTGAGCCGGACGCCGAGCTCGGCGTCCTCGCTCCGCGCCCCCTCGAGATCGAACCCGCCGCCGTCCCGCCGCGGCCGGGCATTGCCCATCGCGGTCGCGAGCAGCTCCAGCAGCAACCCCAGACCCGCGGACGTGAGCGGCACATCGGCGAACCGGCCCGAGACGCTCCGCAGCTCGTCCGCCGCCGCCGCGCGCCGCGCCGCCGCCCGCTCCCGGGCGGCCTCCCGCAACCGCCGCTTCTGCGCCGAATGGTCCTCCACCGCCGCCGCCCGCCCCCGCTGCGCCCGGCTGCCCCGCTCCCGCAACGACACCGGCACCTCGACGACCGGACCCGTCCACCAGCTCGTGGACGCCGGCACCACGTCCTCACCGGGCGCGACGCCCAGATGCCGGGCCCCGTACAACCCGAACGCCGCGACGGCGATGTCGTGCGCGTCCTCCGGCGCCGCCTCCTCGAACCACTTCGCCAGCCGCAGCAGATCCTTGCGCCGCGACATCTCGCCCGACGCCGACCGCAGCATCCGCTTCGCGTTCGCCAGCAGCGACCGCATCGCCCGCAGCGCCGCGTCCCGCAGCTGGTCGACCTGGCTGCCCTGCCCGTCCACGTCGGCGAACCAGCCGCGCAGCCCCTCCCAGTCGGCGAGCTCGCGCCCCCGGCTGCGCTGCACCCGCGCGTCCAGCGCCGAAAGCCCCCGCGCGTGCGCGTCCAGCCGCTCCAGCATCCCCGGGAGCCGCGGCCACAACCCGTCCAGCAGCGCCGCGATCCGCGGCGCCCGGAACGTCACCTCGTCCGTGATCGCCTCGACGTAGTCGAGCAGCAGCTCCTTGAACCCCTGATACTCGGCGCCGTCCAGGTCGTACCGGGCCAGCACCTGCCCGAGATACGCGTAGAAGTCCCGCACCGAATCCGCGAACTCGGTGAACTGCACGAACAGCGTGCTGACCCGTTCGAGCAGCTCCCGCGGCTCCACGTCGGGGCGCCCCACCCGCTCGTCCAGGTCCCGGAGCCCCCGCTCGACCAGCGCGAGCAGCTCGCTGCTCACCTCCCGCGCCGCGTCCGCGCTCGCCAGCACCCCGTCGACGTCCCGCTGGATCCGCTCGCCCGGCTTCGACAGCTGGTACCGGGACCGCGACCGCTGGTACTCGGTGATGCTCGACGCCTTCACCGTGTGGCTGCTGCGCAGCAGATTGCCCCACTTGACGAGCTGTTCGAGCCGTCCGGTCAGCGTGTCGGCGTCGACCCCGTCGAGCTTCGCCAGGACGTCCGGCACCGCGAGATCGGCCAGCAGCGTCCCGCAGAACACCCGCATGATCGCGACGTACTCCAGGCGCTCCGGAACGCTGAGGTACGAGTACGCCCCCAGCCGCCGCCACGTCTCGTCGCCGTCCATGACCAAGACATTACGTACTCCCGTCGTCCCCAGCACGCATTCGGCGGCCATAGCCACAAACGGCCTATCCGCCTTCCGGCCTGACGTGCAGGACCTCCCGCGCCTGCTCGGCGGCGCGCGCGGTGTTCTCGCTGACGAAGTCGAGGTAGCGGGCGGCGCCCTCCAGCCTGGCGCCCGCCGGGGTCGAGGCCCCGAGCACGGCGACGCCCTGCTGCGCGGTCGCGGAGACCTGCGCGAGGGCCCGGGCGCTCGCGACCATCGACTGGTACCAGATGTCCTCGTCGACGACGTACCGCTCGCGCCGCCGCTCGTCGCGTTCCCGCCGGATGAAGCCCTGCTCCTCCAGGTACGCGATCGCCTTGGAGACGGACGCCGGGCTGACCTGCAGACTCCGCACGAGTTCGGACGCGCTGAGGCTGCGGAGTCGGTGGTGTAGAGGCAGACCAGCACGCGGGACATCATCTTCGGCATCCCCGAGGCCATGAAGACGGTGGTCAGCGTCTCCGCGAACTCGTGCACCGCCTCCGCGTCCCGTCCGTACGGCTGGGCGACCGCTTCCGGCCCCCGGGACGAGGCGGGCCTGCGCCGGTGCGCGCGGCGTTCGGTGGCCCGGTGCGCCAGGTCGGCGCGGTAACCGGCCGGCCCGCCGTTGCGCATCACCTCGCGCGTGACCGTCGACGTCGGACGATCGATGCGCCTGGCGATCTCCGCGTAGGCGAGGCCGTCGGCCACCCCCTGCGCGATCTGCTGGCGTTCCTGCTGCGTGAGCCGGCCTCCCGGCATCGCGACCTCCCGATGCTCCTCGACCCGTCCACCATAGCGTTCACCTTCACCACGTTGCAACGGACGATCTCGCGATCGTTGCGTTAATTCAACACTTGTTGCAACGATTTAAGCAAGTTGACCTGCAAAGTAAATCTCAGAACGCAACGACTGCATTGCTAAATCTTGAAATGCAACGTAGCGTTTCCAGTGTTCGAAACAACCAGCCGCAAGGAGAAGCACGATGCAGACCTTCGCCACCCCCGCCCCGATCGCCGCCGTCCTGAACGTCCCCGCCGGGCGCATCCGGTTCATCGCCGCCGACCGTGCCGACACCGCGGTCGAGGTCCGGCCCGCGGACGCGGCCAAGGGCCGCGACGTGAAGGTCGCGGAGCAGACCACGGTCGAGTACGCCGACGGCGTCCTGCGGATCGAGGCCACCGCGCGCAACCAGTACTTCGGCCCGTCCGGGTCCATCGAGGTGACGGTCCAACTGCCCGCCGGTTCCCGGGTCGAGGCGAAGGCGGCCAGCGCCGAGTTCCGGGCCGTCGGACGCCTCGGCGACGTCGACTTCGAAGGGCAGCACGGCCAGGTCAAGATCGACGAGGCCACCGGCGCCCGCCTCACCACCGCGGCCGGTGACGTCTCGGTCGGCCGCCTCAACGGTGCCGCGGAGATCCGCACCAGCAAGGGCGACATCCGCATCACCGAGGCCGTGCGCGGCAACGTCGTGCTGCGCACCGATTCCGGCGACATCACGGTCGGCGCCGCCACCGGCGTCTCCGCCTCCCTGGACGCGGGCACCGGCCACGGCCGCGTCCACAACGCCCTCGCCAACAACGGCACGACCGACCTCGACATCCACGCCACCACCGCCCACGGCGACATCACCGCCCGCAGCCTCTAAGGACAAGTGAACTTTCCACGCCCGACCCGTCAGAGCCCGCTCGCCTGGACGCTCCAGCGGACGTCGCCGGGCAGCAGGGAGTCGAGGAAGTCGGCCGGCGGGTAAGCCTGGGCGGGAGCGAGCACGCCGGGCTCGGCCGGGTCGGTGATCAGACGGCGGGCGCCCTCGACGGCGATCACCGCGGTGGTGCCGTAGGTGTCGGGACCTTCGACGATGCCGCGGGCGCGGCGTCCGTCCGGCGCCACGGCGTCGATGAGATAGGTGAAACGCTGCGTGGCGCGGGCCCGCTCGGTGGGCCCTTCGGGCAGTCCCTCGATGACCGCGGGATCGAGGGGCGCGCTCAGACGGGCGGTCAGTTCGGCCTCGGCCAGCCCCCGGACGCGCCCGACCCGGACGTGGCGGGGAATGGTCACGACCTCGGACAGGGGAAACGGCGCCATCGGGACCGCCTCCCCGCCCCCGGGCAGAACGATCGAACTCTGCCGCGTGGACGGTGCGGGCCGCCAATCGCCCCCGTCGTAAACCAGACCACCGGCCTTGATGATGTCGATGCTCTCGATCACCGAACGCAACGACCCGCGCGAAGGTCCGCCGCCTCCGGAGATGAGGTGGACGCTGGTGATCTCCTCCAGCGGCCCCAGCCGCTCGGCCAGCAGAGCGGCGACCATGTCTCCCGGAACGCAGGCGTCGTTGGCGGCGGGGACGACGCAGACCCCGGCCGCCGCCGCCCGTGCACCGAAGCCGTCGAAGACGCTCTTGATGTAGAGCTGCTCCCCGGCGGTGTCCAGATAGTGGCGGCCCGCGGCGATCGCGGCCTCTACCACCGCGGCGCCGGTGCGGGTGAAAGGCCCCGCGCAGTTGACGACCGCGTCGGCCGTCCGGAAGGCGGCGACCAAAGCGTCGCGGTCGTCCACCGCGGCCACCCGGACGTCCGGACCGGACAGGCCGACCGCGTCGGCGGCCCGCCGCAGGCGCGCGGCGTCGCGTCCGACGAGCACAACACCGAGGCCGCGCCGGTTCGCCTCGGCGAGGACGAGCTTGCCCTGGTAACCGTTCGCGCCGTAGACGGCGATCTTCATCTGAACCCCTGTCGAAAGATCGTTGACAACACCCCCACCGTAAGGAAACCGAAAGAGACTCCCAATGCTCCAAACGCTCGAAAACTTGCGTTACCGTCTCACCTCATGGATGTCCTATCCGACGTGATCACCGCGATGCGCACCGGCCTGCCGCACTCGGCGCGGATCGATCACAACGGCCCGTTCGGTCGCAGATTCCCCGCCGACGACGCGGCGGGATTCCACGTGGTCCTCCAGGGCGCCGCCTGGCTGCTTCCGGACGGCGGTGATCCCATCCCCCTCGGACCGGGCGACGTGGCCTTCTTGCCTCACGGTCACGCGCACGGCCTGGCCGACAGCCCGTCCACCCCGCTCACCCACGCGCCCCCATCGCCCACCGAGCCGTCCACCGCGACCCCAACGGCACTGCTCTGCGGCGCCTACCGCCTGGACCGCTCCTGCACGCACCCGCTCATGCGAGAACTGCCCGAGGTAGTCCATCTCCCGACCCGTCTGGGCCACCGCTCACAACTACACACCGCACTCGACCTGCTAGCCACCGAGCTGGAGAAACCGGCCCCGGGCCGCGACGCCATGGTGTCGGCATTGCTGGACGTACTCCTGCTGCACATCCTTCGAGCCTGGTTCGAGCAACAAGAAGACGCCACCGGCTGGACCGCCGCCCTGAACGATCCACCCGTCGCGGCCGCCCTGCACGCCATGCACGATCGGCCGCAGCACCCATGGACCGTCCAGGAACTGGCCGACCACGCGGGCCTGTCCAGGGCGGCCTTCGCCCGCCGGTTCACCGCACTGGTCGACCGGCCACCGCTGACCTACCTCACGTGGTGGCGCATGACCCTGGCCGCCAGGATGCTGCGCACAACCGACACCCCCGCCAACGTAGTGGCGGGCCAAGTCGGATACACCTCCGAGTACGCCTTCGCCCACGCCTTCAAACGCGCCTACGGACGACCACCCGGCACATACCGACGACAAGAACTCCACACCCCACCATCCGCCGCGTCGATGTAGGCACGTCCTGCCGGTCCGTCGTCGGCGGGGACGTGGACCCGTAGCGAGATGGCGGCCAAGCGTTCAGCGACGTGTGCCTCACTCCGTCGAGGACGCCTTCATGGCCGGCATCGAGGAACTCCCCTCCGGCGGCGTCGAGCCAGGCGAGAATCTACTCACCGCACTGGAACGCGAACTCGCCGAAGAGATCGGCCGCACCGGACCACTAACCCTCGATCCCGGCTTCGTAGCCCACTTCGACTGCATCTCCGGATCCGGCCGCAAAGCCCGCCAATACACCTTCGCCCTGACCCACCAAGAACAGTCCATCACCCTGAGCACCGAACACACCGCCCACCGATGGCTCCACCCCGCCGACCTGAGCGATTCCGACGTCACCGACGAGACCGCTAAAACAATCCGGTACTGGGCAACCTCATGATCCGGGCACCACGAATGACGGCCCGCTCAGGGAAGGAAAGCGTCCGGAAAAAGGCCGCACACGAATGGCGGGTGAAAGACCTTGAGGCCGGTCTCCTGGGTGGAGATCCGGCCTCTGATCTGGCGTTATCTGTCGGGGTGGCGGGATTTGAACCCACGACCTCTTCGTCCCGAACGAAGCGCGCTGCCAAGCTGCGCTACACCCCGGTTGGTGGCTGCCCGGGAGTCGTACGTTCTCCCGGCGCCTTGTCCACTGTAGCGGATGGAGAGGAGTGGTGCGTCCGGATTTAGCGGGGGACGAGGGTGAGGAGGGAGGCTTCGGGCGGGCAGCAGAAGCGCATGGGGGCCTTCGGGGAGGTGCCGAGGCCGGCGGAGACGTGGAGCCAGGAGCCGCGGTGGCGGTGGAGGCCCTTGACTCGGGGGCGGTCGATGCCGCAGTTGGTGGCGAGGGCGCCGTAGAAGGGGACGCAGACCTGGCCGCCGTGGGTGTGGCCGGCGAGGAGGAGGTCGTAGCCGTCGGCGGTGAAGCGGTCGAGGTTGCGGGGCTCGGGGGAATGCATGACGCCGAGGTGGACGTCGGCCTGGGGGTCGACGGGGCCGGCGATCTTGTCGTAACGGTCGAGGTTGATGTGGGAGTCGTTGATGCCGCCGAACTCGATGTCGAGCTCGCCCACCTTGAGGCGGCCGATGCGGTTGTTGAGGTCGAGCCAGCCGGCGGACTGGAGGGACGAGCCCAGTTCGCGGTAGGGGAGGTCGGGCTCGCGCTTCTTCTTGGCGTAGTCGGACTTGCTCGTGCGCCAGATGTAGCGGAGGGGGTTCTTGAGGACGGGGCTGTAGAGGTCGTTCGAGCCGTAGACGAAGACGCCGGGGCGTTCGAGGAGGGGGCCCAGGGCGTCCAGGAAGGACGGGATCGCGTCGCGGTGGGAGAGGGTGTCGCCGGTGTTGACGACGAGGTCCGGTTCGAGGGCTTCGAGGGAGCGGACCCAGCGGATGAGACGGGAGCGGCCCGGGGTGAGGTGCGCGTCGGAGATGTGCAGGATCTTCACCGGGGGGCGGCCGGGCGCGAGGACGGGCACGTCGAAGCGGCGCAGGCGGAACCAGTTCCGCTCGATCACCGAGGCGTACCCGAAGGTCGCGGCGCCCGCACCCACGAGGGTGAGGGGCACGGAGTACTTCTTTTGCACGGCTCTCCCTTCTCTGGTTTCCATGCTTCCAGACATGGGCACCGCGTGGTAATCCCGATGAGGATGTCGGTGTTGTGCGGGCAGAATGTGACCATGACCCTGAAGGAGAAGCTGGAGACCGACCTGTCCGCCGCGATCAAGGGACGGGACGAGGTGCGCACGCGCACCCTGCGGATGGTCCTCACGGCGGTGAAGAACGAGGAGGTCGCCGGCAAGCAGGTGCGGGTGCTGTCGGACGACGACGTCGTCAAGGTGCTCACCCGGGAGGCGAAGAAGCGCCGGGAGGCGGCGACCGCGTTCGACGACGCGGGACGCACGGAGTCCGCGCAGGCGGAGCGCGACGAGGGCGTGGTCCTCGAGGAGTACCTGCCCGCTCAGCTGGGAGAGGCGGAGCTCACGGCGCTGGTGGCGGACGCGATCGCGGAGTCGGGCGCCGCGGGGCCGCGGGCGAATGGGGCAGGTCGATGAAGATCGTGAACCCGAAGGTCGCGGGACGGGCCGAAGGGGGGCGGATCGCCGCCGAGGTGAAGCGGCAGCTCGCCGAGTGAAAAGGGCCCGGCCGGATGGCCGGGCCCTCTTCGTTAGTCTCGCCTGCCGTTGCTGACGTAGAGGATGACCGTGCTGCCCGGGGCCGTCTCGGTACCCGCTGCGGGCGAGGACGAGACGACCGTGTTGCGGGGCTTGTCCGAGTTCGCGGGTGAGATCTGGACCTTCAAGCCCACGCCTTCGAGCGCCTTCTTGGCGGTGTCGAGGGGCTGGTTCGCGACGTTTGGGACCTTGGTGGTGTCGCCGAAGTTGTTGGCCGGGGCGTTGAAGCCGGGGGCGGGCTCGCCCTCCAGGGCCTCGCTCATGCTGCGCTGCCAGATGGCGCCGGGGGTGCCGGCGCCGAAGACGCCGTAGACCTTGTACTGCCAGGGTCCGCGGAAGTCCCAGTAGGCGACGGTGGCGGCGAGGTTGGGGGTGAACCCGGCGAAGTCGGCGCACGTGTGGGCTTCACAGGTGCCGGTCTTCGCGGCGGACGGACGTCCGATGTTGCGGCCCTTCGGGGTGCCCTTGCTCATGTTCGCGTGCAGGATCGAGGCGACCTTGTCGGCGACGTCCTTGTCGACGACCTGCTCGCACTTGTGCTCGGGCAGCTTGACGGCCTTGCCGGTGCGGTCGACGACCTCGGTGACCGCGAGCGGTTCGCAGTACTTGCCGCGGGCGGCGAACCCGGCGTAGGCGGCGGACAGGTGCACCATGTCGATGTCGTTGACGCCGAGGACCTGGGCGGGGACGGGGAGGAGCGGCTGGCCGTTGCCGCGCTTCATGCCGAACCGCTCGGCCATCTTGACGGCGTTGCAGACGCCGACGCGCTTTTCGAGCTGGGCGTAGAACGTGTTGACCGAGCCCCACGTGCCGGTCTTGAGGTTGAACGTGCCGGACTGGCTGTCGCCGGCGTTGGAGACCGTCCAGGGCGGGCCGCCGCCCAGGAGTTCGCCGTTGTACTTCTTGCCCTGGTACGTCCCGTAGTAGGGGCACGCCTTGAAGCCGCTGACCGACATCGTCTCGGGCGACTTGATGCTCGTGTTGACCGGGATGCCCTGTTCGAGCGCGGCGGCGAGGGTGAAGACCTTGAACGTCGAACCGGCGGAGACGCCGGTGCCGCCGCCGTGCGCGGTGTCGGCGGGGAGGTTGATGGTGGTCTTGCCGTCGCCGGGGCCGAAGTGCTTGCTCAGGCCGATGGCGCGGATCTTGCCGGTGCCGGGCTCGACCATGGCCTCGGCGCCGACGCGATTGCCCTCGGGCGGGACGATGCTGCGCAGGGCCTTGTCGACGGCCTGCTGCTTGTCCATGTCGAGGGTGGTGCGGACCGTGTAGCCGCCGCGGTTCAGCTTGTTGACGATCTGCTGCTGTTCCTTCGGCTCCATCTGCCAGTACTTGCCGCCCGCGAGGGCGTTGAGGACGTCGTACTTCACGTACTCGCAGAAGTACGGGGCCTTGCTCGTCTGGCAGCCGCCGACCGGTTCGGTGGGGTTCAGTTCGACCGGCTTGGCGGCGGCCTCGTCGGCCTGCGCCTTGGTGATGTGCTTGAGCTCCGCCATCCGGTAGAGGACGATGTCACGCCGCGCGCGCGCGTCCTTCGGGTTCTGGATGGGGTCGAACGCGGTGGGGTTCTGGGTGATGCCGGCGAGGAGGGCGGACTCGCCGAGGGAGAGCTTGGCGGCGGGCTTGCTGAAGTAGCGCTTGGACGCGGCCTGGACGCCGTACGCGCCGCCGCCGAAGTACGCGATGTTCAGGTACCCCTCGAGGATCTGGTCCTTCGACATCGTCCGCTCGACCTCGAGGGCGTAGCGCAGCTCGCGGATCTTGCGGCCGACGGTCGGGGCGGTGACCTCGTCGTACTCCTCCTTCGTCTGCGCGCTGTCGACCAGCAGGTTCTTGACGTACTGCTGGGTGAGGGTGGAGCCGCCCTGCGTCTGGGTGGACTGGACGTTCGAGGCCAGTGCGCGCAGCGTGCCTTCGAGGTCCATGGCGCCGTGCTCGTAGAACCGGGAGTCCTCGATGTCGATCATCGCCTGCCGCATGACGGGGTCGATCTGGTCGAGCCGGACGGACTCGCGGTACTTGTCGAAGAACGTGGCGAACGGCTTGCCGTCCGCGTCGTAGAGCACCGTCTTCTCCGACGGCGGCGACGTGTTGAGCTCGCTGTCCATCCCCTGGAAGTTGTTCGCGGCGTCGCGCGCGGTGATCCCCGTGCTCCCGACGCCCGGCAAGGCGATCAAGGCGACCAGTACGCCAGCGACGATGCCCGTACCCAACAGCTTGATCAGCGTGGTGAGGGCCTTACCCCGATCCGAATTCGCAACGCGCACGCGCTCTAGAGTACGCGGGACGACAGGTGCATACGGGACACGTCCCATGGTGGGGCCGACGTCCGGCACGTGAAGTTCCGCCCGATCTGCCGTCATCGTGACAACCGGTGCGGTGTCTCGTGCGTCAACTAGAGGTAACTAGTCCGTTCCGGCGGTATGGCCCTGGAGGGCTATATCGAGAATGGGCCCATCGGGGACTGTTGAAACGTCCCTCGCTTCCGTAAGTTCTTCCCCACGGCTTTCGTTTGGCGGCCTGACGTCCGCGCCCGTCCGGCCAAGGAGCGCAAATCGACACAGACCCTAGGGGAGTGGGGCCAAGATGTGGATCACGGATTGGACCGCCCGCGCCGCCTGCCGTAACGCGGACCCGGACGCTCTGTTCGTGCAGGGTGCGGCGCAGAACCGGGCCAAGCTCATCTGTCGCGGTTGCCCGGTGCGGACGGAGTGTCTCGCGGATGCGCTGGACAACCGGATCGAGTTCGGTGTCTGGGGTGGGATGACCGAGCGTGAGCGCCGGGCGCTGCTGCGGCGGCGGCCGGACGTGCGTTCGTGGCGCGATCTGCTGGAGACCGCCAAGGACGAGTACGAGCGTCGGCGGACGCCGACGAGGAAGAGCTCGTCGCGAGCTGACGGTTCGCCGGGCGACCCCGAATCCGGCGTTGGGCTCGGGGATGCGGCATTGAAACTGACACGACGGTGGGTCCGTACCGGTTGGTAGGTACGGACCCACCGTCGTGTGCTGCGTGTACGCCGATCCCGACGGATCCTGTCCGACCTCGTCCGATCGATTTCGGACGACCGAAAAGCGCCTCTTGTTCGTCCGGAAACTGCTTTTCCGGTCGCCGGGGCGCGTATTACGGACGAACTTTGCGTTCGTCAGTGCGGGTACTGGCGCGGCGGACGACTACGCGGCAACTCGTCGCGGAACGCCCCGACGATCGAGTGGATCTGCCGCATGAGCCGGGTCTCTTCGAGCCGGTCGAGGTACAGGGAGCGGCGGGCGAGACCGTCCAGGTCGACGGTGAAATACGTCGCCATCAGCGGGTTGATGAAGAGTTCGCCGCCGCGCGTCCGGTCGGTGAAGTGGACGTCGCCGAACAGTCCGCGGACGGCCGCGGCGATCGATCCGTTCACGATGCTGGGACGCATCGGCGTCGATGCCTGCGCGTACTCGACGGCGTCCAGGTAGAGGGCCGCCTCGCGGCTGTCGAACGGGATGGACACCGCACCCAGGTACGCGTCGTCGCGGGAGAGCGCCGCGAAATTCTCCAGTACCTGCACGTGGTTCACGCCGTGGTAGGCGTCCACACCGAACCCTAGGCAGACGACGAGTTTCTCTGCGACGTCCAAGCCGTGCACGGCTGCGAGGCTCGCCATGTCCTCTTCGGGTGTGCCGAGCCCTGCCTCGTCGCCCCGCATCAGGATGTCGGTACCGCCGTCTACCAGGACGACGGCGTCCAGGTTCAGCTTCTCCACCAGGTGTTTGTAGGCGGCGCGTAGCGGCTGGACACCGACCTTGGGGAACGCGTACACGGTCGAGGGGAGGCCGTGGAGGTCCAGCCAGCGTGCGAGGGTCCGTTCGGGGAAGTACGCGTCGTTGGCGAACGTGTCCGGGGTGATGGCGGCGACGTCGACGTCCGCCCAAGCGTCGAGCGGCAGGCCGCCCAGCGAACTGAACGAGAGGTTCGCCAGATGCACTTCTTTGCCGTCGTCCAGGAGGGCGATGGCCAGGGGCAAACCGGCGAAGATGTCGAAGCCGCCGCCCGCGCCGGCCACCAGGATGCGGTCCGCGTCGCGGAGGCGCGTGAACAGCGGAGGTTCCTTGAGGGAGAACACCCCGCGAACCTAGACGAACGGGACGGCGGACCGGTTCGATTTTCGGGTCGAGCAGACCGACCGGACCGACCGGACCGACCGGACCGACCGGACCGACCGGGTCAGGCGGCGGCCGTGTGGTCGGGGGCCGCCAGGTCCGCGCCGACGCGGCGCAGGCCGTCCAGGTCGTGGACGTCCTCGGCCTGTGCGGGTACCGCCGTGACCGGAACGGTCCGGTGCGTGGACGCGAAGTTGTCGCGGAGGCGCTCCTCGCGTGCCGCCAGTTGCATGCGGTCGGAGTGCAGCCGCAGCAGCGCGGCCGTCAGCGCGTGGTCGCCGCGCTCCTCCAGCGTCTCGGCGGCGGCCAGGCTGCGCGCCGCCGACAGCCCGTCGGCGGCGGACTCGTGCACCCGGTTGACGACCAGGCCCGCGAGCGGCATCCGCTCCTCGGCGAGCCGCTCGATGAAGTAGGACGCCTCGCGCAGCGCGTCCGGCTCCGGTGCGGCCACGACGAGGAACGCGGTGCCGGGGGTCTGCAGCAGCTGGAACGTCTTCTCGGCACGCTCCTGGAACCCGCCGAACACCGTGTCGAACGCGGCGACGAACGTCTGGACGTCCCGCAGCAGCTGGACGCCGATGACCTTGTTGATCACTCCGGTGAACATGCCGAACCCCGCGCTGATCACCTTGACGCCGAAGCGTCCGCCGGTCTTGGCGGGCGCCGCGAGCATCTTCATGAACCGGCCGTCGAGGAAGCGGCCCATCCGTTCGGGCGCGTCGAGGAAGTCGAGGGCGTTCCGCGAGGGCGGGGTGTCGACGATGATCAGGTCCCAGGCGCCGGACCGGTGCAGCTGGCCGAGCTTCTCCATCGCCATGTACTCCTGCGTGCCCGACAGGCTCGACGACAGCGACTGGTAGAAGGGGTTCGCGAGGATCTGCTTCGCGCGGTCCGGGTCGGCGTGCGCCTCGACGATCTCGTCGAACGTCCGCTTCATGTCGAGCATCATGGCGTGCAGCTCGCCGTCGCCGTCGATCTCGATCTTGCGCGGGTTGTTGTCGAGCTCGCTGAGGCCCATCGACTGCGCGAGCCGCCGCGCCGGGTCGACGGTGAGGACGACGACATCGCGTCCCCTTTCGGCGGCGCGGACGCCGAGGGCCGCGGCCGTCGTGGTCTTGCCGACCCCGCCGGAACCGCAGCACACGATGATCTTCGTGCGGGGGTCGTCCAGCAGCGCGTCGACGTCCAGCGCGGGCGGGGTCTTGGCGGTCGGGCTCATCGTCTGGTCGTCTCCCTCGTGCCGCGCAGGCCTCTCACGCCGCGCCCTGCTCGCGCAGCGCCGCCGCCAGGTCGTACAGCCCGGCCAGGTCCATGCCGTCCGAAAGCAGCGGGAGCGTGTAGCGGGGCCGGTCGATGGACTCCAGGCGCTCCTTCTCGCGGCGCTGCAGGGCGGTGCGGCGGGCGTGGTCGCCGGCCTCGGCGGCCAGCACCTCGGCGATCGGCTCGGCGTCGCGTTCCAGCCCGGCGGCCTTCACGCCCCGGACGATCTCGTCGGTGTCGAGTTCGCCGGACGCGGCGCGGGCGCGGTCGTCCTCGGACAGGACGGGCGCGTGCTCCATGTTCACGATCACCGCGCCGACCGAGAGGCCGACCTCGGCGAGGTCGTTCATGCCGTCCATCGTCTCCTGGACGGGCATTTCCTCCAGGAGCGTGACGAAGTGGACGGCCGTTTCGGGGCTGCGCACGACCTTCATGACGGTGTCGGCGTGGTTGCGGACGGGCCCGACCTTCGCGAGCCCGGACACCTCGTCGTTGACGTTGAGGAACTTGGTGATGCGGCCGGTGGGCGGGGCGTCCATGACGACGGCGTCGTAGATGAACGATCCGTCCTTGTTGCGGCGCCGCACCGACTCGCTCGTCTTGCCGGTGAGGATGACGTCGCGCAGGCCGGGGGCGATGGTGGTGACGAAGTCGACGATGCCGAGCCGCGTCATCGCCTTCCCGGCGCGTTTGAGGTTGTAGAACATCTCGAGGTACTCGATGAGCGCCTCTTCGGTGTCGACGGCGAGCGCGTAGACGTCCCCGCCGCCGGGGGCGACGGCGACCCGGCGCTCCTCGTAGGGCAGCGGCGGGCAGTCGAAGAGCTGGGCGATGCCCTGGCGGCCCTCCACCTCGACGAGGAGGACCCGGCGGCCCTCGGCGGCCAGCGCCAGGGCGAGTGCGGCGGCGACGGTGGTCTTGCCGGTGCCGCCCTTCCCGGTGACCACATGGAGGCGCACGCCGTCCCAGTCGGTGTCTCTCGCGCTCACCCGATCGACCATATCGTTCACCCGGCGAGGACTTTAGAGGCCGTCGGGTCTCATGCAAGTGATCCCTGACACGATGTGCCCCCTGCCCAGGTTTCGCGCGTGGACCGTTGTGTTCCGGCCTGCCCGCGGGGTTAGCTGGGAAACGTGATAGCGGCTCCTGGGCCGGCCTATCCGAACCGGTTCGTTCGCGGCCGGTGGGTTCGGACGACGTCGCCGGGCACCCGGGGGACGGCCCCGCGTGAGAAAGGTGCCCGAGATGGAAGCACTCATCCTCATCATCCTGTTGGGCATCGTCGTGGTCGGCTTCATGGTCGCGGGCTCGGCGGTCCGGGTGGTGCAGCAGTACGAACACGGCATCGTGTTCCGGTTCGGGCAGGTGCAACGCGGCGGGCAGTTGCGGCCGGGCGCGGTGCGCGAGCCGGGTCTGACCGCGATCGTCCCGGTGGTCGAGCGGATGCAGAAGGTCAGCCGGCAGACGATCACGATGGACGTGCCCGCGCAGGAAGGCATCACCGAGGACAACGTGAGCGTCCGCGTGGACGCCGTCGTCTACTTCCGGGTGATCGACCCGGTGAAGGCGATCGTGAACGTCCAGAACTACGGCTACGCGGTGTCGCAGGTCGCGCAGACGTCCCTGCGGTCGGTCATCGGCCAGGCGGACATGCAGGAGCTGCTGGGCGAACGGCAAAAGATCAACACCCGGCTGCGGGGGATCATCGACGAGATCACCCAGGACCCGTGGGGCATCCTCATCGAGCGGGTCGAGATCAAGGACGTGTCGCTGCCCGAGGGCATGAAGCGGTCGATGGCGCGGCAGGCGGAGGCGGAGCGGGAGCGGCGTGCGCGGATCATCGCCGCGGACGGCGAGTTCCAGGCGTCCAAGCGCCTCGCCGCCGCCGCGGAGATCATGTCGCAGGACCCGGCGGCCCTCCAGCTGCGGCTGCTGCAGACGGTGGTGGACGTGTCGGCCGAGAAGAACAGCACGCTGATCATGCCGCTGCCGGTGGAGGTCCTGCGGTTCTTCGACAAGATGACCGGCGACACGAAGAAGGCCCCCACCGAGACCGCCGAGGACAAGCCGGCGCTCGGCGAGCGGCTCGCGAAGGCGGAGGAGGAACTGGCCAAGGCGGCCGACACGTCCCCGGCGCTGGAGTCGCCCGAGGACGTCCCGCCGGTGATCGGCCTGGACCGGCCGGGACGGTCGCAGGCCGCGGCGCCCGCCCAGCGGCCGGACGAGCGGCCGGAGGAGCCGCCGCGCGACTGAGCCACCGGTGAGGGCCGCACGTACGGGCCGCACGTACGGGCCGTCAATGGTCCATGTCGCGGTGGGTTCGGACGGCCGGTGGCCGGGCCGATCGCTAGGGTGAATCCCATGAAGAAGTGGGAGTACGCGACCGTTCCGCTGCTGGTGCACGCGACCAAGCAGATTCTCGATAACTGGGGCCAGGACGGGTGGGAGCTCGTCACCGTGCTGCCGGGCCCGAACCCGGAGAACCTGGTGGCCTACTTCAAGCGGGAAGTGCAGTCCTAGGCCCGTTCGCGGGCGAGTCGAGGAGGGAGTGGCGATGAGCACACCCGAGGAGCGGATCGTCGAACTCGGGCTGGAGCTGCCGGACGTCGTGCCGCCGGTCGCGTCGTACGTGCCGACGGCGCGGACGGGCGCGCTCGTCTACACGGCCGGGCAGATCCCGCTGGTCAAGGGCGAACTGGGCGTCACCGGGAAGGTCGGCGCGGAGGTGAGCGCGCAGGAGGCGAAGGCGCAGGCGCGGATCTGCGCGCTGAACGCGATCGCGGCGCTCAAGGCCGAGGTGGGCGAACTGTCGCGCGTCGCACGGATCGTGAAGGTCGTCGGGTTCGTCGCGTCCGCTCCGGACTTCTACGGCCAGCCGGACGTGGTCAACGGTGCGAGCGACCTGCTCGCCGAGGTGTTCGGCGAGGCCGGACGGCACGCGCGCAGCGCCGTCGGCGTCGCGGCCCTGCCCCGGAACGTTCCCGTCGAGGTCGAGCTGATCGCCGAAGTCGCCTGACCGGCGCCCGTGCCGGGGCGGCGGCGGAGAATGTCGCTCTCCTCACCCGGACGCTGACCCGGGGTTGACGGAACGGCATTCGGTATGTCCGAATTGGCCGCCATGAGGACCACACGGCCGGCGAGGCGATGGTGAACGGGCTGAAGCTGCCCGCGGAGTTCGTGGGACGCATCGAGGACATGGGCGCCGGACGGGCGGAGCCGCCGCCCGCGCGGGACGCGGCGACGGTCGTCGTGCTGCGCGACCACGACCGGCACGGGCTGCAGGCGTTCATGCTGCGGCGTGTGCGGTCGATGGCGTTCGCCCCCGGCGCGTACGTGTTCCCGGGCGGGTCGGTCGATCCGCGCGACGGTGAGGCGACGCTCGCGTGGTCGGGGCCGTCGCCGGCCGAGTGGGGGGCGGCGTTCGGCGCGGGCGAGACGGTCGCGCGGGAGCTGGTGTGCGCCGCGGTCCGCGAGACGTTCGAGGAGACGCTCGTGCTGCTCGCGGGCCCGACGGCGGAGACGGTCGTCGACGACACGCGCGGGGACGCGTGGGAGAAGGACCGGCAGGCGCTGCTGGATCGTTCCCAGTCGTTCGGCGGGTTCCTCGACCGGCGCGGGCTGGTGCTCCGCTCCGACCTGCTGCGCCCGTGGGCGCACTGGATCACCCCGAAGGTCGAGCCGAAACGCTACGACACCCGGTTTTTCGTGGCCGCGATCCCGGAGGGGCAGCGCGCGCGCGACGTCAGTACTGAGGCGGACCAGGTGACGTGGGTGCGTCCGGCTGAGGCGGCGGAGCGCGCGTGGGCCGGTGAGCTGGCGATGCTGCCGCCGACGCTGGCGACGCTGACCGAACTGGCCGAGTACGAGACGGTCGCGGACGTCCTGGCCGCGCGCCGCGAGGTCGTCGCGTACGAGCCGACCGCGGAGATCGTGGACGGGGAGGCGTGGCTGGTGCTGCCCGAGGACGTCGCGCACTTCTACCCGACCGGGTGACGGCCGCGGTGGCGGGGTCGATGGTTTCCGGGGTGTCGGCGGCGCGGCGGAGCCCGGCCGGTCGTCCGGAATCGGCCTCGGGCAGGATGGCCCCATGACCGAGATCGACGGGATGGGCACCGATCGGGCGTTCTGCGTGCTGGCGCCGAATCCGTCCGCGATGACCCTGGACGGCACGAATACGTGGATCATCGCGGAACCGGACGCCGATGAGGTCGTCGTGATCGACCCGGGCCCGGAGGACGATCGGCATCTGCGGCGCGTCGCGGACACGATCGCGTCCCGCGGGCAGCGGGCCGGGCTCGTCCTGCTCACGCACGGCCATCCGGACCACTCCGCCGGGGCGGAGCGGTTCGTGGAGCTGGCGGGCGGCGGGGCGAAGGTGCGGGCGCTGGACCCGCGGTACCGGCTCGGTGACGAGGGGATCGTCGACGGCGACGTCGTCACGACCGGCGGGGTCGAGCTGCGGGTGCTGGAGACGCCCGGGCACAGCGACGACTCGCTGACGTTCTGGCTGCCCGCGGACCGGGCCGTCCTGACCGGCGACACGGTCCTCGGCTACGGGACGACGGTCCTGGAGGGCAGACTCGGGGACTACCTGAGCTCGCTCGACCGGCTGCGGAAGTTCTCCGCGGAACAGGACGCGGCGACGATCCTGCCCGGGCACGGCCCGAAGCTGGACGATCCGCTGGCGGCGCTCGACCACTACATCGACCATCGCCGGGAGCGGCTCGCGCAGGTCGAGGCGGCCGTGGCGGGGGGCGCCGGGACGGCGCGCGAGGTCGTGGAGATCGTGTACGCCGACGTCGACGAGGCGCTGTGGCCGGCGGCGGAATGGTCCGTCCAGTCGCAGCTCGACTACCTGAACGAGCGGCGGCCCTGACACGACCGGCCGGTCGCCTCGGACCGGCGGCCGGGTCACTTGGAGCGCTTGCGCAGCCGCTCGATGTCGAGGATGACCACGGCACGGGCCTCGATCCGCAGCCAGTTGCGCTGCGCGAAGTCGGCCAGGGCCTTGTTGACGGTCTCCCGGGAGGCGCCGACGAGCTGCGCCAGCTCCTCCTGCGTGAGGTCGTGGTGCACGTGCAGGCCGGACTCCGACGGCTGCCCGAAGCGCTCGGCGAGGTCCAGCAGGGCCTTGGCGACACGGCCGGGGACGTCGGTGAACACCAGGTCGGCCATGACGTCGTTGGTCTTGCGGAGCCGCTGGGCCAGCGCGCGCAGCAGCTGCACGGCGACCTCGGCGTGCCCGGTCAGCCAGGGCCGCAGCTGGTCGTGGCCGAGCCCGGCCAGCCGGCACTCGGTCACCGCGATGGCGCTGGCGGTGCGCGGGCGGGGGTCGAACAGCGAGAGCTCGCCGAACATCTCGCTCGGGCCGAGGACGCTCAGGAGGTTCTCCCGGCCGTCCGGCGCCGTGCGGGTCAGCTTGATCTTCCCCTCCACGACGACGTACAGGCGGTCGCCCGTCTCGCCCTCGTTGAACAGCGTCTGGCCGCGGGCCAGCCGCACTTCGGTCACATTGGCGCGCAGCGCCTTGGCCCCCTGCTCATCGAGTGCCTCGAAGAGCGGGGCTCTGCTCAGAACGTCCACGTCGCGGTCGGTCACGCTTCTCCTCCTCGAAACACCAACATGCATAGTGTGACGTACGTCCCACCGCGTACGTGAAGGCAGGGCCGCGGCGCGCCGTAACGCGGGGTCGTCACTTCGCGGATCGTCGGCACGACCCTGTCGGTCCACGCACGTCCCGAGGGCCGGCCGTCGTGCGTCGAGACCGAGAGCCCGCAGGTCGCAGTGGACCCTGCCCAGTGTACGGACACCCGGGTGAATGCCATCACACCGGTCTCATCGCCCATAAACGGGCGCGCGGGTGGCGCCCGTCCTGCCGCTCTTCCCACCGTCCGGGGCCTACCCTGGCGGCATGGCGACGAAAGCGGCCCGGCCCTCGGACGGACGGTCCTCCGGCGGCCCCGCCGCCCGGCCCCGGCGCGCCGGGCGCAGACCGGAGACGCGCCTCGGGCTGGTGCGCCGGGCGCGGCGGATGAACAGGATCCTCACGGAAACCTACCCGGACGCGCACTGTGAGCTGAACTTCGGGACACCCTTTCAGCTCCTGGTCGCCACGGTCCTGTCCGCCCAGACCACCGACAAGCGGGTGAATCTGACCACTCCTGAGCTCTTCGCCAAATATCCGACGCCCGAGGATCTCGCCGCGGCCGATCCCGAGGACGTCGAGGCGGTGCTGAAGCCCACGGGGTTCTTCCGCGCCAAGACCAAGTCGGTGATGGGCCTGTCCGCCGCCCTGGTCGAGCGTTTCGGCGGCGAGGTGCCCGGACGCCTGAACGACCTGGTCACGCTCCCCGGAGTCGGCCGCAAGACCGCGAACGTCGTGCTCGGCAACGCCTTCGACGTCCCCGGCATCACCGTCGACACGCACTTCGGGCGGCTCGTCCGCCGGTTCGCCTGGACGGACGAGACCGACCCCGACAAGGTCGAGCGGGCGATCGGGGAGCTGTTCCCCCGCAAGGACTGGACGATGCTGTCGCACCGGCTGATCTGGCACGGCCGCCGCATCTGCCACGCGCGCCGCCCCGCCTGCGGCGCCTGCCCCCTCGCGAGCCTGTGCCCGGCGTTCGGCGAGGGCCCGACGGACGTGGAGACGGCCGAGGCGCTCGTCAAGCCGGGCCCGTTCTCGTGAACCTTCCCCTTCACACAGGTGAGAGGGGGCCGGGAAGCAAACCGGCCGTCATGGAGTTGAGATCAACGTGACCGAGACCGCCTCCGGCCCCGCGTGCCCCGCGTGGCTCGACCGTTTCCGTGCGCAGGTGCCGCGGATGCCGGTGCCGCCGTCGTTCCGTCCGGCCCCGGACGCCCGCGCCGCCGCCGTGCTGATCCTGTTCGGCGAGGGCCCGGACGGTCCGGACGTCCTGCTCACCGAGCGGGCCGCGACACTCAACAAGCACGCCGGGCAGCCCGCGTTCCCCGGCGGCCGCATCGACCCCGAGGACGACGGCCCGGTCGCGGCGGCGCTGCGCGAGGCGTGGGAGGAGGCGGGCGTCGAACCGTCCGGTGTGGACGTGCTGTGCACGCTGCCGGAGCTGTACCTGTCGCGCAGCCTGCACCGCGTCACGCCGGTCGCCGGCTGGTGGCGCGAACCGTCCCAGATCGCCCCCGGCCACCCCGGCGAGGTCGCGACCGTCGCCCGCGTGCCGATCGACGAGCTCGTCGACCCGGCGAACCGGCTGACCGTCCGGCACCCGTCCGGGATGAAGCTCGGCCCCGCGTTCCGCGTCGGCGGGATGCTCGTGTGGGGGTTCACGGCGGGGCTGCTCGGCGAGGTGCTCGCGGCCGGCGGCTGGGAGCGTCCGTGGGACGCCGATCACGTCGAGGATCTGCCGCAGGAGGTCCTCGACCTGGCCTCGCGCGGCTGACCGGTCCGCGCGCGGAGCCGCCGCACGGCGCGTCCGCCGGTCTAACCGCAGGTCAGCGCGCCGGAGCCGGAACGGGCACGATCCGTGATCGTTCCGCATCGCCCCAGGCGGTCACCGGGGGCAGGGGAAACTGGTCCGGCGAGGGGACGTGAGAAGGTGACCTCGCGCTATACGGTGAAGCGGTGCTGGACGACCATATGCTCGATCTGATCCTCCTAGGGCTCGTCGTGCTGTTCGGCGTCTCGGGCTACCGGCAGGGTTTCATCGTGAGCCTGCTGAGCTTCGCGG
Organism: Actinomadura sp. CNU-125; assembly: GCF_001942465.1. Lineage (GTDB taxonomy): Bacteria > Actinomycetota > Actinomycetes > Streptosporangiales > Streptosporangiaceae > Spirillospora. The sequence continues at coordinate 24,334 of NZ_MKJY01000210.1, forward strand.
GGTTCATCGGCGGCGGCATCGCCGGGGTGCTGATCGCGCCGCCGATCGCCGACTCGACCGTGGACGGCGCCGCGCAGCAGGTGCTGCTGGCCATCGTCATCGCGTTCCTGGCCGCGACGTTCGGGCAACTGATCGCGTCCTCGGCGGGGGCGCTGCTGCGCAACCGGGTCACCGGGTTGAACGCCCGGACGGCGGACGCGGTCGGCGGCACGTTCGTCAGCGCGCTGTCGCTGCTGATCGTCGCGTGGTTCTTCGGCAGCATGTTCGCGAACTCGCACTTCCAGTGGCTGCGCACCCAGGTCAAGGGCTCGACGATCATCAACGGGGTCGACGAGGTGATGCCCACCAAGGCGCACACCTGGTTCACCTCGTTCCAGGGATTCGTGAAGGACAGCGAGTTCCCGCAGGTGTTCAACGGGCTCGCCGGCGAGTCGGTGGTCGAGGTGCCGCCGCCGGACGACTCGGTCCTGGCGACCGGCGGGCTGCGGGACGCGCGCAACAGCATCGTCAAGATCGTCAGCACGGCGCCGCAGTGCCAGCGCCGCATCGAGGGCACCGGGTTCGTGTTCGCGCCCGACCACATCATGACGAACGCGCATGTCGTCGCGGGCGCGCGCGGGCAGTCGACCGTGGCGAACCGCTCGGGCGACACCGCGAAGGGCCGGGTCGTCCTGTACAACCCCAGCCGCGACATCGCCGTCCTGTACGTGCCGGGGCTGAACGCGCGTCCGCTGAAGTTCGAGCCGGAGGCCGAGGTGCGCGACAGCGCGATCATCGCGGGCTTCCCGAAGAACGAGCCGTTCAGCGCCAGCGCCGCCCGGATCCGGGCCCGGCAGACGGCCAGGGGGCCCGACATCTACCACTCCGGCCAGGTCAGCCGGGAGATCTACGCGATCCGCGGCAAGGTCGAGCCGGGCAATTCGGGCGGACCGCTGCTGTCGCCGGACGGGAGCGTCTACGGCGTCATCTTCGCGGCGGCGCTGGACACCCCCTCAACGGGCTACGCGCTCACCGCCGAGGAAGTCGCCGAGGACGCCCGCATGGGCGCGCGCGCCACCGAGCCTGTCTCGACCCAGAATTGCTCTGACTGACCCCACACCCCACTGAAACGGTGAGCCTCAAGGCCTCAAAGGGTGAGCTTGAGGTCGACCGGGCCTTCCTCAGGCGTGTCCACGAGCGTACGGACGCGCTGCACGACGCCTGGGACGTCGATCGCGTGCGGGGGGTCGGCGACGTACGGCTCCAGCCGGTCGGCGGCGCGGCTCAGCAGCGCCCGCGCGCCCCGCGCGTTGCCGCGCCGCATGTGCGTGACGCCCACGGCGACCTGGGCCAACCCCCGCCACAACTCCCGCTCCGGTTCGGGTGCGGCCTTCCAGGCGGCCTCCAGCACCTCGTGCGCGTGGAACGGACGGTCGGCGTCCAGGAGCCGCTGCGCCTCCCGCAGGGCCTCGGACGGCCGCATGGTGAGGTCGTCCGGCATCGTGGGGATGCCGGTGGCCCCGTGAGGCAGCGGACGCCCGTACGCGTCGCGGGGACGCGCGTTGCGCGGTCGTCCCGATTCGTCCCGATCCCGCATGTCTCTACCGTACGTTCAGCGGTCGGGTTCCGGGTCGGCGAGCCAGCCGAGCAGGTGCTTGTCGAACTCCTCGGGCCGCTCCTGGTGCGGGAAGTGCCCCGCCCCCTCGATGAGGCGCCACCTGTACGGGGCGGCCACATACTGCCCGGACCCCTGGGCGCTCTCCGGGAGCGTGCACTTGTCCAAAGCGCCGTGTAGCTGAAGCGTCGGCGCCTGTACTGGGGCGCGCATACGGTGCGCGTAGCGGATCCCGTCCGGACGGGCCTGTGACCGGATAAACCACCGGTGGTACTCAAGCGCGCTGTGCGCGACCCCCGGAATCTGCACTGCTCGCCGTACGAGCCGCTCTGTCTCCTCGTCCGGCCAGCCCGGCCCCGACCACTCGTGCAGCAGCCGACCGACGAGCGCGGCGTCGTCCCGTACCAGGCGGCGTTCGGGCAGGACCGGGACCTGGAAGCCGAACGTGTGCCGCGCCGCCCACCCCTGCTCGCGCGGGCTCTCCCGCACCGACCGCCGCAGCCGCAGCGGATGCGGGGCGCCGACGACCGCGAGCCGCTGCACGATCTTCGGGTGGTAGACCGCCATCGTCCAGGCCAGCAGCCCGCCCCAGTCGTGCCCGACCACGATCGCGCCCGCCTCGCCGAGGCGGCCGGACCAGCCCGGCGGCGTCCCCGGCCAGCGTCACCAGGTCGTACCCGCGCGGCGGCTTGTCGCTGCCGCCGTAGCCGCGCAGGTCGATCGCGGCCGCCCGGTAGCCCGCCGCGGGCAGCGATTCGAGCTGGTTGCGCCACGACCACCAGAACTCCGGGAAGCCGTGCAGCAGCAGGACGAGCGGCCCCTCCCCGGCCTCGGCGACATGGAACCGCGTTCCGCCCGCGCTGATCGCGCGGTGCGTCCACGGGCCGTCGACCTCGATCAGCGACCCTTCGTGCCCGGACATGGCCTGCCCCCTGCCTGCCTGCCCCGCTCAGTCCTTCAGTGCGGGGGTGTCGGAGTCGCCGCGATGCCGCAGCGCGCCGGGAGTGTCCTTGAGCGTGCGGCGTGTCCGCTTCGCGCCCTCGATCTTGCCGATGAGGCGCTTGGCGACCAGTCCCAGCACGAGGGCGAGCAGCAGGTACAGGCCGGCGACCACCAGGAACGCCGCCCAGGCCCAGCCGTTCCACCACTCGGCGAGGCCGAGCGCCAGGGCGATCGACAGCAGGATCACGATGATCCCACCGATCAGCGCGGCGATGACGAGCATCACACCACTGATCGCGCCCTTCTTCGCGTCCGACTTGAGCTCCATCTTGGCCAGCTCCATCTCCGCCCTGACCAGGTCGGATACGTTGCTGGACGCCAGCGCGACGAGCTCGCCGAGGGACTTGTCCCCGACCTGCTCGTCCGGCGTTGCCTCGGACATATCGCTGTTCTCCTTCCAGAGCCCCCGGCCGCCACCGCGTCCAGCCTGACAGCCGGACGGCACGTCCGGCCACCCGGTGTCACCGCGTCACCCCGGTCAGTCGGAGAGCTGCGCGCGGGCGCGCGTCCTCCTCCGGAAGACGACGGTGGCGGCCGCCGAGGCGAGCACGCTCGCGATCAGGACCGCAGTCGTCACTCTCTCCAATTGTGACGGGTCGGTATAGGCCAAACCGCCGATCAGCAGTGAAACGGTGAAACCCACCCCGGCGAGCATCGCGACCCCCGCGATCTCACGCCAGTGCAGATCCGCTCCGAGCGTGGCCAGACCGAACCGGACCGCCAGCCAGGCCCCGCCGAAGACCCCCACGAACTTACCGATCACCAAACCGGCGATCACGCCCAGGGCGATCCGATCGGTGAACACATCGCCCAGCGCGGACGCGCTCAGCGTCACGCCCGCCGACAGGAACGCGAACACCGGCACGGCGAACCCCGCCGAGAACGGGCGCAGGGCGTGGTCGGCCCGCTCGGCGTTCGTGGGCCGCCCGTCCGGCGACTCCTTCGGGCTGGTGAGCATCCCGAGCGCCACTCCGGCGACCGTCGCGTGCACACCGCTCTTGAACACGAAGTACCAGGCGAGGACGGCCAGCGGCACGTACACCCACGGGGACCGGACGCCGCGGAACTGCAGGAACCCGTACACCGCGATCAGTGCGACGCCGAGGCCGAGCCAGCCCCAATTCATCGTGTTCGTGTAGAACAGCGCGATGATCGTGATGGCGATCAGGTCGTCGACGACGGCGAGGGTCAGCAGGAACGCGCGCAGCGGCGCCGGGCACGCCGAGAACGTCACCGCGAGCACGGCGAGCGCGAACGCGATATCGGTCGCCGTCGGGATCGCCCAGCCCCGCGAGGCCCCGGATTCGCCCGCGCTGACCAGCAGGAAGATGAGCGCGGGGAGCACGACGCCCGCCGTGGCGGCGAGCACCGGCAGCGCGGCGTCGCGCGCTTTGCGCAACTCGCCGTGGGTGAGCTCTTCGCGGAGTTCCAGGCCGGCGAGGAAGAAGAAGACCGCCAGCAGCCCGCCGGACGCCCAGTGCGCCAGATCCATGTGCCCGATGTTCAGCCACGACGGGCTGAACTCGAAGTGCTGCAGGTCGTAGTACGCGTCCGACCAGGGGGTGTTGGCCCAGATGAGCGCGGCGGCCAGCAGCATGATGATGCCGCCGACCGTTTCCAGGCGCAGCGCGTGGGCGACCTGCCGGCCGTAGCGGACGGTCGGACGGAACGGCCAGACGGCGGCGACGGGACGGCGCGTGCGGCTGCGGGTGGCGGACGGGCGCGGCAAAAGGTACCCCCGGGGCGGTGGACGGCATGACGAAGAGCCGTCCCGCGGAATGTCACGGGTCGGACCCTGCCGACCAGACTTCCCGGCGCACCTGTCCTCCACCCTACCCGCAAGATCTCGCACCACCCGCGAACAAATCGTGCGAAATCGCCCACAATCGAGCATCGGTGGCTTCCGCCGCCGAACCCGTGGCCGCCGTGCCGAGGACTGGACGACCCGGACATGCAGGCCCCGCACAGGACGAGTCAGACGAACGGGACGCCCGGGACGCCCGGGACGGGCCTGTTCGCGAGCCTCGTCGAACGGGCGGCGCCGCAGAACCGGACGCGGCCGCCCGCCACAAGCAACCGCACACTGCGGAGCGGAGGCGCGGGGCCCCGCCGGGTGGGGCGTGCGTGCGCCGATCGATGTCGATCGGCGCACCGCTCGTCCGTCCGGTACGGGCCCCTCGGTCGTGCGGGGAGAGGCGCAGGTCCGGAGGGGGCGGCCCTCCGGACCTGCGAACGGTCTCCGGTCAGTCTCCGGTCAGTCTTCGGACTTGGCGCTCGGCAGCTTCTCGGAGATCAGGTCCATGACCGTGCTGTCGGCGAGCGTCGAGACGTCGCCGATGCTGCGGTTCTCCGCGACGTCCCGCAGCAGCCGCCGCATGATCTTGCCGGACCGGGTCTTCGGCAACTCCGGCACGATCATGATCTGCCGCGGCTTGGCGATCGGCCCGAGCGTCTTGGCCACATGGTCGCGCAGCTCCTTCAGGAAGTCGTCGCCCTCCACGTCGCCGCCCGCGCTGCCGCGCGGGATGACGAACGACACGATCGCCTGCCCGGTCAGCGGGTCGGTCGCGCCGACGACCGCCGCCTCCGCGACCTTCGGGTGCGACACCAGCGCCGACTCCACCTCGGTCGTCGAGATGTTGTGGCCCGACACCAGCATCACGTCGTCGACCCGGCCGAGCAGCCAGATGTCGCCGTCGTCGTCCTTCTTGGCGCCGTCGCCCGCGAAGTACAGGCCCTCGAACCGCGACCAGTACGTCTTCACGTACCGCTCGTCGTCGCCCCAGATCGTGCGGAGCATCGACGGCCACGGCTCCTTGACCACGAGGAACCCGCCGCCGCCGTTCGGCACCGGGGTGCCCTGGTCGTCGACGACGTCCGCGGCGATGCCCGGCAGCGGACGCATCGCCGCGCCCGGCTTGCCCTCGGTGACCCCCGGCAGCGGGCTGATCATGATGCTGCCGGTCTCGGTCTGCCACCAGGTGTCGACCACCGGGGCGCGGCTCGCGCCGATGTGCTCCCGGTACCAGACGTACGCCTCCGGGTTGATCGGCTCGCCCACGCTGCCGATCACCCGCAGCGACGACAGGTCGTGCTCCGCCGGGATGTCGTCGCCCCACTTCATGAACGTCCGGATCGCCGTCGGCGCCGTGTAGAACAGCGACACCTTGTACTTCGCGATGATCTCCCACCAGCGGCCCTGGTGGGGAGTGTCGGGCGTCCCCTCGTACATGACGCTCGTAGCGCCGTTCGCCAGCGGCCCGTACACGATGTAGGAGTGGCCGGTCACCCAGCCGATGTCGGCCGAGCACCAGTACACGTCCGTGTCCGGCTTCAGGTCGAACACCGCGTAATGCGTGTAGGCCGTCTGCGTCAGGTACCCGCCCGTGGTGTGCAGGATCCCCTTCGGCTTACCCGTCGTCCCCGACGTGTACAGGATGTAGAGCGGATGCTCGGCGTCGACCGGCTCGGGGGCGTGCTCGTCGCTCTGCCGCTCCACGATGTCGTGCCACCACACGTCCCGCTCGTGCGCCGCGATCTCCTGGCCCGTCCGCCGGACGACCAGGACGTGCTCGATCGACGGCGTGTCGGCGACGGCCTCGTCCACGGTCGACTTCAGCGCGGACGCCTTGCCGCGCCGGTACCCGCCGTCCGAGGTGATGACGATCTTCGCCTGCGCGTCGTCGATGCGGGTGCGCAGCGCGTCCGCGGAGAACCCGCCGAACACGACCGAGTGCGTCGCGCCGATCCGCGCGCACGCCAGCATCGAGATCGGCAGCTCGGGGATCATCGGCAGGTAGATCGCGACCCGGTCGCCCTTGCGGACGCCGAGTTCCAGCAGCGCGTTCGCGGCCTTGCTCACCTCACGCTGCAGGTCGGCGTAGGTGAGCGTGCGGGCGTCGCCCGGTTCGCCCTCCCAGTGGAAGGCGACCTTGCCGCCGTTGCCGGCTTCGACGTGCCGGTCGACGCAGTTGTACGCGACGTTCAGCTCGCCGCCCACGAACCACTTCGCGAACGGCGGGTTGCTCCAGTCGAGGACCTCGTCCCACGGCTTGGACCAGGACAGCCGCTCCGCCTGCCGGGCCCAGAAGCCCGGCCGGTCGGCCGCCTCCGCGTAGGCGTCGGCCTTCACGTTCGCCGACTCGGCGAGATCGGCCGGGGGGGCGAAACGCCGCGTCTCCTGCAAAAGGTTCGACAGTGTCTCTTGGCTCTGGCTCAACGCAGTACTCCTCGCTTGCTGAGACGGGTCGCCCGGTATGCCCACTCCACCAGGAAGGTCCCGCTCTCACAAGCCGTGCTTCCGTGTGTCGAGGCCGCGGTCGCCGGGAGCGCCCGCCCCGATGCTCGCTGTGACGATCGACACAACCCACCTTCCCAGGTGAACCGCGCCGGAACCGCACGACTCCCGCCTGTGGATAACTCCGTGAAAGTCCACGCCCGCGGACCCCCGGGCCGCTGCGTCGGCACCGGCGGCCACCGCATAAGGTCGGGCCGTGACCGATGCCCTAGCGCAAGTAGCGAACCTTCCCGGTGTGGCCGACGCCGTGGCCGACGCGCGGACCGCCGTCGACCGGCTGCTCGGTCACCGGATCCTGCGCCGCCGCAGCGCCGAGGTCTCCACGGAATCCGCACTGCGCGGCGCGCGCGCGACGGCCGTCCTCGAAGGCGCCGACGTCGCCCTCGAAGTTCTGCGCACCACCGATGACCCCGCCGACCCGATCGTCCACGGGGCCCTGCGCGTGTCCGCCGAACTGGGCTCGCTCGCCGAGACGTGGCGGCACGCGCCCCGGCAGGTCCTGGCGCGCCTGCACGTCCTGGCCGCGGCGGACGCGGTGGACGCCGCCGACCTCGGGCGTCCGCGCCCCGACGACCGTCCGGTCGAGGACGTCCTCAAGCTGGGCGACCCGCCGTCGGCCGCCGAGGTCGCCGCGCGGCTGGACGCGCTCAGCGGCCTGCTCACCGGGACGTCCAAGGCGCCGGCCCTCGTCGTCGCCGCGATCGTCCACGGCGAACTGCTCACCCTGCGCCCGTTCGGCTGGGGCGACGGCATCGTCGCCCGCGCCGCGCAGCGGCTCACGCTCATCGCGCGCGGCCTCGACCCCAAGTCGCTCGCCGCCCCCGAGGTCGGTCACCTGGAACTCGGCGCCGACTACGCGGACGCGCTGCGCGCCTACGCGTCCGGGACGCCGGAGGGCATGACGACCTGGATCCGGCACTGCTCGGCGGCCGTGGTGGCCGCGGCCCGCGACTCGCAGGCGATCTGCGAAGCCCTGATGCGCGGCTGACGCCCGTTCCGAGCGCTCGGGCGCCGGCGGTGTCGGCGGCGTATGTGAACCTGGCGGGATGGCAGATCGCAAGGACGGACGCCCGGCCCCGCCGACGGAGAGCACGATCGGCGGCGCCGATTGGGACTCGCGCGACCTGACCGGCGAGGAACACGAACGCGTCCTGTTCCTGGACGTGGACATGACCGAGGCCCACGGGACGGGTGCGAGTTTCGTCGACTGCACTTTCCGGGGCGTCCGCTTCAACGTCTCGGTTCACACCGACACCGCGTTCATCAACTGCACGTTCGTCCGTTGCGGTTTCTTCGACTCGACGTTCAACGGATGCAAACTGCTCGGCAGCATGTTCGACGGCTGTACCTACGACCTCATGAAGGTGCAGGGCGGCGACTGGTCGTTCACCGGTCTGCCGGGCGCCGACCTGCGCCGCGCGTCGTTCACGGACGTGCGCCTGCGGGAGGCGGATCTCACAGGTGCGCGTTGTGCCGGGGCGACCCTTCGCGGAGTGGATCTGTCCGGGGCCTGGCTTCGGGCGGCCGACCTGTCCCGCTGCGATCTACGTGGAAGCGACATTTCGACCGTTGACCCTCGGACGACCGAGATGAAGGGCGCGCGGATCGACCCGCACCAGGCCGTCGTGATCGCCGAATCGCTCGGTCTCGATGTCCGCTGAGGGGTGTTCCGGGGGTTCCGGAACACTCGTCTGAATCGTTCCCGAACGTGACGAGCGGCGCCTCGAGAAGAGACGCCGCCGTCGGTCACGTCACACCGGGTTATCAAGCGTGCACCTCGAATCCGTCGGATCGGGTCAAGCCCGTCTCGACGCGCCTCCCGCGGCTGGTCGCGCGTGGGTGCCCGGCTGCCGTGCCCGGACAGATGTCCGTACTTCTGGTGTACGCCCCATTTGCCCAGATGGCAAGGCCCATTCGGGAAAACGCCGACGACCCGCCTCGCGGGACGTCCGACCGGCCGCCGGGGCGGCTTCCGGTCGGCCCCCGCCATTTCGGGCTAACCGCAACTATCCCTCAAGTCCGAAATCGATCACGGACGGTGATGATTGCTTTTTGGTTGCGGCGCACGAACGATCTTTGCCGTTCCGGTACGCTCCCACTTCCGTCTCGTTGCGCGCCCACGCGCGCGTCGAGAGGGGCGAAGCGGTCGTCCTCGGTCGCCGGACGGTGTGATCGTTCTGACCAGATGAGAAAAAACGCCGTCTTGTGGGCGAGTTCGCGACTCGACGGAACTCTCGACGGTCGGGCAGCATATGTTGTATCCGCCTAGACTGGTGATGCGGCGACTTTGCCCGTCCTATAGGACGGGCTTGCGTCCGGTTTAGCCCGATCTCCCCAGAGTCTTTCTTGGGAAAGCGGACCGGCTCTACCCCCCCGGAGCCGGATCCGTTCGGCGACCCCCGCTCTCCCCCCCCGGCGGGGGTCGCCCAATCTCACGCGGGCGGGCGCGCGGCCACCCCTCGGCCGCGCCCGCCCGCGAAGTTATCCACAGGTTCGCGAAAGCGGGCGCTGCCGTCCGGCGCCGCCGCAAGGTGGAGACCTCCGAAGGAAGGAGTCTCCATGAACCTCGCGGCTTTGATCATCACCGGTGATCCCGGCACCGCCGACGCACTGCTCCGGCTCGCCGCCGCGGCCGACGCCCACGCCGAGGTCGCTCACGACGTCGGCGAGGCCCGTCCCGCGTGGACGTGGCCCGCGCTCGTCCTCGTGGGCGCCGTCGCCGCCGCGGACGTCGCGGCGAGCGGCCTGCCGCGCAGAGCGGGCGTCGTCCTGGTGACCGGCGCCGCCACCGCCGACCCCTACCGGATGGCGGTCCGGGCCGGAGCACAGGACGTCGCCGTCCTGCCCGACCACGAAGACTGGCTGATCGGCGCGTTCGCCACCGCCGCCGAACCCGACGCGAACAGAGCCGCCGTCGTCGGCGTCGTCGGGGCCCGCGGCGGTGCGGGCTCAGCGTCCTCGCCACCACCCTCGCCGTCACCGCCGCGGGCACCGGCCTGCGCACCCTCCTCGCCGACGCGGACCCCTTCGGCGGCGGCGTCGACCTCCTCCTCGGTCTCGAAGAGCACGAAGGCGTCCGCTGGCCCGACCTCGCCGAACGGCGCGGCCGGCTCGGCGCCGACGCCCTGCGCGAGACCCTCCCCGGCGACGGCGACCTGTCCGTCCTGTCCTGGCGGCGCGGCGAACCCGTCCCGCTCACCGGGGAGGCGGTGACGTCCCTGTTCGAGGCTGCGCTCCGCGGCTTCGACCTCGTCGTCGCCGACGTCCCCCGCTACCCCGGCGAGCTCGGCCGCGCCGCGCTGCGCGCCGCCGACGTCACCTACCTGCTCGTCCCGGCCGAGGTCCGCGCCACGGTGGCCGCCGACGGCCTCGCCGCCGCGCTCCGCCGCGAGACCACCGACCTGCGCCTGGTCGTCCAGGGCCCGTCGCCCGGCGGCCTGACCTCCGACGACGTCGTCAGAGCCCTCGGCCTCCCGTCCGCGGGCGCCTTCGACCGCGACCGGCGCCTACCGGCCGCCCTCGACGAGGGCGAACTCGCCGCCGTGACCCGCCGCGGCCCCCTGACCGACTTCTGCCGCCGCCTCCTGGACGACCTCTCCCTGCAGCCCTGCGCCTACCAGGAGGAAGCCGCATGAACAAGCAAAACGAACCCGCACCACCCCGGCCGTCCGCACCGAGCCCGTCCCATACCCCAAGCAGACCAAGCCCCTCAGGCACAGCCACCCGCCCATCGGACGCTCCAGGCGTCTCGGGCGGTCCGCGCCTCAGGGCACCTCTGAACCCGCCGAGCAACTCAGGATCGCCGGGCGACCGAGCGGCACGCGCAATCGGACGGAATCGGCGGCGGACGTCCGACCGGGAGGCGGCAGTCATGGACCGTCGTCGCGGACGCCCCATCGAGCATCTCGCGCACAGCGGCCGGACGCGGCACGTGCAGAAAGGCAGTACGGCATGACAAGGCTTTCCGACGCCGTCCGCGGGCGCCTCGCCGACACCGGCGCCGAACCCACGGCCGGTCGCGTGGCCGCCGCCCTCCGGGCAGAGGAGCGGCTCCTCGGCGACCGGGAGGTCCTCGCCCTCACCGACGAGCTGCGCGCGGAGTTCGTCGGCGCCGGTCCCCTCGAACCGCTGTTGCGTTCCCCGGACGTCACCGACGTGCTCGTCAACGGGCCCGACGAGGTCTGGGCCGACGCGGGCGGCGGGCTCGTCCGCACCGACGTCCGCTTCCCCGGCGAGCCCGCCCTCCGCCGCCTCGCGCAGCGGCTCACCGCCGCGGCGGGCCGCCGCCTGGACGACGCCGCGCCCTACGCCGACGCCCGGCTGCCCGGCGGCGTCCGGCTGCACGCCGTCCTGCCGCCCATCGCGCCCGGAGGCACCTGCCTGTCCTTACGCCTCCCCCGGCGGCGGGCGTTCACCCTCGACGAGCTCGTCGACACCGAGACCGTCCCGCCCGAGGGAGCCGCCCTCCTGGCCGCCGTCATGGCCGCCCGCGCCGCCTTCCTCATCACGGGCGGCACCGGAACAGGCAAGACGACGCTGCTCAGCACCCTGCTCGGTTCGGCCGACCCGTCCGAGAGGCTCCTCCTGGTCGAAGACTCCGCCGAACTCCGCCCCGACCATCCGCACGTCGTCCGTCTGGAGGCCCGGCCGCCGAACATGGAGGGCGCCGGAGGCGTCACCCTGAACGATCTGGTCCGCCAAGCCCTCCGCATGCGTCCCGACCGCCTAGTGGTGGGCGAGGTAAGGGGCCCCGAGGTCGTCGTTCTTCTGCAAGCGCTCAACACGGGCCACGAAGGAGGGTGCGGCACTCTGCACGCCAACACCCCCGCCGACGTCCCGGCCCGCCTCGAGGCGCTCGCCTGCGCCGCCGGGCTCACCCGCGAGGCCGTCCACAGCCAACTCGCCGCCGCCCTCGACATCGTCGTCCACCTCGCCCGAGGCCCCTCCGGCGTCCGCCGCGTCGCGCAGGTGAGCCTTCTCCAGCGTGCGCCCGACGGACTCGTCGCCGTCCACCCCGCCGTCTCGTTCGGCGCCTGCGGCGAGACCGAACACCATCCCGGCGCCGCCGCTCTGGCGGCGCGCCTGTACCCGCACTGGACATGACGGCCGAACTGGCGGCCCTGTGCGTCTCGGCCGCCATCTGGACGTTACTGGCACCGCCACGAGCCGCCCACCGCGTGCGGAGCGTCCTGAGACCCCGCGAAGCCCGCACCGGCCCGACCCGTTTGGAGGCCCTCAAAGACCGCCGAACCCAACCCCGCCGATGGCGAGCATCGGTAATCGAACTCTGCGACGGCATGGCCGCCGAACTGGCCGCCGGCAGAGGCCCCGAGGACGCCTTCACGGCATCCGCCGCAGTCCTCGACCCGCCCATCTCGAAGGAGTTGCTCGAATGCCGCGACCTGACCGCCTCGGCGAAGAACCCCGGCGCCGAGGGCCTGCGCCTTCTCGACGCGTGCCTGCGAGTCGGCTCCGAACGCGGCGGCACGCTCGCGACCGTCCTGGACGGCCTCGCCGCCGCACTCCGCGACGAGGAGGCCCAGCGCCAGGAGGTCTCCGTCCAGCTCGCGGGCCCCCGTGCCACCGCCCGACTGCTCGCCGTGCTCCCCCTCCTCGGGATCGGCATGGCGGCCGCCCTCGGCGCGCATCCGCTGTCGTTCCTCTGCGGCTCGCTCCCGGGCCTCGCCTGCCTGATCACCGGTGCCGCCCTCGACTTGGCGGGCGTCTACTGGACGACGCGTTTGGCCAGAGCCGCCGAGACGCCCCGACCCACAGGACCTTGAGTGATCACCGCGTTGGCCGCCGTGCTCTGCGCGACGGCGGCAATTCACATTTACACAAGACGAAGTAAGACCACCCGAAGGCTCACAAAATGCTTCCGCACTCCGAAACAAAGCACCCGCTCGCGAGACGAGTTGCTCCGCCGAACCGCGACGGCCGCCGCGGGCGGCCTACCCGTCCTCATGTTCGGCTTCCCTCTCGGACTCCTGATCGGTCCCGCTGCCGCCGCGGCCGTCTGGTACTCGTTCACCCGGCTGGCCGATGCCGAGCGCGTCCGCCGCCGGGCCCGCCTCGTCGCCGACCTGCCCGTGGCCGTGGACCTGCTCGCGGCCTGCCTGCGCGGCGGCACCCCGTGGCAGGACGCGGTGACGCGGTCGCGGACGCGTCGCGGCCCCCTCGGCGAGGAACTCGAACGGGTGTCGGTGCAGATCCGTCTCGGCGCCGACCCGGCCGCCGCGTGGCTGGCCCTCACGGAGGAGCCGACCCTCGCGCCCTTGGCGCGCGCCGCCGTCCGGGCCACCTCGGCGGCGGCGCGCTCGCCCCGTCCCTCGCCCGGCTGGCCCGGGACCAGCGGCGGGTGGCCCGCACCGCCGCGGCGGCACGGGCACGGGCCGCGGGCATCCGTGTCCTCGCCCCGCTCGGCCTGTGCTTCCTGCCCGCGTTCGTCTTGCTCGGCGTCGTACCCGCCGTCGCGGGCATCGCCTCGACGATCCTCGTCCACACTCCGTGAGTTATCCACAACCCAGAGTTCGTGCAACGGACTCGACTTCCATCCCGGAACCTGAAGACAACCGAACGAAGGAGACCCCCATGAAGGTGATGCAGCGATGGAAGAACAAGGACGCGGGCATGTCCACCGCGGAGTACGCCGTGGGCACGATCGCCGCAGCGGCCTTCGCGGGGCTGCTCTTCAAGATCGTCACAAGCTCGGAGGTGCAGGAAATGCTGTTATCGATCGTGGAGCGAGCCCTCCAACTCGTCGAGTGAGGGACCGGGGCATGGCCACGGCGGAGATCGCCTTGGCCCTCCCCGCCCTGGTCCTGATCACGGCGATCGTGCTGTGGGGGATGACGGCCGTCTCGACCAGGCTCACGTGCAACGACGCCGCCCGAACCGGCGCGCGTGCCGCGGCCAGAGGCGAGTCTCTGGCCGCGGTCCGTGAACTGGTCGTCAAGGCCTTGCCCGAAGGCGCCACGGTGAAGGTCACCCGCGACGAGGCCATCGTCCACGTGGACGTGTCCGTCCCGGTCGAACCCCCGGCCGCAGCCAACCTCCCGGCTCTGGTCGTCCAAGCCCACGCAACAGCCGCCACCGAACCCGGCGCCACCGGAACGGACGCCGCCGGACCGGGTGCCACCGGGTCGGATGCGGCCGGGCCGTGTGCCGCCGGACCGGGTGCCACCGGGTCGGATGCGGCCGGGCCGTGTGCCGCCGGACCGGGTGCCTGCTGGGTCGGATGCGGCCGGGCCGGGTGCGTCGGACCGGGTGCCGCCGGGCCGGGTGCCGCTGGGTCGGATACCGCCGGACAGAACGCAACCGGGTCAGACGCCGCCGGGGTGGATGCTGCTGGAAGGGTGCGTCGCTGAACCGGGTGCAGTCGGGCCGAACGCCGCTGAGGTGGATGCGGCTGGGCTCCTGGCAGTGCGTGCTGAGCCGGGTGTGGGCGGGCCGAACGGCGCCCAGGTGGATACCGCCGGGTGGCTGTGGCCGGGGGTGGGTCGTTGGTCTGGGCTTGCCGGAGGGGGCTGCCGGGACGGTGCTGTGTGGGCGATTTCGGAGCGGGGCGTCGTTGAGGTGGGGCTGGAGAGGGGGGTGTGGGGTGGTGCGAGGTGGTGATCGGGGGACGGGGAGTTTGTGGGTGGTGGCGTTCATGGCGGTGATCTGGGTGGGGGGCGTGGCGGCCATGGCGGCGGGCGGGGTGCGGGCGGCGCGGCATCGGGGGGATGCGGCGCCGATCTCGCGGCGCTGCGCGGGGGCCTCTCACGTGGCGGAAGGGGGTGCGGCGGCCTGCCGGTGGGCGCGGGAGATCGCGGGAGAGTCGGGGGCGACGCTGGAGAGATGCACGGTGCGAGGGGAGGTGGTGGACGTGCGGGTGGTGGTGCGAGTGCGGGGACCAGGGAAGATCGGTGATCTGCGGATCGTTTCGCGGGCCAGGGCTGGTCCTGTGGGAGATATGGGCGTAACCTGACGCGACGCAGTTCGTTGAACTGAACGTCAATAGGTCGCGCCCGGAGCCACTGTCGTCTCTTTCGTCACCCATCTGTGACTTTTATTACCGGCTGGTACGTTACGCTGCCGTAGGCCCCCGCTCATCACTCGGCACAGTGAGCCCCGCGACCAGGACGCAGTCGAAGGGATTGACGCCGTGACCATCATTCGCAGGATCGGTGCGATCGCGCTTGCGACCCCTCTTGCGATGAGCATCCCGGTCATCGCCGCGCCCCCGGCCTCCGCGGAGACGGCGGTGATCGCTCCCAAGGCCGGCTCCGTCATCACCAGCGGGACGGAGCTCACCGCCACGGCCAACGCCGATTTCCGGGCCGCCAAGGTCGAACTGCGGGTCAGCGGGCCCGGCGGCGACGCGCTGCTGGACGAGCAGACCTTCGCCGAAGGCGAGCTGACGGGGACGTTCCCGATCACGCAGAACGGGAGCTACAAGGTCTACCTGGGCCACTTCAGCGGGGAACTCGCGGCGAGCGAGTTCACCGTGAAGGTGCCCCCGGCGACGCCCACGGGGCTGTCCGCCGACGTGTCCGGCGAGAAGCTCGTCGTGAAGTGGGCCATGGGCAAGGAGGCCGGGCTGGAGGGCTACACGCTCACCGGTTCGGGTGTGAAGCCCTCGTCCGGGTCGGTGGGTGCCTTCTGCAGCGGGAGCGAGTGCTCCGCGAGCCTGCCGATGACCAAGGAGAGCGGCACCTTCGCGGTGGAGCTCCGGGCCAAGCGGTCGGACGGTGTCGGCGGCTCGGTGTACTCGGAGGCGGCGACCGCGAGCGATGTGGTGGCGGCGGCGAACGTTCCGTCGGCCGGTAGCGGGTCGACGTCGCTGCCGGTGACCGGATCGGCGCCGAGCACGGCGCCGCTGACGCCGTTCAACGAGCAGTCGCCGATCACGCTGCCGTCCGTCCAGCCCGAGGGTGCGCCCCCCGGCATGGTCTACCCGGCGCCGGAGATCGCGCAGGACACGCCGGTCGCGCAGAACGTCGCGGCGACCGATCGGCTGCAGTGGGGCCAGAGCCTCGGGATCGCGCTGGTCCTGTTGGTCGTCGCGGCGCATCTGGGCACGTGGACGCGGAGCCTGCGCGTCGCCTCGGTCGCCACGAGCTCTCGCGGGACGGCCGCGCGGATCGCGCGCGGCGGCACCGGGCGCAAGCGGGTCACCAAGGCGCGTGAGCACATCGCGCGTGCCGAGGCCGTTGCCAAGACCGGTCCGGCGAAGCCGAAGGTCGATGGCGCGAAGGTCGGTGGCCCGAAGGCTGACGGCGCGAAGGCCGGCGGCCCGAAGGCCGATGGTGCGAAGGCGGCCTCGCAAGGAGGAGCGACGAAGACGGTGACGATGCCGAAGGCTTCGGCGTCCAGGGCCGGGCGGGCGCCCGCCCGGAAGGGCGCCGAGAGCAAGGGACGGCGTCGGCCCGCGGGTGTCGAGGTGCGGGTGGCCAGGTCACGGCGCAAGTGATCGTGAGGGGTGGCGACCGGATTGTCCGCGGTCTAGGCTGCGGTGCCAGTCGGACTCCCGGAGAGGAGAACCTCCCGCATGATCTTCCTGGGGCTGGTCCTGGTGCTGGCCGCCGTGCTCGCGGCGGTGGCGGTGGTGCTGGACAACACCGGCGAAGCCGGGCTGACGGCGTTCGGTGACGCGATTCCCGGGGTGACCGAGGAATGGCACGTGTTCATGGCCGGGGCCGTGGTCGCCGTGGTGTTCATGGCCGGGGTGATGGTGGCGGCGCTCGGGTTCAAGCACACGATCGAGATGCGCAGGGAACTGCGAGACCTTCGGGACGAGCGCGAGGAGTCCCTGCAGACGCTCGAGATGGAGCGACGGAAGCTGCAGCAGGCGCTGGCCCAGGCGCGCCGGGGCATGGGCGGCGACGAACCGTCCGTTCCGGCCCAGCGCGTCGCCCCGTAGCCGCCCTGTAGCGGGCCGGGACCTTTGTGGCGGTGGTCTTGTGGTTCCGCAGGGCGGTCGTGATCGCCGACGCTTGCGGTGGCTCTCGTCAGGGCGCGCTTTTTAGGAGGATATCCAGCAGGACCAGGGCGCCGTCCTTGTCCAGCGGGTCGTTGCCGTTGCCGCACTTCGGCGACTGGATGCAGGACGGGCAGCCGGAGGCGCACTCGCAGGAGCCGATCGCGTCGCGGGTGGCGCGGAGCCAGGCCGACGCGTCCGCGTAGCCGCGTTCGGCGAAGCCGGCGCCGCCCTCGTGGCCGTCGTAGACGAACACCGTCAGCAGGCCGGTGTCGGGGTGCAGGGCGGTGGAGACGCCGCCGATGTCCCAGCGGTCGCAGGTGGCGAACAGCGGCAGCAGTCCGATGGACGCGTGTTCGGCGGCGTGCGCGGAGCCCGGGAGGTCCAGGTCGAGGCGTTCGGTCTCGTCGGCCGAGAGCGTCCACCAGACGGCGCGGGTGCGCAGGGTGCGGGGCGGAAGGTCGAGGGGTTTCTCGCCGAGCATCTCGCCGGTCTGCAGGCGGCGCATCTGGTAGCCGACGACCTGGCGGGTGACGTCGACGGTGCCGAAGTTGAGCGTCGCCTCGCCCCACGCGGACGAGCGGAGGCGTTCGACGATGCCGATGTCGGTGACGTCGCGGGCGGTCGTGGAGTAGTCGGGTTCGGCGGGTTCGACGAGCGCGACCGAGTCGTCCAGGTCGAGGGTCTGCACGATGAACGACTCGCCCTGGTGGACGTAGACGGCGCCGTCGTGGACGGTCGTGTGCGCGGACGCCTCGTCGACGGTGCCGAGGAGACGGCCCGTGGACGATTCGACGACCTGGACGGGCGCGCCGCCCGCACCGCGGATGTCGGCGAGCTCGACGGCCTTGTCGCGGCGCGTCCAGTACCAGCCGGCGGGGCGGCGGCGGAGGAACCCGCGGCGCACGAGGTCGGGCAGGAGGTCGGCGGTGGTGGGGCCGAACAGTTCGGTGTCGGCCTCGGTGAGGGGCAGTTCGGACGCGGCCGAGCACAGGTGGGGTTCGAGCACGTACGGGTTGTCGGGGTCGAGGACGGTCGCCTCGACGGGGGTGCCGAAGATCGCTTCGGGGTGGTGCACGAGGAACGTGTCGAGGGGGTCGTCGCGGGCGACGAGGACCGAGAGGGACGCCTGACCGGAGCGTCCGGCCCGGCCCGCCTGCTGCCAGAGGGACGCGCGGGTGCCGGGCCAGCCGCACACGATGACGGCGTCGAGGCCGGAGACGTCCACGCCGAGTTCGAGGGCGTTGGTGCTGGCGAGGCCGACCAGGTCGCGGGAGCGCAGGGCGGCTTCGAGGGCGCGTCTCTCTTCGGGGAGGTAGCCGGCGCGGTAGGCGGCGATCTGCCCGGGGAGGTCCGGGGAGACGTCGGCCAGCGCGCGCTTGGCGCCGAGCGCGACGGACTCGGCGCCGCGGCGGGAGCGGACGAACGCCAGGGTCTGCACGCCCTCGACGACGAGGTCGGCGAGGAGGTCGCCGGCCTCGGCCGTGGCGGTGCGGCGGACGGGCGCGCCGCGTTCGCCGCGCAGGTCGGTGAGCGGCGGCTCCCAGAGCGCGAACGTGGCGGGGCCGCGGGGGGACGCGTCGTCGGCCACGGCGACGACGTCCAGGCCGGTGAGACGGGACGCGGTGGTCGCGGGCTCGGACGTGGTGGCGGACGCGAGGACGAACGTCGGGGACGCGTGGTAGCGGGCGCAGACGCGGCGGAGGCGGCGGAGGATCTGCGCGACGTGCGAGCCGAAGACGCCGCGGTAGCCGTGCGCCTCGTCGACGACCACATACCGGAGGCGGCGGAGGAAGGAGGACCAGCGGGCGTGCGAGGGGAGGATCGACCGGTGCAGCATGTCCGGATTCGTCAGCACATAGTTGGCGTGCTGACGGACCCAGGTGCGGTCTTCACGGGGTGTGTCGCCGTCGTAGGTCGCGGCCCGGACGCGCGTGAGCCGGAGCCCGCGGAGCGTGCGGAGCTGGTCGGCGGCGAGCGCCTTCGTGGGAGAGAGGTAAAGGATCGTACCTTCGCGGTCTTCGTCGTAGACGGCGTCGACGGCCGGAAGGAGGTAGGCCAGGGACTTTCCGGACGCCGTCCCTGTGGCGATGATCACAGACCGTCCGGCACGGGCGTGCTCGGCGGCGGCGGCCTGGTGCTCCCAGGGCGCGTCGATGCCGGCGGCGGCGAGGCGCTCCACGAGGAGGGGCGGCGACCAGGACGGCCACGGCGCACGGCGGCCCTCACGTGCGGGAACGCGTTCGACGTGCGTGATGCGGTCCCGCCGCGTGGGATCGGCCAGCAGCCGGTCCAGGGGAGTTCGAGATATCTGCGCGGCCATCAGGTTTTCAGTTTGCCAGCATGGGCAAAACTACGGGAACGCCCCGGCGCCGGTGGCCGATCCCCCCTGCCCTCGCAGCGGATCAGCAGGTCAGACGGGAGGCGCTGACTTTCGCCCGAGTGGGCGATAACGTGCGTACGCCGCGCCGGAGCGTGGTTGAATCACGGCGATGTCCCGCATGACCGGCCCCCGGGCGGGGATGTGGGACCAGATTGTGCTGCACGGCGCTGGAGGATCTGTGGACCTGAAGGTGAACGACTACACCACCGACGATGGCCTCACCGTCATCAACGTGGAGGGCGAGATCGACGTCTACACGGCGCCGAAGCTTCGCGAGAAGCTCATCGATCTGGTCAACAAGGGGAAGTTCCACCTGCTCGTGGACATGGAGAAGGTCGAGTTCCTCGACTCGACGGGCCTCGGCGTCCTGGTGGGCGGGCTCAAGCGGGTGCGGGCGCACGACGGCTCCCTGGAACTGGTGTGCACCCAGGAGCGCATCCTCAAGATTTTCCGGATCACCGGGCTGACCAAGGTGTTCGGCATCCACGACTCGATCGCGGAGGCCGAGGAAAAGCGCAAGGGCGCCAAGTAGGCGAAGCGGCTGTGGAGACCGTTGAACTGTCCATCAATGCGCGGCCCGTCCATGTCCGGACCGTCCGGTTGATGATCGTGACCTCCGTGGCGCGGCTCAACGGCGTCGGCGAGGACATCCTGGACGAGGTCAGGCTCGCGGTCGGCGAGGCGTTCTCGCGGGCCGTGGAGGCGCACGTCCGGCACTGCCCGGACGAGCCGATCCGGCTGGAGCTGACCGGGGGCGAGCACCGCTTCGAGGTCACGGTGAGCGACACCGTCCCCGGGGACGACCCGGGCGGGTTCCCGGCGGCCCCGGACGCGGACGATCTGGAGTACGGCTTCGGCGAGGGCGCGGCGGAGCTGGGCCTGGCCGTCATCGCCGGGCTCGCCGACGACGTGGACATCTCCGCGACGCCCAAGGGCGTCCAGATCCGGATGAGCTGGCCCGCCGAGGCCCAGGCGATCGTCTGACCCCCGGCACTTTCGAAGGCCCCGCCCCGGCGGGGCCTTCGCCATGCGGCGTGCGCTTTCCCGACGTCGTCCGGTGCGCGTTCTCGGACGTCGTCCGGTGCGCGTCCGTCGAACGTTCCGGCGCCCGCCGGGCGGCGTCCATGGCACCATTCGAGGATCTTGGAATTGGTGGGGGCCGGGTGACTCCCGGGGATCTTGATGTGAGATCGTCTTGCGGAAGATCACGAATCACGGGTGATTGCGGCCCGGGCGTAAACGGGGTTGCAGTCGGCTCGTAACCAGGTGGACGTGAGTGGTTCGTGTGCGGGGTGTGCCGGATGTCCGGTGTCAAGGTTGCTTTGAGGTAAGAGGATGCTTGCCTGGGTTGACCTGGGGCGATGCCGGTCGAATTTCGGCGAAGGTCAAATTCGAGAGTAAGTCTCATTGCTTTGGCGTGACGTTTTCGTTAAGACACTTGTGCCCTTCTTGATCACAAGTCGCGTGCGTTGACTCGCGGCACGCGCGTTGCCGCGAGAGGCGTTCGAAATCACGACTTGCGGGGTAAGCGGTAAAGATCGACTTTGAGGTCGAGATCGCAACGCCCCTGTCGAGGAGGACGGATGTCTGGGCTTTCCCTGTCAAGCCCGGCCGGCGCTGAAGTGGATCTCGGCGGCGGCGACCTGTCCCTGGTCGTCGTCGTCGCGGTGATCGCGCTGCTGGCACTGGCCGTCGCCGCGGGTCTGGTACGCGACGTGCTGGCCGCGGGTCAGGGCACCGAGAAGATGCAGGAGATCGCGAAGGCGGTGCAGGTGGGCGCGGGCGCCTATCTGAAACGCCAGTTCCGTACGGTCGCGGTGTTCGTGGTGCTGATCCCGCTCGTGTTGCTGCTGCTTCCCGCCGACGGTGCGGGCGAGCGCATCGGACGGTCGGTGTTCTTCGTGTTCGGGGCGCTGTTCTCGGCCGTGACCGGGTTCACCGGCATGTGGCTGGCGGTGCGCGGCAACGTCCGGGTCGCGGCCGCCGCGCGGGAGGAGGGCGGCGAGCGGACGGCGATGCGGATCGCCTTCCGGACCGGCGGCGTCGCCGGGATGTTCACGGTCGGGCTGGGGCTGTTCGGCGCCGCGGTCGTGGTGCTGGCCTACCAGGGCGACGCGCCGCGGGTGCTGGAGGGGTTCGGGTTCGGCGCGGCGCTGCTGGCGATGTTCATGCGGGTCGGCGGCGGGATCTTCACCAAGGCCGCCGACGTGGGCGCCGACCTGGTGGGCAAGGTCGAGCAGGGCATCCCGGAGGACGATCCGCGCAACGCCGCGACGATCGCCGACAACGTGGGCGACAACGTCGGCGACTGCGCGGGCATGGCGGCGGACCTGTTCGAGTCGTACGCGGTGATGCTGGTCGCGGCGCTGATCCTCGGCACGACGGCGTTCGGCACGCAGGGCCTGGTGTTCCCGCTGCTCGTCCCGATGATCGGGGTGATCACCGCGGTGATCGGGATTTTCGCGGTGGTGCCCCGGGCCGGGGACCGGTCCGGGATGTCGGCGATCAACCGGGGGTTCTTCGTCTCGGCGCTGTTCTCGGCGGTGCTCGTCGCGATCGCCGCGTTCGTGTACCTGCCGGGGTCGTTCGCCGAACTGGACGGCGTCACCAACACCGAGATCGCGAACATGGACGCCGATCCGCGCTGGATCGCGCTCGGCGCCGTCCTCATCGGCATCGTGCTGGCCAGCGCCATCCAGCTGCTGACCGGCTACTTCACGGAGACGAACCGCAAGCCCGTCAAGGAGGTGACCGGCAGCGCCCGGACGGGCCCGGCGACGGTCATCCTGTCGGGGATCTCGCTCGGCCTGGAGTCGGCGGTCTACACGGCGCTGGTGATCGGCGGCGCGGTGTACGGGGCGTTCCTGCTCGGGTTCGGCAACACGACGGTCGCGCTGTTCGCCGTCGCGATGGCCGGGACGGGCCTGCTCACGACGGTCGGCGTGATCGTCTCGATGGACACGTTCGGGCCGGTGTCGGACAACGCGCAGGGCATCGCGGAGATGTCCGGGGACGTGCAGGGCGAGGCCGCGGCCGTCCTGGAGCGGCTGGACGCGGTCGGCAACACGACCAAGGCGATCACGAAGGGCATCGCGATCGCGACGGCGGTGCTGGCGGCGACGGCGCTGTTCGGGTCGTACCGCACGACGGTGATGTCGGCGTTGAACGACGCGTCGCAGGACGCCAAGGACGCGCTCGGCGACTTCCAGGTGTTCAGCCTGTCGATCGACTACCCGAACGTCCTGATCGGGCTGATCGTCGGCGCGGCGGTGGTGTTCCTGTTCTCCGGCCTGGCGATCATGGCGGTCGGACGGGCGGCGGGACGGGTGGTCGTGGAGGTGCGCGAGCAGTTCCGCAACAAGCCCGGCATCATGGACTACACCGCCAAACCCGACTATGACCGCGTCGTGGACATCTGCACCCGGGACGCGCAGCGCGAGCTGGCCACCCCCGGGTTGCTGGCGATCATGACGCCGATCGCGGTCGGGTTCGCGCTGGGGTACGCGCCGCTGGGCGCGTTCCTGGGCGGCGCGATCGCGGCGGGGGTGCTGATGGCGGTGTTCCTCTCGAACTCCGGCGGCGCCTGGGACAACGCGAAGAAGCTGGTCGAGGAGGGGCAACTCGGCGGCAAGGGCAGCGAGGCGCACGAGGCGACGGTGATCGGCGACACCGTCGGCGACCCGTTCAAGGACACCGCGGGGCCCGCCATCAACCCGCTGATCAAGGTGATGAACCTGGTGGCGCTGCTGATCGCGGACGCGTCGTGACGTACGCGGGCAACGTGCCGCTGCGCGTCGGCGTGACGATCGGCGCGGTGCTCGTCGTGGTCGCGGCGATCGTGATCTCCAAGCGGCGGGTGGATCCGATCGCCGAACCGGCGATCGAGGGCCCCGGCCCGTCGGTCGGCGGCGGCGACGCCGAGGCGGTCCCGGACGGCGACGCGAAGTCCGTCGGGCCGGTCGAGGGCGCGGCGCCCGAGGAGGCGACGGTCGAGGCCGCCCCGCGCGCGGAGGGCGAGGAGTCGCAGGTCAACAAGGCTTGACCGGGTGCGGAAGGGGGCCGGCCGGTGCGGTCGGCCCCCTTCCGTGCGGGTGGTGTCGGAAGCACGGGGAAGCGGTCGTACGCTGTACGTGGATGCGGCCCGGCGGTCCGGGTGCGCGCGAGGAGACCGGGAGGCGTGGTGGCCGGCGGCAAGTCGACGATGTCAGGGCCCAAGGGGTTCGCCCTTGTGCTCGCCGGGATGCTCGGGATCATGGCGCTGCTGTGGGGGCTCGCCGCGCTCGTCGCCCCCTGAGAGCCCGCTGCCGTAGTGTTTCGGGCATGCCGACGTTGATCGTGCTCCGGCACGCCAAGGCCGAGACCGGACTGGACAAGGCCGACATCGACCGCACGCTCGCCGATCGCGGACGGCGCGACGCCGCGGCGACCGGCGATTGGCTGCGCGCGCGCGGACTCGTCCCCCAGTACGTCCTGTGCTCCTCGGCCGCGCGCACACGCGAGACCCTGCAGAAACTGGCGTTCGACGGCGTGGAGACGTCCTTCGAGTCACGGATCTACGACAACGACCCCGACGCCCTGCTCGACCTCGTGCGGGAGGCACCGGAGGACGCCTCGACGGTGCTGCTGCTCGGCCACAACCCGTCGGTGCACTCGCTCGTCCACGACCTCACCGGCGACGCGCCGCGCGAGTTCCCGACGTGCGCGCTCGCCGTCGTCGACCTCCCGGACGGCTGGGCGGACGTCCGGCGTGGCGCGGGCACGCTCGTCACCGCCCGCACGCCGAAGGACTGACCGGACGGAACGGGACGGAACGGAACGGGACGGGACGCGCGTCAGCGGCGGTCCCCGGAGAATCCGGACGCGGCGAACGACGCCTCGATGACCCGTCCGGCGTCGCGGCGCAGCGACCGGATCGCGTAGCGGGTGCCCGACACCTGCAGCAGCGCGTGCCGCAGCGGCGTGAACTCGTCCCGTCCGATGCCCGACTTGATCTCCGCCCGCCGCCGCTTGGTGATCTTCGACAGATGGTCGTCGAGGTCGGCGAGCTGCTCGCGGAGTTCCGCGACGGACGAGCCGTCCTCTTCGTCCCGTTCGTCCGGCGGGTCCTCCAGGACGGCCCCGGCCTCCTCCAGCTCGTCGGCGATCCGGTCCAGGATCTCGGGGATCGGCCCGGTGTCGACGGCCTCCTCCCGCGACATCCGCGACACCGCGATGAGGTGGTCGCGGACGCGGTGCGCGGCGCGCACGGCGGTGCGCAGCCGGGCGATCAGCTCGGCGTCGGGCACCCGCTCCTGCTCCAGCCGGTCGCGGGTCTCGGCGACGGCCTCCGCGGCCCGCTCGGCGGCGACGATCGTCTCGTGCGGCAGCCGCACGTGCTCGCCCGCCAGGACGTCCGCGGTGGACCGGACGAGCGTCGCGTGCGTGTCGGTGAGCCGTCCGAGCTGCACGGGCAGCCGCTCCAGGTGACCGGCCGGCCACAGCAGCCGGACGGCGAGGTAGGCGAGCAGGGTCCCGGCGATGGTGAGGAGGATGCGCTCCCCGGCGGTGCTCCAGTCGGACGGCACGGAGAATTCGAGCAGCATCATCGCGAGGGGCGTGCCGAACAGGAACCAGTACGCGGAGTTGACCGAGCGCATCGCGAACCCGGCGAACGCGAAGAGCAGGACGACGAACGCGATGGTGAACTGGCCGGGCGCGAGCGTCAGCAGCACCGCCGCGATGATCGACCCGGCCGCCGTCCCGCCGACGCGCTGCACGAGCCGCTCGACCGTCTCGCCGTAGGTGGCGCGCAGGGACAGCATCGCGGTCAGCGTCATCCAGTGGCCGTGCGACAGGTCGAGCGCGGCGGCCAGCGCCATCGACACGACGGCCGTGAGGAAGACGCGCGACACCTGCCGGAACCGCGGCGACCGGGTGGCGACGGCCTTGCGGACCCGCTCCCACACCGGCAGCGGGTTCGTCTCCGGGATCCGGGGCGGCCCGAACCCGAGCCGCAGCCCGCCCGCGGTGATGCGCCGCGCGGACGCGACCTCGCCGGCGATGCGGTCGATCGACCGCCGCACCTGCCCGATGAGCGCGAGCGACGAGGTCCTCCTCGCCCGCGAGCCCGGCCCGGCGGACGCCCTCGGCGGCGCGTCCCATCCGGCGGACGGCGGCGGACTCCTCCCCGCCGAGCGGCGCCTCCCCCGACGTCGCGACCGCGCCCGCCAGCAGCCGCAGCCGGGCGGCCAGCGCGGAGATCGCGGTCTGCGCCTCCATCTTCCACTCGCGCTCCGGCGGGTAGTTGCGGGCGGCCTCCACGACGGCCTGCAGCGTCACCGTCTCGTGCAGGACGCGGGCCAGCGCCTCGATGAGCCGCTCGGGCCGCGTCGGGTCCTCCCGCCCCCGGTCGGACCGGTACAGGCCGAACGTCGTGCGGGCGGCGGTCAGCGCCTCGGACGCCGCCCGCCGCCGCTGCTCCCAGTCGGGCAGCCGCGCGACGGCCAGCAGGTCCGGGTTCGTCAGCTCGACGGCGTCCAGCGGCGCGGGATCGGGCGCGTCGACGTGCTCGGCGACGGCGTCGAGGGCTTCGGCGACCGCGTCGGCGGCCTCGCTCAGCGCGGCGTTCAGCGGCCGGAGCCGCCGCGCGGGCCACGGGGCGAGCAGCAGCGCGGTGGTGAACGCCCCGCCGATCAGCTCCAGCAGGCCGACGTCCAGGACGACGTCGGCCTGCCGCGGCCGGATCGCGGCGAGCAGGACGGCGAGCCCGGCGGTCGGCCCGATCCGCGGCACCGCGACGCCGAGCGCGATCAGCGGCGGGACGATCGCGACCGCGAGCCACGTGTTGCCGGCCAGCGACCCCCCGATGGTCGAGCCGACGGCCACGACGACGACGGCGAGGCCCAGTTCCCGGGCGCGCGCGCCGTACGGGCCCTCGGGGGTTCGCAGGGCGACCAGGTACGCGCCCAGCGCGACCATCGACCCCTGCCCGGCGTGCCCGGTGAGCGCCCCGGCGAGCAGCGGCACCGCGATCGCGATCGCCGCCGCGACCCCGTACCAGGGCGCCGCCCGCCCATTCGCCTGCACGTACGCTTCGCGCGCACGCTCCCACACCGTAAGCCTCCAAGATCACCGACCGCATCACCGATCTACCCTGGTGATCAACGGTACGAACGGTGAACCTCGGAGCCGTCCGATTTCATTCCGCGTACGCGCCTCGCCCGACGCCGCGAGGGCGATGCCACGATCAGGCTGCCGCGAAGCCCCGCACCGCGTGTACGCGCCGGGCGACCCAGCGCCTCGGCGTGGACGACCGCAGCGTGCATACGTGTGCCGCACAGAACTCGGTTTCTCGCAACAGCACGCGAGGATCGTTCCGCGACTAGCGGAGGGTTCGGGAGGTGGTCCCCTCAAGAGAATCTGCCGCGTCGGCGGCCAGTACTTCTTCGCGGGAGATGCCCAGGAGGAAGACGATCGTGTCCAGGTAGGGGACGTTGACGGCGGTGTCGGCGGCCTGGCGGACGACGGGCTTGGCGTTGTAGGCGATGCCGAGGCCCGCGGCCTGCAGCATGTCGAGGTCGTTGGCGCCGTCGCCGATCGCGACCGTCTGGGCGATGGGGACGCCCGCCTCGCGGGCGAAGCGTTCGAGGGCGGCGGCCTTGCCGGGACGGTCGATGACGGGGCCGACGACGCGTCCGGTGAGCTTGCCGTTCTCGATCTCGAGGGTGTTGGCGGCCGAGTAGTCGATCCCGAGGTCGTCGACGAGGGCGTCGGTGACCTGGGTGAAGCCGCCGCTGACGATCGCGAACTCGTAGTCGAGGCGCTTGAGGGTGCGGACCATGGTGCGGGCCCCGGCGGCGAGCTTCAGCCGGTCGCGGACCTCGTCGATGGCGGACGCGTCGAGCCCGGCGAGCAGCGCGACGCGCTCGCGCAGGGAGCCCTCGAAGTCGAGTTCGCCGCGCATGGCGGCCTCGGTGACCTTGGCGACCTCGGCGAGGCAGCCGGCGTGCTCGGCGAGCAGCTCGATGACCTCGCCCTGGATGAGGGTGGAGTCGACGTCCATCACGATGAGCCGCTTGGCGCGCCGGGACAGGCCGCCGGGCTGGACGGCGACGTCGACCTGGCGTTCGGCGGCCTCGGCCGCGAGACCGGCGCGCAGCGCGTCGGGATCGGCGCCGGAGACGTCCATCTCGATGCAGGTGACGGGGTCGCCCGCGAGGCGTTCCATGCGGTCGATGTTGGCGCCGTGCGCGGAGATGCGGCCCGCGATCCCGGCCATGGCGGCGGGCGTGAGGGGGGCGCCGAGGACGGTGACGTGCAGCCGTCCGCGCCGTTTCGGCGTGCGGGAGTCGCGGCCGGTGGAGAGCTCGACCTCCATGTCGAGGTCGCTCCCGACGCGTTCGGCGGCCTTCCACACGCCGCCGATGTCGGTGTCGGCGGGGTAGGCGACCAGGACGCCGAGGACGAGCCGGCCGCGGATCACGACCTGTTCGACGTCGACGACGGTGACCTGGAACTCGGCGAGCGTCCTGAAGAGGCGTGACGTCACGCCGGGGCGGTCGCGTCCGGTGAGTGTGATGAGCAGCGTGCGCTCGGCTGACCCGTCCATGCTGTGGTCCACGCTACCGGCTCGGGCGGCCGGAGCCGCGTGTGACGTCCGCCATGCGAGACGGGTTCAGGGAATCAGGAGGTTGACGTCGCCGAATTCGTGCCAGCGGTAGTGCTCGTCGAGCGCGGCGCGGTACACGGTGGTGAGGAGGCCCGGACCTGCGACGGCGGCGAGCATCATCAGGTGGGACGAGCGCGGCTCGTGCAGGCCGGTGAGGAGCCCGTCGACCGCGCGGACGCCGATCTCGGGCGTGACGATGTGGTTCGTCCAGCCCGTGGACGGCTCGACGCGGCCGGTGACCGCGGCGGTTTCGAGGGCGCGGACGGCGGTGGTGCCGACCGCGATCACCCGCCCGCCTTCGGCGCGGACGTGCCGGACGAGCGCGGCGGTCGGGGCGGGGACGTCGTAGCGCTCGGCGTACGGGGGTTCGTGGGCTTCCGGGGACGCGACGCCGGTGTGCAGGGTGATCGGGGCGAACAGGACGCCGCGCGACACCAGGCGCGTGACGAGTTCGGGCGTGAAGGGACGGGCGGCGCTGGGCATTTCGGCGCCGCCGGACGCGCGGTCGTGCGCGAAGACGGTCTGGTACGCCGCGGTGGGCTGGTCCCGGGGGACGTACCCGTAGCGGATGGGGACGCCGTGGCGGTGCAGGTACGGGACGACGTCGGTGCTGAGCCGGGCTCGCCAGAGCCGTTCGGTGCGGCGTTCGACGAGGGTGAGGGTGGCGCCGCCGGGCATGGGGATCCATTCGCCGGGGGAGCCGCCGCCGTAGGGGCGGGTGGACGTGCCGGTGAGGCGGCGCAGTTCGACGAGCCAGAGCCGGTCGTCGGCGTCCGGGACGGGGGTGGAGAAGTGGACGCCGATGCGGTCGAGGCGGACGGCGGCGGGCAGGGTCGCGGAGGTGTTGACGACGAGGAGGTCGCCGGGGCGCAGGAGGCCGGGCAGGTCGCGGAAGGCGTGGTGGGTCACGTCGCCGGTTGTGCGGCGGCCGACGAGGAGGCGGACGTCGTCGCGGGCGCGGCCGCGCGCCTCGGGCGGCTCGTGGGCTTCGAGGTCGGGGGGAAGGGCGAAGTCGATGGTCATCGGGATGCCTCCAGTCGGAGTGCGGAGATGATGCCGAGGGCGGCGACGGCGGCGAGGAGCGTCCCGGCCGCGGCGAGGCCGAGTTCGAGGTGGTCGGTGCCTGCCGCGGCGACGATCGCGCCCGCGATGCCCACGACCAGGGACGTCCCGAGCATGTCGCCGATCTGCAGCGCGGAGGAGTTGACGCCCTGCTCCTCCTCGCTGGAGCCGTCGAGCAGGAGGACGCTGAGGCTGCCGACGGCGAAGCCCATCCCGGCGCGCCGATGAGCCAGGCGGGGGCGGCGGCCCAGCCGGTGAGCTGCAGCGCGACGGTGACGGCGACGACGCCGGTGGTGACGCAGGCGGCGCCGAGCCGCACGAAGAACGCGCGGGAACGCTTCGAGCGTCCCTGGTACTGCGACGCCGCCGACCAGCCGAGGGCGGCCACGGTGAGGACGACCCCGGCCTCGGTGGGGCCGAACCCGTGCAGGGTGGTGAGGGCGAGCGGGATGAACACGTCCGTGCCCATGAACGCGCCGGAGAGCAGCCCGCGGGTGAGGACGACGCTGGGCAGGCCGCGGCGGAACCGGAACGTCCCGGCGGGCAGGAGGCGGGGCAGCCCGAACACCAGCCCGGCGAGTCCGGCGGCGACGGCGGGGACGATGATCCAGCCGGGGGCGTCGAGTCCGTAGAGCAGGACGGCGGCGCCGACGGAGACGGCGACGGCCGCGACGGCCCGCCGCCGGCGGCGGGCGTGCCGCGGGTGTTCTCGGCGGGTCCGGTGCCGCGCAGCGCGCGGACCAGGAGCAGGGTCGGCGGGATCACCAGGGGGATGAGCCCGAGGAACACCCAGCGCCAGCCGACGTGCTCGGCGAGGACGCCGCCGACGGCCGGGCCGAGCAGCGACGGCAGCACCCACGCCGCCGACTCCGCCGCGAACACGCGGGGCCGCAGCGATTCGGGATAGATGCGGGCGACGACGACGTACATCGCGACCATGGCGAGTCCGGTGCCGATGCCCTGCACGGCGCGTCCGAGGACGAACAGCCACATCGTGGGCGCGGCGCCCGCGACGGCGAGCCCCGCGACGAACGTCCCCAGACCGATCAGGAACGGGCGCATCGGGCCGGCCCGGTCGATCCAGCCGCCCGCGAGGACCGTGGACAGCAGCCCGGCGATCAGCGTCGCGCTGAACCCCCACGCGTACAGGGCGAGGCCGTTCAGATCGGCGGCGACGACGGGCATGACGGTCCCGACGGCCATGGCCTCGAACGCCAGCAGGGTGACGACGAGGACGATCCCGAACGTGGGCCCCCGGTAGCCGGGGCCGAGCACGCGCGGTTCGTCCGGCGCCGCGGGGGCGTCCGGCCGCAGGACGGTCGTCGTCATCGCGCACCGGCCAGGTCGGACGCGCGGTGGCGGCCGCTCGGGAGCCGGTCGGCGATCAGGCGGTGCAGGGCGGCGGCGGCCTCCTCGGGCGGCGGGGCCGCGTCGGCGTCCTCCCCGGCGGCGCGCAGCATACCGGTGCGCATCTCGCCCGGGTCGGCCCACCAGACGGCCAGGTCGGGCTCCTCGGCCGCCAGGACGTTCGAAAGCTGCTCCAGCGCGGCCTTCGACGAGCCGTAGCCGCCCCACGTCGGGTAGTTCTCGACGGCGGCGTCCGAGGTGATGTTCAGGATCGCGCCGCGCCGCTCCCGCAGCGCGGGCAGCACGGCCTGGATCAGCGCGAGCGGGGCCAGGACGTTCGTCGCGTAGGCGTCGGCGAGGTCGGAGATCGGCTGGTCGGCCAGCCGGGGCAGCGGCGTCGTGCCGAGGGTGCCCGCGTTGTTGACGAGCAGGTCGAGGCCGCCGCCGACGGCGCCGGCGAGGGCGGCACGGTGCTCGGGGTCGGCGACGTCCCCGGGGACGGCGGTGACGGCGGCGCCGAACCCGGCGGACGCGGCCCGCAGCGCGTCGGCGTCCCGCGCGTCGACGACGAGGGCCCAGCCGTCCCGGGAGAGTTCGCGGGCGAGGGCCCGGCCGAGGCCCCGGGAGGCTCCGGTGATCAGTGCGGTCTTCCGTACGCTCTTCATGCCTGAGAACCTAGGGATCCGCGCGTGTCACGGGCATCGGCCCGGAGCCTGGGCGGGGGTCGGCGGATGGTCTTAGGACTCCGGTCCCGGGACCGGGTCCGGGCGGGTGCGTCCGGACACGGCCGCACCTCCTTCCGGCGGCTGATTCGCGATGACCTCGCGTGCGAGTACGGTTCTTGTCAGGCGGGACGCGGCGGGGCCGTGCAGACTGGAGGAAAGGGCCGGGCGAGAGGGCCGGACGAGAGGGCGGGATGCACGACGACGACGGGCTTCGCGGCGGGCAGGGCGCGACCTGCACGCCGTCAGTTCCGCCGTGCTCGCGGTGACCCGGCACCTGTCGGTCCACGAGGTGCTGCAGGTGATCGTCCGGGCGGCGGCGCAGCTGCTGGACGCCCGGTACGCGGCGCTCGGCGTGCCCGACGACGAGGGCTCGTTCGCCGAGTTCGTCGTGGAGGGCGTCTCCGACGACGACTGGGAACGCATCGGGCCGCTGCCCCGCCAGCACGGGATGCTCGCCGCGATGCTGCGCGACGACGCGCCGAAGCGGCTCGCCGACATCCGCCGCGAGCCCGAGTTCGAGGGCTGGCCGCACGCGCACCCCGTCCTGAAGGACTTCCTCGGCGTCCCGATCCGGGACGGGGCGGACGTGCTCGGCATCGTCTTCCTCGCCAACAAGCGGCATCCGGGCGGTTTCACGCAGGAGGACGAGGATCTCCTCGCCCTGTTCGCCGCGCACGCCGCCATCGCGATGACGAACGCCCGGCTGTACGAGCACAACCGGGAGCTGACGGTCGTCGCCGAGCGCAACCGGCTCGCCCGCGAGCTGCACGACGCGGTGGCGCAGAAGCTGTTCTCGCTGCGGCTGACGGCCCGGACGGCGGCGGCGCTCGCCGAGCGGGACGCGGCGCGGACCGTCCGGGAGCTGGCGCAGGTGGAGCGGCTCGCCGCGGAGGCGCTCGCCGAGCTGCGCGCGGTGATCAACGAGCTGCGCCCGGCGGACCTCGCGGACGGGCTCGTCCCGTCGCTGCGCAAGCACGCCGAGGTGCTCGACCGGGCGCACGAGACGTCCGTCCGGTTCACCGGCGACGAGGCGATCGTCCTGCCGGAGGAGCACGAGGCGGTGGCGTTCCGCATCACCCAGGAGGCGCTCTACAACGCCCTCAGGCACGCGGGCGCGCGCGCCGTGCACGTCCGTCTCGGGACAGAGGACGGACGGGCGGTGCTGCAGGTGTCGGACGACGGTGCGGGGTTCGAACCGGACGACGACCAGCAGAACGGGCTCGGCCTCGCGTCGATGCAGGAGCGGGCGGTGTCGATCGGCGCGCGGCTCGACGTCGCGTCGGCGCCGGGGGCGGGCACGACCGTCCGGCTGGAGGTGCCGCTGTGAGCGCGCGGGCGCCGATCAGGGTGCTGATCGCCGATGACCACCCGGTCGTCCGGCAGGGGCTGCGCACGTTCCTCGGCATCCAGGACGACATCGACGTCGTCGGCGAGGCCGCGGACGGCGCGTCGGCCGTGTCACTGGCCGAATCCGTCGAGCCCGATATCGTGCTGATGGACCTCAAGATGCCGGGCGCCGACGGGCTGACCGCGCTGACGGAGCTGCGGGCACGCGGGGTCTCCGCACGGGTCCTGATCCTGACGAGCGTCACGGAACGCGGGCACGTGCTGCCCGCTGTACAGGCGGGCGCCGCCGGGTACCTCTACAAGGACGTCGACCCGCAGGCGCTCGTCCAGGCGATCCGGGCGGTCCACGACGGGCACGTCCTGTTCGCGCCCGACGCCGCCGAGGCGATGCTCGCCGAGCCGGCGTCCGGGGACGACCGCGGCCTGGCCGCGCTGACCGATCGGGAACGGGAGGTGCTCGTGCACATCGCGCGGGGAAGGTCCAACAAGGAGATCGCCCGCGCGCTCGTGGTCTCGGAGAAGACGGTCAAGACGCACGTCAGTAATCTGCTCATGAAACTGGGAGTCCAGGATCGGACGCAGGCCGCTCTCTACGCCGTACGGCATGGTGTCGGAACCGTTGGGGAAGGCGCTCGTGACTGATACAACTCCTCTGACAGGATCGTCATCGAAACTGATATGAACGTAGCAATCAGGTACGCAGCAGGCAGCGACATCGGGTGCAACCGAGAGAACAACGAGGACTCGGGTTACGCCGGTGCGCGGTTGATCGCGGTCGCGGACGGGATGGGCGGTTATGCCGGCGGCGAGGTCGCCAGCTCGACCGTCATCGGATCGCTGCGCTCGCTGGACGCCGATGCGCGCGGTGACGACCTTGTCGACATGTTGGGACGCGCCGTCGCCGAGGCCAACGAGAAACTCCGCATCGTGCGCGAGGAACGGCCGGATCTGAGCCGGATGGGCACCACGCTCACCGCGATGCTCTGGTCGGGTTCGTCGGTCGCTTTGGCGCACATCGGCGATTCGCGCGGTTATCTGCTGCGCGACGGCGAGCTTTTCCAGATGACCCAGGACCACACGATGGACGAGTTGCTGAAGGCGGAGGCCGAACAGTCTGGGCAGACGCCCGACCCGGCCGAGACGTCGCGGCTCTCGCACGTCCTGTACCGGGTGCTGGACGGCCGCGACGACCGGGAGCCCGACCTGCGGCTGCGCGAGGCCCGCCTCGGCGACCGGTATCTGCTGTGCTCGGACGGCCTCAGCGGCCCCGTCGACGCGCAGACGATCTACGAGGTGCTGTCGGCGGAGGCGACCCGCACCGCGCCGTCGCCCGGCTCATCGAGCTCGCCCGCGAGAACGGCGGCCCCGACAACATCACCGCGGTCGTCGCCGACGTGATCGAGGCCGAACACGTCACCGAACAGGACGCCGCCCTCGTCGTCGGCGCCGCCGGAAGCGCGTGACGTCCGTCACGCGGGACTGGGCGTCCGAAGTCGTGGTGGAACAGCAAAGAGCACGCACGTAGATGGCGTTTTGTCCTACTCTTGCCCCGAGGCGGTCAAGAGCACGATCCGTGTAACGGTCCAGTAGCGGATCGTGGTCGGGGCTTGACCTGCCTCTGGGTGCACCTTGTATATGGGTCACTCACCTGATGTCATCGACACGGAGGATCCGTTGGGGGGAGCGCCCGGGGCGGCGGTCACCGGCGCATCGCAAGGTGCACTCGGGGGAATCGTCAGCCGGACTCTCACCGCAGCGCGGCACGGCCCCAAGGGGACGCTGCTGCGGGTAGCGGCGATGGCCGTCGCGGCCGTCGGCGCCTCATGGATCCACCGGGTCAACGACCCCGGCGTGCTCTGCCCCTTGCGGGCGCTCACCGGCATTCCGTGTCCCATCTGCGGAGGAACGACCGTGTTCATCGAGTTCGGAGCGGGCCGCCCGGCCCGTGCCGTGCTCGCGAACCCGGTGGTCTTCGCCGGCGCGATCGGCTTCGCCGTCGCGCCGCTGGGGGCGGGACGACGGTGGTGGGCACTCGCGCCGAGAACCCGCACGTGGGTCCTCGGAATCGCCCTCGTGGGGTCGGAGCTGTGGCAGCTCGTTCGGTTCGGTGTCCTGCCGGTTTGAACCGGGGTTCGATCTCCGGTCAGACTTGCGGAGCCCACCGGGTCCGGCGGGCGTCACATAACCACAGGGTCAATCAATAAGGAGCAAGTGTGGGTAACCCCTACGACCCGTACGGGCAGCAGCCGGGCTACGGTCAGCAGCCCGGCTACGGCCAGCAGCCGGGATACGGCCAG
>NZ_MKJY01000211.1 GCF_001942465.1 Actinomadura sp. CNU-125
GCGTCGCCGCCGCGCTCTAGCCGGGCCCGTTCGTTGACCTGCGGCGTGTTGCCTTATGAACGGCCGGATAAGGCACACGCGCAGGTCAACGGGGTCAGCGGGGCAGGTCCACTCGGCGGACCTTGCCGGACGCGGTCTTCGGGAGGTCGTCCACGAAGACGACCTCCCGGGGGACCTTGAAGTTCGCGAGCCGCTCCTTGCAGTGCGCGATCAGCTCGTCGGCGGCGACGGACGCGCCGGGGCGGGTGCGCACGTAGGCGCGCGCGACCTCACCGAGCCGCTCGTCCGGGATCCCGATGACGCCCGACTCGGCGACCGCGTCGTGGCGGGCGAGGACGTCCTCGATCTCCGCCGGGTACACGTTGAAGCCGCCGACCGTGAACATCTCCTTCGTCCGGCCGGTGATCCGCAGGTTGCCGCGCTCGTCGAGCCGTCCCCGGTCGCCGGTGTCGAGCCAGCCGTCGCGGAGCGTCGCGGCGGTCGCCTCCGGGTCGTCGAGGTAGCCGCTCATCACGTTGTAGCCGCGCACGAGGACCGCGCCGTCCTCCCCCGTCGGAACCGGGTCGCCCTGCTCGCCCGCGATGACGACCTCGACGTCGGCGATGGCGCGGCCGCACGTGGTCGCGATCGTCTCGTCGTCGTCGTCCACCGAGCAGGCGGTGACGGTGCCGGACGACTCGGTCAGCCCGTACGCGGTGACGACCTGCGGGAACAGTTCGGCGCGGATGCGCCGGACGAGCGCGACGGGCACGTCCGCGGCGCCCGTGACGGCGAGCCGCAGCGACGACAGGTCGCGGCCTTCGCGGCCGGGCGCGTCCAGCAGCGTCGTGTAGATCGTGGGCGGGCCGGGCAGGACGGTGATCCGCTCGCGCTCGATCAGCCGGAGCGTCTCGTCCGCCTCGAACACCCGCTGCAGGACCATCGTGGCGCCCTTGAGCAGGCATGCCAGGACGCCCGCCTTGTACCCGAACGTGTGGAACATCGGGTTGACGATGAGGTACCGGTCGCCCGCGCCGACGCCCGTCCGGCCGGTCCACGCCTCGTACGTCCGGATGTTCTGCTCGTGCGTGCACAGGACGCCCTTCGGCCGTCCGGTGGTGCCCGAGGTGAACAGGATGTCGGCGATGTCGCCGGGCGCGACGGCCGCGGCCCTCGGCGTCCGCGGCGGCCGCCGGGACGGCCGCGCCCGCGCCGAGGAACGCGTCCCACGACGTGACGCCGGGCCGCTCGGGGCCGTTGAAGGTGACGATGCCGCGCAGGCCGGGCAGCCCGGGGACCGCGCCGGACGCGTCCTGCCCGAGCAGGCCCGGGTAGTCGATGCCGAGGAAGCCGTCCTCGACGAACAGCAGCTTCACCTCGGCCTTCTCCAGCGGCCAGCGGGCCTCGTCGCCCTTGTAGCGGGTGTTGAGCGGGACGAGCGCCGCGCCCGCCGACACCGCGCCGAGCACCGTCACGATCCACTGCAGCCCGTTCGGCGCCCAGATCGAGATCCGGTCGCCCGGCTCCACGCCCGCCGCCGCGAACGCGCGCGCCGCCGCCCGCACCCGGTCGCGCAGCTCGGCGTAGGTGACGCGGACGGGCCCGTCGACGACGGCCTCCGCGTCCGGGGACGTCGTCGCGGCCCGGGCCAGCACCCCGGGAATCGTCAGCTCGCTCATGACCGTCCATCGTCGTCGCGGCGGGGGTTCGACGGTACCTGGGCGTCCCGCTCACCGGTACCGGGCTAGCCGCTCCCGGAACCAGTGGTAGGACGCCTTGGGCGTGCGGGCTCCCGTGGCGAAGTCGACGTGCACGAGGCCGAACCGCTGCCCGTACCCCTCGGCCCACTCGAAGTTGTCGAGCAGCGACCACACGAAGTAGCCGCGGACGTCCACGCCGTCGCCGATCGCGCGGTGCAGGGCGCGCAGGTGGCCGTCCAGGTAGTCGATGCGGTCCCGGTCGGGGCGGCCGGGGTCGTCGTCGGGGGCGGAGCAGCCGTTCTCGGTGACGAGGATCGGCGGGAGCCGGTCGCCGTAGGTGTCGCGCAGGCCCGTCAGCAGCTCGTGCAGCCCGTCCGGGACGACCGGCCAGCCGAACCCCGTGAGGGGGTACCCGTCGATCGGGACGTCCTCGAACGGCAGCCCCGCGTCCTCGATGTGCCCGCCGACCTCGCCGAGCACCGACCCGCCCGGGGCCGCGGCCGGGGCGGCGCGCCCGGGGCGCGGACGCGGGTGGGGCTGTAGTAGTTGACGCCGAGCCGGTCGAGGGGCGCGGCGATCGCGGCGAGGTCGCCGTCGCGGACGAACGGCAGCCCGTCCCGCGCGATGCCGTAGGCGCTCATGTCGGGCAGGCGGCCGAGCAGCACGGGGTCGGTGAACAGGCGGTTCTGCAGGACGTCGAACGCGGCGGCGGCCGCGCGGTCGGCGGGCGCGCCGCTCGCGGGCCATACCGGGCTGTAGTTGTTGGTGAGGCCGACGAGCCCGGACGAGCGTTCCCGCAGCACCGGGACCGCGAGGCCGTGCGCCAGGAGCATGTGGTGGGCCGCCGGGAGCGCGTCCAGCAGGAGCGCCTCGCCGGGCGCGTGCGTCCCGATGCCGTATCCCTCGGTCATGTGGACGAACGGCTCGTTCAGCGTGATCCACGCGGCGACGCGGTCGCCGAGCCGGTCGGCGACGAGCCCCGCGTACTCGGCGAGGCGGTGCGCGGTGTCGCGGTCCATCCAGCCGCCGCCGTCCTGGAGCGCCTGCGGGAGGTCCCAGTGGTAGAGGGTGACGACGGGAGCGATGTCCCGTTCGGCCAGGGCGTCGACGAGCCGGTCGTAGAAGTCGAGCCCCTTCGCGTTGGCGGGGCCGCGCCCGTCCGGCTGGATCCGGGGCCACGCGACGGAGAACCGGTAGGCGTTGACGCCGAGGTCGCCCATCAGCGCGACGTCCTCGGGCCACCGGTGGTAGTGGTCGCAGGCCACGTCGCCGGTGTCGCCGTTCTTCACGCGGCCGGGTTCGGCGGTGAAGGCGTCCCAGATGCTCGGGCCGCGGCCGTCCGCGGCGACGGCGCCCTCGATCTGGTAGGCCGCCGTGGCCGTCCCCCAGAGCCAGCCTTCGGGAAGCGGGTCCATGGTTCTCCTAACATGAGCTGCCGTCACATTAAACATGAACAAGCGTCATGTTCACCAGAGAGGGGACCGCCATGCCGCCCGGAGTGCGCCGCAGGCCGACCCAGCGACGCAGCGCCGACCGCTTCGAGCGGCTGCTCGACGCCTGCGCCGAACTGCTCGCCGAGTCCGGCTACGAGGCGCTGACCACCCGGGACGTCGCACGCCGGGCGGGCGTCCCGATCGGCACGCTCTACCAGTTCTTCGACGGCAAGCAGGGCCTCGCGCACGAGCTGGCCATGCGCAACCTGGAGATCCTCCTCGCCCGCCTGCACGACCGGCTCGCGGCCGAACCCGTGCGGACGTGGGCGGACGCGGCCGTCCTCGGCTACGAGGAGAGCCTCGCCCTGCGCCGGACCGTCACCGGCTTCTTCGTCGCGGACTTCCGCGACACCGGCCCCGTCGACACCGACCTCGTCCGGCGCATCGACGCCGAGATGGCCGGACGGCTGCACGAGCTGGGCACCCGCGAGGCCGGGCTCCCGCCGCTGCCCGACCACGAGCGCGTCCTGCTCGTCGCCATCAACGCGTCCGACGGGCTGCTGCGGCTGGCGTTCCAGACGGCCGAGGACGGCGACCCGGCGGTGATCGCGCTCGGCGCCCGCATGCTCCGCGCCTACTTCACCGACCTCGCCGGATCGGACCGGTCAACATGAGACTTGTTCACTTTTCGCCGGATCGGTGGTTCACTCACCTCACAACCGTGGCCCCCATCCCCGGTCGAGGTGCCCCATGCTCATCCCCCGCCCGCTCCGTCCGCTCGCCACCGTCCTCACCGCCGCCGCCCTGCTCACCGCCCTGCTCGCCGCCTGCCCGACACCGTCCGCGCACGCGGCGGCGCGCGCGTCGCCGTCCTCCCCGCAAGGTGAGGTGCGGGGGTACGTCGACCTGCACAGTCACCTCATGTCGTACGAGGCGTTCGGCGGCAGCCTGCTCTGCGGGAAGCCGTTCGACCCCGGCGGCATCGAGGCGGCGCTGGCCGACTGCCCGGACCACGGCGCGAACGGCGCGTTCGCGTGGTTCGAGAACTTCACCCGGCACGGCACCCCGTTCGGGACGCACGACCCCACCGGCTGGCCCACTTTCGCCGACTGGCCCGCCTGGGACTCCCGCACCCACCAGCAGGTCTACTACGCCTGGCTGGAGCGGTCCTGGCGCGCCGGGCAGCGCGTCCTGGTGAACCAGCTCGTCGCCAACCGGCAGCTCTGCGAGGTCTACCCGCTGAAGCGCAACGCGTGCGACGAGATGGACGTCGTCCGCCTGCAGGCGCAGCGGACGCGCGAGATGGAGGCGTACATCGACGAGCGGAACGGTGGCCCCGGCCAGGGCTGGTTCCGGATCGTCACCGGCCCCGCGCAAGCCCGGCGGGTGATCGAGTCCGGCAAGCTCGCGGTCGTCCTCGGCGTCGAGACGTCCGAGCCGTTCGGCTGCCGCTCCATCGGCGGGAAGCCGCAGTGCACCCGCGACGACATCGACCGCGGGCTCGACGAGATGCGCGAACTCGGCGTCTCCTCCATGTTCCTGTGCCACAAGTTCGACAACGCGCTCTGCGGCGTCCGGTTCGACCCCGGCACGACCGGGCTCGTCGTCAACGCGGGCAACTTCCTCGGCACCGGACGGTTCTGGCAGGCCGAGACGTGCACCGGCGCGGCCCACGACAACACCATCGCCCCCGCCGGCGGACTCGGCGACGCCCTGCGGGAACCGCTCCGCTACCTCGGGATGGCGGGGATCACGCTCC
The DNA here is from genome assembly GCF_001942465.1 of Actinomadura sp. CNU-125. GTDB lineage: Bacteria > Actinomycetota > Actinomycetes > Streptosporangiales > Streptosporangiaceae > Spirillospora. The sequence continues at coordinate 4,872 of NZ_MKJY01000211.1, forward strand.
CGCTGTATCCGAGCCCCCCGCACTGCAACGTCCGCGGGCTCACCGACCTCGGCGCGCACATGGTCGAGGGCATGATCGACCGGGGCATGATCGTCGAGGTCGACCACATGAGCGTCAAGGCCGCCGACGAGACGCTCTCCCTCCTGGAGGACGCGGGGTACTCGGGCGTCGTGTCGTCCCACAGCTGGACGGACGAGAACTTCGTCCGCCGCCTCTACCGGCTCGGCGGCATGGTCACCGGCTACGGCTCCCCCGCCGACGGGTTCGTCCGGGAATGGGCGGCCAACAAGCGGAACCGCGACCCCCGCCACACGTTCGGCTACGGCTACGGCCTCGACGCCAACGGCATGGGCCCCCTGCCCTCCCCCCGCACGGACAACGACGCGAACCCCCTCGGCTACCCGTTCACATCGCCGTTCGACCCGTCCGTCGAGCTGGACCGGCTCCGCACCGGGCGACGCACCTGGGACCTGAACACCGACGGCGTCGCGAACTACGGCCTGGTCCCCGACTGGCTCGCCGACGTCGGCCGCGTCGGCGGACCGGAGATCATCGCCGACCTGGCGCGCGGCGCGGAGTCCTACCTGCGGACGTGGGCGCGCGCCCGGAACGGAGCGGACCAGGCATGAGCGAGCCGACGGACGCCGCCGTCCGGACCGCCGCCGCCCCCGCCCGCGCGGACGGCGGGATCGGACGGCCCTGGCTGCTCGGATACGGCGCCGCCTGGTTCGGCTACTGGCTGATCATCCTGCTCCCGCCGCAGTTCATGACGCCGCACCTGATCGGCGAGATCGCCCCCGCCGACAAGGTCGACGTCCTGTCGTACCTGCTGATCCAGAACTCGGTCGTCGTGGTGGTCTGCGTCCCGGTCGCCGGGATGCTGTGCGACCGGACGCGGACGCGGTTCGGCCGCCGCCGCGTCTGGGCGCTCGGCGGGTTCGCGCTCGCCGCCGTCCCGTACGCGCTGATCGGGACGACGGCGAGCTGGCCCGTGGTCGCGGGCCTGATGGTGGTCGTCTCGGTCGGCGCGGCGGCCGTCCTCGCCGCGCTCAGCGCCGTGATCGCCGACCGGGTGCCGCCCCACCGGCGCGGCGCGGCGTCCGCCGCGATGGGCGTCCCGCAGGTGATCGCGCTCGTGGCCGGCATGGTGCTGGTCACGATGCTGGTGACGTCCCTCGCGTCCAGCTGGGCGGCCGTCGCGCTGCTGGCGGCGCTGTCCCCGCTGCCGTTCTTCCTCGCCCGGCCCCGGTCGCGGCCGCCGTCCGCGCGGACGCGGCGGCCGCGCCGGTGGCCGGGGAGCGGGTGCCGTTCCCCCGCCCCCGCGAGCATCCCGACTACTTCTGGGCGCTGCTGTCCCGCGTGCTGATCAACGCGGGGAACCTGGCGGGCACCACCTACCTGCTGTACTTCCTCACCGACGTGCTGCACCGCGGCGACCCCGACGGCTCGCTGCTGATCCTCACGCTCGTCTACCTGGTGTGCTGCGCCGCGACCGGCCACCTCGGCGGGGTCGTGTCCGACGCGCTGGGCCGGCGCCGCGACCTCATCGCCGTCGCCGGGGCGCTGCAGGGCGCCGCCGCCGCACTGCTCGCCGCCGCGCCCACCTGGCCGTCCGCGCTGGCCGGGGCGGTGCTGCTCGGCGCGGGCTACGGCGCGTTCCTGTCGGTCGACCAGGCGCTCGTCACCGACGTGCTGCCCGACCGGCGCAGCCGCGCCCGCGACCTCGGCGTCGTCAACGCGGCGCAGAACGTCCCCCTCGCGTTCGGCGTCGCGTGGGTCGTGCTCACCTACTTCGGCGGCTACCGCACCCTGTACGCGGTCTCCGCGTGATCATGCTGCTGGGTTCCCTCGCGGTGTACCGGATCAGGACGGTGCGATGAAGGCCATCATGGTGATGTTCGACAGCCTCAACCGGCGGTTCCTGCCGCCCTACGGCGCGACGGGGGTGCACGCGCCGAACTTCACGCGGCTCGCCGCGCGGACCGCCACGTTCGACACCTGCTACGGCGGCAGCATGCCGTGCATCCCGGCGCGGCGCGAGTTGCACACCGGCCGGTACAACTTCCTGCACCGGGGCTGGGGGCCGCTCGAACCGTTCGACGACTCGGTCCCCCAGATGCTCAAGGAACACGGCGTCCACGCGCACCTCGCGACGGACCACCAGCACTACTGGCTCGACGGCGGCGCCACGTACCATCCGCGTTTCTCCACCTTCGAGTTCTTCCGCGGACAGGAGGGCGACGAGTGGAAGGGCCACGTCGCCGACCCGCCGACGCCCGACACCGTCCCGCACGGCGCGAACCCGCTGCGGCGCCAGGACCGGGTGAACCGCCTCTACCTGACGGACGAGGCCGACCATCCGCAGACGCGGACGTTCGACGCGGGCCTGCACTTCCTCCGCACCAACCACACCGAGGACGACTGGTTCCTGCAGATCGAGACGTTCGACCCGCACGAGCCGTTCTTCAGCTACGACGACTACAAGAAGCTCTACCCGGACGACTACGACGGGCCGCTCTTCGACTGGCCCGACTACAAGCGCGTCACCGAAACCCCCGAACAGGTCGCCCACCTGAGGAACCAGTACATGGCCCTGCTGTCGATGTGCGACCGGTCGCTCGGCCGCGTCCTCGACACGATGGACGACCTCGGCCTGTGGGACGACACGCTCCTCATCGTCTGCACCGACCACGGGTTCCTGCTGGGCGAGCACGACTGGTGGGGCAAGAACGCGCCGCCGTTCTGGGACGAGACCATCCACCTCCCGCTGTTCGTGTGGGACCCGCGCAGCCGCGTCGCGGGCGAGCGCCGCGCCGCGCTCGTCCAGACGATCGACCTCGGGCCGACGCTGCTGGAGTTCTTCGGCGTCGACCGGACGCCCGACATGCGGGGCGTCCCGCTGCGCGACGCCGTCGCACGGGACGCGCCCGTCCGGGAGGCGGGCCTGTTCGGCATCTTCGGCGGCCACGTCAGCGTCACCGACGGACGGTACGTCTACATGCGGGCCTGCGCGGAACCCGGCAACCGGCCGCTCGCCGAGTACACCCTCATGCCGGCCCACATGCGCGGGCTCTTCCCCGTGGAGACGCTCCGGCAGGCCGCTCAGGCCGAACCGTTCACGTTCACCAAGGGCGTCGCCCCCCTGCGCGCGCCCGGCTACGCCTACACCGATCCCCACGCCTTCGGGACGCTCCTGTACGACCTGGAAACCGACCCGGAGCAACAGAACCCGCTCGTCGACGACGACCTCGAACTGCGCATGGCCGCCCTCATGACCGGCCTGCTCCGCGCCGAGGACGCACCGGCCGAACAGTACGAACGTCTCGGGCTGCCCCGGCACGGGCCGGTCGCGTCCGGCCATCTGCTCGTCCGCGCACAGTGGGACCGGGTGCTCGAATCCGGACGGCCCCCGCTCACCGCCGCGCAGTTCCCGGCGGCGAGGCTGGACGTGACGACGCCCGTCCGCGACCTGCTCGGCGAACCGGCCGCCGAGGCGGTGCTCCGCGAGCACCTCGGGCCGCTCCTGGACAGCCCGCTGCTGCCGGAGGCGATGCCGCTCTCCCTCCTGGAGATCGCCGGCCTGGCCGTGGGCGTCATCGGCCGCGAGACCCTGCACGCCATCGCCGACGACCTGAGGGAACTGTGACCGACGAACGCCCCTGCTGCACCCCCGCCCGCGCCGAAGCCCTCGCACCCGCCCCCTCGTCCGCGTCCGCGCCCGTCCGGGCGGGCGGCGGGGCGGCGCGCGGCTCCCTGGTGCCGATCCCCGGCGGCTCGTTCCGCATGGGGAACGACGACCGCGACGCCAACCCCGGCGACGGCGAGGGCCCGGTACGGCGCGTCACGGTGAAGCCGTTCGCGATGTCCGCGTACGCGGCGACGAACGACGAGTTCGCGGAGTTCGCCGCCGCGACCGGCTACCGCACCGACGCCGAACGGTTCGGCTGGTCGTACGTGTTCGCGGGCTTCCTGCCCGGTTCCGTGCGGCGCGTGTCGCCGCGTCCCGACCGGACGCCCTGGTGGTGCGGCGTCGCGGGCGCGTGGTGGCGGGAACCGGAGGGCCCGGGGACGAACCTGGACGAACGCGGCGACCACCCGGTCGTCCACGTCTCGTGGAACGACGCCGTGGCGTTCTGCCGCTGGGCCGGCGTCCGGCTCGCCACGGAGGCCGAGTGGGAGTACGCCGCGCGCGGCGGCCTGGACGGCGCGCGCTACGCGTGGGGCGACGAGCTCACCCCGGACGGCCGGCACATGTGCAACATCTGGCAGGGGCACTTCCCCACCCGCAACACCGTGGAGGACGGCCACCGGGGAACCGCGCCGGTCACCGCGTTCGCCCCCAACGGGTACGGCCTCTACAACGTGGCGGGCAACGTGTGGGAATGGTGCGCGGACGCTTGGGGCGACGGGCGCGCGCTGCGCGGCGGCTCCTACCTGTGCCACGAGTCGTACTGCAACCGCTACCGCGTCGCCGCCCGCACCCGCAACACCCCCGACGGCTCGTCCGGCAACACCGGCTTCCGCTACGCCC
>NZ_MKJY01000212.1 GCF_001942465.1 Actinomadura sp. CNU-125
AGGCCGGGCAGGGTGCAGGCGCGGCTTCCGGGAAGGGGGCCTCGGGGACCGCCAAGGCGGTGCTGGCGGGTCCGCCGCGCGGCGGTCGCGGCGGTCGCGGCCTTCGTCTTCCTGACCGCGGACCGGGACGGCGCCGTCCACCGGGTGGCGGCGTCGCCGACGGTCGCGACGACCGGGCCCGCGACCACCGGGCCCGCGACCCCATCGCCCTCGCCGACGACGGCGTCGCCGACGCCGTCCCACGCGTCCCCGACGCCGACCGGCACCGCGACGCCTTCGCACACGCCACCGACGCCCGCTCGCACGTCGCCGACGCCGCATCCGGGCACGTCCGGCCCCTCGACGCCGTCCCCCCACGAGCCCGGCGGGGGCGTCCCCTTCGGGCCGAGCGGCTTCGGCGGCGTCGGCCTCGGCATGTCGGAACGGGAACTGGACGCGACGGGCCGGGCCCGCCCGCGACCCGGTGAAACCGTCGGCGACTGCCGCGTCTACGACGTCGCGGGCCCGGACGGCACCGCGACCACGCTGCACCTGTCGCCCCGCGCGGGCGTCGTCGCGATCTTCGGGCGGGACGGCCTGCGCACCGCCGAAGGCATCGGCGTGGGCTCCACGGTCGACGAACTCCGCGCCGCGTACCCGTCGGCGGAGCCGTCCGGAAACGGGTGGATCACGCCCGTCCCCGGCAACCCGGACGCGTCCTACACGTCCGGCGTCGCGCGGGCGGACGCGTCGCCGAGTTCGTCCTCCGCCTGCGCGGCGCCGGGTGCTTCAGCGTCGACTGAACCCGCGCCGGACGGCCCGCGCCGGACGGCCCGCACCGGACGGCCCGCACCGGACGGCCCGCGCCGCAGGCCGGTCGCGTTCGCGGACGCCGGTGACGCGTGCCCCGCGCGGTTTCGCCGCCTTCCTCGTGGTCGTGCGGCGCGGTCGTCCGGACGTGACATCACCCCCGAAACCGCGCATGTGGGGCGGTATGGCCCCTGGTGGCCGCACTTCGCGGGCGACGGTGCAGGTAGGACGGTGTGCTGAAAGCGTCCGCTGATTTAGGGTTGGACGATGCCCAGCACATCGTCGCGCCGGCTGCCGCGAGGGCGGCACGCGCTCGCCCCGGAGGAAGTGGCCCGGATCCAGCGCGAGCGGTTGTGCCGCGCGATGGCGGAGGTCATGTCCGAGAAGGGCTACGCCGCGACCGCCGTCGAGGACGTGCTGAAGCGCGCGGGGGTGTCGCGGCAGACCTTCTACCGGATCTTCACCTCCAAGCAGGACTGCTTCCTCGCCTCGTTCGAGACGGCCTGCGCCGCGTCCCTGGACCGGATGCTGGAACCCGGCGGCGACGGTGACCCGCTGGAGCGGTGCGAGGCGGCGCTGTCGCAGTACCTGCGGACGGTCGCCGCCGAGCTGCCGTTCGCGCGGCTGTTCCTGGTCGAGGCGTACGCGGCGGGGCCGGAGGCGATCCGGCGCCGCGCGCGGCGGGAGACCGAGATGACGGCGGCGCTGGCCGACCTGCTCGGCGTCCGCGACGACGGCGGCCGGTTCACCTGCCGGATGGTGGTGTCGGCGATCTGCGCCATGGCGGCCCCGCCGGTGGCCCGCAAGGACCTGGACGCCCTGCGGGCGGTCGGCCCGGCGATGACCGCGCACGTCCGGCGGCTCTGGGCGGCGGGCGCGTTCGGGGCGGGCACCGGCCCCCGCTGAGGGCCTTTGTCAGGCGGACCACAAAACCGGGCGTCCGGATCCTTTCCCGGCCTTATTGGAGTAAGCATCTACTTGCTCTAGGGTCAGGGGGCCGTCACCAGGACGGCCGGGCCCGCGGGGGCTCTGGGGGGGATCCAGAGGGGCCGGGGCACGACGAAGGGTTGGTCCATGTCCACCACAGTCCGCCGGCTCTTGCGCACGGCGGTCGCCTGCGGGATGGGGGTCGCGCTCGCCGCGACCGCCCTGCAGGCGCCGGCCGCGGCCGCGCCGCAGGAGTTCGCGCCTCCCGCCGAGGACCCGTTCTACACGCCGCCGCGGCCGCTCCCCGCCGGGAGCCCGGGCGACATCATCCGCTCCCGCGAATCGGTCTTCACCATCGACCCGTTCAGCCGCAACCCCGTGGAAGGCGTCACGTCCACGCAGGTCCTGTACCGGTCGGAGGACGTGCACGGCGACCCGATCGCGGTGTCCGGCACCGTGCTCGTCCCGCAGGAGGAATGGGACGGGCAGGGCGAGCGGCCCCTCGTCACCTACGGCGTCGGGACGCGCGGGCTCGGCGACTCGTGCGCCCCCTCCTACACGATGACGCAGGGCCTCGACTACGAGATGTTCTTCATCGCCGACGCCCTCAACAAGGGCTGGGCGGTCGCGGTCACCGACATGCAGGGCCTCGGCACGCCCGGCCTGCACACCTACGAGGTCGGCAAGGCCCAGGGCATGGCGGCGCTGAACATGGCGCGGGCCGCGCAGCGCCTGCCGGGCGCGGACCTGGACGGCAACCCGGTCGCCGCGATGGGCTACTCGCAGGGCGGGACGACCGCGGGCTGGGCCGCCGAGCTGGCCGCGTCCTACGCGCCCGAACTCGACCTGAAGGGCGTCGTCGCGGGCGGCGTCCCGGCGGACCTGCGGGCGGTCGCCGCGAACCTGGACGGCAACCTGTTCGCCGCGTTCATGTTCATGTCCGCCGCCGGATACGACGCCGCCTACCCGCAGCTCGACCTGGAGTCGTTCCTCAACGACGCGGGGCGCGAGCTGATGGAGACGTCCGCCGACGTCTGCATCGCCAGCGTCGACGGGATCGCCACCTTCGGCGAGACGGCGTTCAAGAAGGTCGGCGCCTTCACCACCAGCGACCCCCTGGCCACGCCGCAGTGGCAGGCGAAGCTGGACGAGAACAAACTGGGCTCGACCGCGCCGACCGTCCCGGTGCTGCAGACGCAGGCCGTCTTCGACCAGATCATCCCGTTCGAGCAGGCGGACGCGCTGCACCGGGCGTGGTGCGCGAAGGGCGCGAACGTGACCTGGAAGACCTACACGATCGCCGAGCACGCCACCGGCATGGTGTGGACGTGGCCGGACGCGATCGACTTCCTCACCGACCGCTTCGCCGGTGAGCCCGCGCAGGGCAACTGCGCGGCCTGACCGCGGAACCGGCCGCGAGACCGGCCGCAGACGTCGGGACCTGAGCTCCGGAGCGCGCCGCCGGGGCTCAGGTCTCGCGCTTCCAGGCGTCGGTGATCAGCCGCCGCACCTCGGGCTGCGGCACCGGCGCCAGCCCGCGCCGCTCCCGTTCGCGGCACACCGACGTCATCTCCACGTCCGGCATGCCGCACGGCACCGCCCACGTCCACGGCTCCGGGTCGGCGTCGACGTCCATCGCGAAGCCGTGCGCGCTGACCCCCCGCGAGATGTACATCCCGAGCGAGACGATCTTGCGGCCCTCGGCCGTCCAGACGCCGGTCAGCAGCGGGCTGCCCTTCGGGGTGTCGCGCCGCTCGGCGGCGATGCCCAGCTCGCCGAGCACCGCCACCAGGATGTGCTCGATGTCGCGGATCAGCCCGACCACGTCGGTCGGCTCCGCCAGCTTCAGCACCGGATACCCGACGACCTGCCCCGGCGAGTGGTACGTCAGCTTCCCGCCGCGCCGCGTCTCCACGACCGGGATGCCGCGGGACGGGTCCGGACGCTCGTGCGGCGGCGTCCGCCGGCCCACCGTGTACGTCGGGGGGTGCGACAGCAGCCACAGGGTGTCGTCGATCCGGTCGTCCTGCCGGTCGCGCACCATCCGGTCCATCGTCGCGACGGCCTCGGTGTACTCGACGACGTCGCTCTCGGTCACGCGCAGCGGATGGTCGTCGCGCCGCCGCGCCGCCAAGCCGCTCACAAGTTGTCCGTGCACGTCGGGAAGCCTATCCGCGGTGCGGACGGATGGAATGCCCCAGGGACGGCCTTCTGAGACGGCCGGGAAGTCCCGGGGCCGGACTGACATTCCGGCGTGTCGCGCGGTACTGTCGTTGTCAGGCCGAGAGGCGCTGCAACGGGTGGACGCCCGCCACGCTCGGCCGCACCGGACCGCGAGCCGTCCGGTCGGAACAAGGGCGCCTCCCACGAACCAGCGGGAGGTGGCAGTGAAGATCGAATCCCTGCGGAAACTGCTCGACGAGCGCATCGCCGTCCTCGACGGAGGCTGGGGGACGATGCTGCAGGGGGCCGGTCTCACCCCCGACGACTACCGCGGCGACCGCTTCGGCGGCCACTCCCGCGACGTCACCGGCGACCCCGACCTGCTGAACCTGACCCGTCCGGACGTCATCCTGGACGTCCACCGGCAGTACCTCGCGGCGGGCGCCGACATCACGACCACCAACACCTTCACCGCGACGAGCATCGGCCAGGCCGACTACGGGCTCGAAGCGCACGTCCACGAGATGAACGTGCGGCCGCGAGCATCGCCCGGCAGGCCGCCGACGAGGCGGGCGGACGGTTCGTCGCGGGCTCGGTCGGGCCGCTGAACGTGACGTTGTCGCTGTCGCCCCGCGTCGAGGACCCGGCCTACCGGGCCGTCACGTTCGACCAGGTCCGCGAGTCGTACGCGCAGCAGATCGCGGGCCTCGCCGAGGGCGGCGTCGACCTGCTGCTGATCGAGACGATCTTCGACACACTGAACGCGAAGGCCGCGATCGCCGCCGCCCGCGAGGTCGCCCCCGACCTGCCGCTGTGGCTCTCGGTGACGATCGTCGACCTGTCCGGCCGGACGCTGTCCGGGCAGACCGTCGAGGCGTTCTGGCGGTCGATCGAGCACGCCGACCCGCTCGTCGTCGGGCTGAACTGCTCGCTGGGCGCCGAGGAGATGCGCCCGCACGTCGAGGAACTCGCCCGGATCGCCCCCACCTACACCGCGTCCTATCCGAACGCGGGCCTGCCGAACGCGTTCGGCGGCTATGACCAGACGCCCGACGAGATGGGCGTGCTGCTCGGCGGGTTCGCCGGGGAGAGCCTGGTCAACGCGGTCGGCGGCTGCTGCGGGACGGGCCCCGACCACATCGCGAAGATCGCCGAGGCCGTGCGCGGCACCGCGCCGCGGGCCGTCCCGCAGGTGCCGCCCGCGCCCCGGTTCAGCGGCCTCGAACCGTTCAAGATCGGCGCCGACACGGGCTTCGTCATGATCGGCGAGCGGACGAACGTGACCGGCTCGGCCCGCTTCCGCAAGCTCATCGAGGCGGGCGACCACCAGGCCGCCGTGGACGTCGCCCTCGACCAGGTGCGCGGCGGCGCGAACCTCCTCGACGTCAACATGGACGCCGACCTGCTCGACAGCGAGCGGGAGATCACCACGTTCCTCAACCTGATCGCGACCGAGCCGGAGGCGGCCCGCATCCCGATCATGGTGGACAGCTCGCGGTGGAGCGTCCTCGAAGCCGGGCTGAAGACCGTCCAGGGCAAGGGCGTCGTCAACTCGATCAGCCTCAAGGAGGGCGAGGAGCCCTTCCTGGAGCAGGCCCGCCGCATCCGCGACTTCGGCGCGGGCGTCGTCGTCATGGCGTTCGACGAGGTCGGGCAGGCCGACACCGCCGACCGCAAGGTCGAGATCTGCGGCCGCGCCTACGACCTGCTGACGCAGCGGGCGGGCTTCCCCGCCGAGGACATCATCTTCGACCCGGCCGTCCTCGCCGTCGCGACCGGCATCGAGGAGCACAACGGGTACGCCAAGGCGTTCATCGACGCGCTCCCGCGGATCAAGGAGCGCTGCCCCGGCGCCCGCACCAGCGGCGGCATCTCCAACCTGTCGTTCTCCTTCCGCGGCAACGAGGTCGTCCGCGAGGCGATGCACTCGGCGTTCCTGCTGCACGCGATCCGCGCCGGCCTCGACATGGGCATCGTCAACGCCGGGCAGCTCGCCGTTTACGAGGACATCCCCGCCGACCTGCTCGAACACGTCGAGGACGTGCTGTTCGACCGCCGTCCGGACGCCACCGACCGGCTCGTCACGTTCGCCGAGACGGTCAAGGGCAGCGGGACGAAACGCGTCGTGGACCTGTCGTGGCGCGAGGGCCCCGTCGAGAAGCGGCTGGAGCACTCGCTCGTCCACGGCATCGTCGACTTCGTCGAGGAGGACACCGAGGAGGCCCGGCAGAAGGCCGCCCGTCCCCTCGACGTCATCGAGGGCCCGCTGATGGACGGCATGAAGGTCGTCGGCGACCTGTTCGGCGCCGGGAAGATGTTCCTGCCGCAGGTCGTCAAGAGCGCCCGCGTGATGAAGCGGTCCGTCGCCTACCTCGAACCGTACATGGAGGAGGAGAAGGAGGAGGCGCGCAAGGCGGGCCTGCTCGACACCTCCCGCGGCAACGGCAAGGTCGTCATGGCGACCGTCAAGGGCGACGTGCACGACATCGGCAAGAACATCGTCGGCGTCGTCCTCGGCTGCAACAACTACGACGTCGTCGACCTCGGCGTCATGGTCCCGGCCGCGAAGATCCTCGACACCGCGATCGAGGAGAACGCTGACGCCGTCGGGCTGTCCGGGCTGATCACCCCGTCGCTCGACGAGATGGTGTCCGTCGCGGCCGAGATGCAGCGCCGCGGGATGAACCTGCCGCTGCTGATCGGCGGCGCGACCACGTCCCGGCAGCACACCGCCGTGAAGATCGCGCCCGTCTACGACCGGACGACCGTGCACGTCCTGGACGCGTCCCGCGTCGTCGGCGTCGTGTCCGACCTGCTCGACCCCGAGCGCGCCGCCGCGCTCGACGAGTCCAACCGCGCCGAGCAGGCCCGGCTGCGCACCGAGCACGAGAACAAGCAGCGGCGGCCGATGCTCACCTTCGAGCAGGCCCGCGCGAACGCCGAGAAGGTCTCCTTCGACGACCTGCCGACCCCCGCCTTCACCGGCGTCCGGACGGTCGAACCCGACCTGGCGACGCTCCGCGAGATGATCGACTGGCAGTTCTTCTTCCTCGCGTGGGAACTGAAGGGCAAGTACCCGGCGATCCTCGACCAGCCCGTCGCCCGCGAACTGTTCGACGAGGGCAACGAGCTGCTCGACGACATCGTCAAGAACGGCTCGCTGAAGCCGCGCGGGGCCTACGGGTTCTGGCCCGCGCACGCCGACGGCGACGACATCGTCCTGGAGGGCGGCCCCCGGTTCCCGATGCTGCGGCAGCAGACGAAGAAGCCGGCCGGACGTCCGAACCGCTCCCTCGCCGACTACATCGCCCCGTCCGGCGACCACCTCGGCGGGTTCGCGGTGACGATCCTCGGCGCCGAGGAACTCGCCGCCCAGTACGAGGCCGACCACGACGACTACAAGTCGATCATGGTGAAGGCGCTCGCCGACCGGCTCGCGGAGGCGTTCGCCGAGTACGTCCACCTGAAGGCCCGCCGCGACTGGTTCGAGCCCGACGCCGACCCCGCCCTGGAGGACCTGCACGCCGAGCGGTTCCGCGGCATCCGGCCCGCCCTCGGCTACCCGGCGAGCCCCGACCACAGCGAGAAGCGCGACCTGTTCGAGCTGCTGGACGCCGAACGCCTCGGCATGCGGCTCACCGAGTCGTACGCGATGGCGCCCGCGGCCAGTGTCAGCGGCATCATCTTCGCCCACCCGGAGTCGCGGTACTTCACCGTCGGCCGCATCGGCAAGGACCAGATCGAGGACTACGCAGCCCGCCGCGGCATGCCCCTCGCCGAGGCGAACGCTGGCTCGCCCCGAACCTCGCCTACGACCCGTCCTGACGCACCGGGCGCCGTCCCGTGCGGGACGGGCGCCGCGTCACAGCAGGTCGGCCGCCTGCAGCAGACGCATCCACGAGTCGCGGGGCCGTCCCTTCCGGTCGCGCTCCTGCACGACCCGCGGCCCGAGGACGGCCTCGACCAGCTTCGGATACCCGGGGCCGAGCACGTGCGAGTCGAAGAACTCCACGATCCCGGACGCGAAGTCCTCGCTCTCGATCTCTTCGACGTCGGGATTCTTGTAGAAGAAGATGTAATCGTCGGGGTCGACGTAGTAGACGCTCCCGTCCTGCATGTCCATCCGGATCGGGGCGCCGCCCACGATGTCGTCGCGCAGGTCGCGTGGGAGCCCGTACCGCTCGTACCCGATCTCGAGCGGATGGCCGAGCGGGCAGTCCCCGTCGGCCCCCCGCCGCCACCGCCACTCGTCCGGACCGGCGATCTCCTCCGGCTGGACGAAGTTGAAGTAGTCCCCGGCGAGCTGTGAGAACAGCCCGAACACCTCGGTCACCCCGGCGGGCAGCTCGGGGATCGGCTCCAGTACCCGGGGTTCGCCGATCTCGACCCCGAACCCGTGCTCGGCCTCGACCCGCTTGACGAGGTCCAGTTTCGCCCGCAGCGTCTCCATGCCCGCACCCTAGACTCCGCGTCGGACACGCCGCCGGGGCTCGCGCCGCGGCGGGGGCTCGCGGAGGAGCCGCGCGAGCATCCGCAGCTCCGTGCCTATCCGCGGGTCCGGAACGTCCAGGTCGTCCGGCACGTCCGGCGGGACGGCCGCGCCCGTCGCGGCGGGCGCGAGCCGGGCGAAACACGCCTCGACCGCCGCGACGTCGCCGCCGCCCGGGCCCCGGCCCGGCGACTCCGTGCCCGGCAGCGCCAGGATCAGGTAGCCGAGGCGCTCGGCGGCGACGAGCCGCGGCCACAGCGTCTCCGCGGCCGGATGGTCCCCGACCGCCTGCACGTACACGTCCCGCAGGTTCAGCAGCGACGACTGCGCGTCCCGCCGCGCCTGGACGATCTCGTGCCGGGGGCGTCCGGCCATCACCGCCGCCAGCAGCCGCCCCTCCACCCGGATCGCCGTCGCCAGCACCGCCGACACCCGCCGCCCCGTCGCCCGCCGCCACAGCAGGTGCCCGCCGACCACCCCGATCGCGCACCCCAGCAGTGTGTTCACCAGCCGCGACTCCGCGAACGGCACCGGCGACGCCCCGGGATGCGCGGCCTCCACCAGCAGCAGCGTCAGCGGCGTGATGAACATGACCGCCAGCGCGTAGTTCCGGGCGACCAGCAGCTCCACGACGAACTGCAGCACGCCCACGATGAGGGCGACCGCCACCCCGTGCGGATGCAGCGGCAGCAGCAGCGCCGCCACCCCCAGCCCCGCGACCGTCCCGATCGACCGGTTGATGGCGCGCTGCCACGTCCCGGTGAGGGTCTGCCCCTGCAGCACCGCGCACACCGCGATCGCCGCCCAGTAGGGCTGCGACAGCCCGGCCGCGAACGCCGCCCCCACCGCGGCCGCGGTGCACACCGCCACCCGCGCCGCCGACGCCGCCACCAGCGAGTGCCGCGAAGCCGCCGCCCGCGAACGCGACCCGCAAAGCCCGAACCGACGCCCCACCGGACGTCCCCACCCCCTCCGCCTCCTCCCGCCCCGCCGCCTCAACGACCGCCCGCAACGCCCGCCCCGTCCAGTCCCGC
>NZ_MKJY01000213.1 GCF_001942465.1 Actinomadura sp. CNU-125
CCGGTCGAGGTCGCCGCCGACCCGGCCCGGCCGGACGCGACCTCCCGCCCCGCGGCGCGTCCGCCCGCTCCCCCCAGAGCCCTGGCCGGACGGCGCCCGCGGGTCAGGCCGACGCGGCTGCGATGATCTCCGCCGCGGTGTCCTTCGCGCTGTCGACCGGGATCGCGAAGCCGAGGCCGATGCTGCCCGAGCCGCTGCCCGAGGTGGCGATCGCGGTGTTGATCCCGATGACCTGGCCGGACATGTTCACCAGCGCGCCGCCGGAGTTGCCCGGGTTGATGGGCGCGTCGGTCTGGATCGCGTTCTCGATCACGGTCTGCTCCTGCTGGGAGAGCTGCTGCTGCAGCTCCGGCGGCAGCCAGGGCGCCTGCTGCTCGGGCTGCTCGCTCCCCTCGCTGACCTCCCGGCCCAGCGCGCTGACGATCCCCGAGGTCACCGAGCCGTCCAGGCCGAGCGGGCTGCCGATGGCGAGCACCTGGTCGCCGACCGCGAGGCCCTTCGTGGTGCCGAACGCGGCGGGCTTCAGCCCCGACACGCCCTGCGCCTTCAGGACGGCGATGTCGTTCGTCCGGTCGCTCCCGACGACGGTCGCCTGCGCGCTGCTCCCGTCGCTGAACTTCACCGCCACCTGCCGCGCGCCCTCCACGACGTGCGCGTTCGTGAGGATCGTCCCGTCCTCGCTCAGGATCACGCCCGAACCGCCGCTGCTGCCCGTCCCCGACTGCGCGGTGATCGACACGACGCTCGGCAGGACGGCCGACGCGACCGCCGACACCGAACCGTTCGACGTCGACGCGCCCGTCACGGCGGTCGGCGCGGAACCCGCGGGCTCGCCGGTCAGCGCGACGGCCGCCGCCGCGCCCCCGGCACCGCGCCGCGGCGAGCACGAGCGCGGCGGCGCCCAGCACCGATCGTCCGGCGGACCCGGCCGGGCCGTCGCGGCCGGGGCGGCTGGACGGGCGGCCCGAAACCGCCGCCGAACGGCATCCCGAACGGCGCCCCGGGCGCCCCGTGCGCCTGCTGCGTTCCGTGCGTTCCGTAGGGCGCGCCGTACGGCGGTGTCCCGTCGGCCGGCCGCGGGTCGGCGGCGGGCTCGCCGCCGGGCGCTTGGAAGTCGGGTCGCTCGGGCTCCACCGGTCCGGTCCGTTCGCCGCTCATGTGATCCCCCTCGTGGTCTGTCACTCATGAGATTGCGGCGCGGATCTGCAACCCGGCTGCATCCAACCTGAAAGTGTCCTGAACGCCCGCCGCACGAAAAAACCGCGGCCGGGGAGACGAGGCTCGGTTCGTCCCCCCGGCCGCGGTGGCGCGAAAGTTGGCCAGGGCGCGCGACCCCCCGTTCCCCTTCCGGGGCCCGGGCGCGCCCTGTCCCATCACTGAAGCGCACTTACCTGAGGGTTCGCTGAACGTCCGCTCCCGATATCCCGTGCGCGGACGGGCCGCCGCCGGGCCGCCCGCGCCGGGGCACGGCCGGCGCGGGGACGAACGCGGCGAGCGCGACGCCCGCGAAGACGGCGAAGGCGAGCGCGTAACCGCCGTCCGCGCGGGTTCGGCGGAGCGCACGACGAGATCGCCGATCGAACTGGACATGTTCGTCCTCGCCGTCGAGACGGCGGCCGCACGCCGCTGACGTGCGGCCGCATTGCCGGGAACGTTCAGGGAACGTTCAGTTTCGGATGGGAGCCTCTACGTGATGGTGGAGGGGGCTGTGTCATTGGTTGAACGGACGACGGCGAACGGCGGCCGGTCGCCCGAGGCGACCCTGCTCGTCGTCGAGGACGAGCCGAACATCCTGGAGCTGCTCGCCGGGAGCCTGCGGTTCACCGGGTTCGAGGTGGTGACGGCGACGAACGGGGCGGACGCGGTGCAGTCGGCGCGGCGGCACCGGCCGGACCTGATCGTCCTGGACGTGATGCTCCCCGACATCGACGGGTTCGATGTCGCGCGGCGGCTGCGGTCCGGGGGCGACCACACGCCCGTCCTGTTCCTCACCGCGCGCGACGCCGTGCAGGACCGCATCAAGGGGCTCACGATCGGCGGCGACGACTACGTCACCAAGCCGTTCAGCCTGGAGGAGGTCATCGCCCGCATCCGGGCGGTGCTGCGGCGGTTCCGCGGCGGGGTCGCCGAACCGCCGCCGCGCATGGTGTTCGCCGACATCGAGCTCGACGAGGACAGCCACGAGGTGTGGCGGGACGGCCGCGCCATCCAGCTGTCGCCCACCGAGTTCAAGCTGCTGCGCTACTTCATGGCCAACGCCGGACGCGTCGTGTCCAAGGCGCAGATCCTCGACCACGTGTGGAACTACGACTTCCAGGGCGACGCGGGGATCGTCGAGTCGTACGTGTCCGCGCTGCGCCGCAAGGTCGACAACGTGGAGCCGCGGCTCATCCACACCCTGCGGGGCGTGGGCTACGTGCTGCGCGAGCCCCCGAAGACGGGATGACCACCGTGTCCGGCGGGCCGGTTCCGGCGGGCGCGCACGCGGCGCGCCCGGCGGCGCGCCGCCGCCGTCCGCTCACCGGGCTCGGCCGGCTCTGGGGCCGCACGTCGCTGCGCGTCAAGCTGATCTCCGGGATGATGGTGCTGGTCACCCTCGGGATGACGGTGATGGCGGTCGCGGGCGCGTCGGTGCTGCGGCAGTACCTGGTCAACCGTGCCGACGAGCAGCTGTACAGCTCGATGCGGCGGACGGTCGAGCAGGTCCAGCCGTACCTGCAGCGCGGGGTCCGGCCGATCGAGCTGCGCATCCCCAGCGAGACCTACGGGGAGGTCCGCACGACCGACGGCCGGGTCATGGACCGCAGCACCGCGCTCGACGAGGGCGGATATCCGAAGCTGCCCACCGATCTGACCGGCCGCATGGACGAGCCGTTCACCGTCGCGGGCGCGGGCGGTTCGAACTCCCCGTGGCGGGTGCTCGCCGTGTCGATCCCGAGCGGCGGCACGCTCGTCCTCGGCACCAGCATGGCGCAGATCGAGCAGACCGTCCGGCGGCTGGTCGCGATCGACCTGATCGTCGGCCTGTCCGTGCTGGCGGTGCTGGCGGGGCTCGGGGTGTGGGTCGTGCGGGCGGCGCTGCGGCCGCTGTCGGCCATCGAGGCGACGGCCGGGGCGATCGCCGCCGGGGACCTGTCGCGGCGCGTCCCCGAAGCGGACCGGCGCACCGAGATGGGGCGGCTCGGCCGGTCGCTGAACAGCATGCTCGCGCAGATCGAGACGGCGTTCCGGGCGCGCGCCGAGTCGGAGGCGGCGGCCCGCTGGTCCGAGGAGTCCGCCCGCCGGTCGGAGGAGTCGGCGCGCCGGTCGGAGGAGCGGATGCGGCGGTTCATCGCCGACGCCAGCCACGAGCTGCGCACCCCGCTGACCGCGATCCGCGGGTTCGCCGAGTTCTACCGGCAGGGCGCCGCGCGCAGCCCCGAGGAACTCGGCCGGCTGATCGGCCGGATCGAGGACACCGCCGCCCGGATGGGCCTGCTCGTCGAGGACCTGCTGCTCCTCGCCCGCCTCGACCGGCAGCGGCCGATCGAGCGCCGTCCGGTCGACCTGCTCGCCGTCGCGGCCGACACCGTCCAGGAGACGCGGGTGCTCGCGCCGGACCGGTCCGTCCAGCTGAAGGTCGGCGGCGGCATGGCCTACCAGGTGCGGGGGGACGAGCCGCGGCTGCGGCAGGTCCTCGGCAACCTGCTGACGAACGCGCTCGCGCACACCCCCGAGGGGACGCCCGTCGAGGTGCGGCTGACGTCCGGGACGCTGCGGGACGAGCCCGCGGCCGTCCTCGAAGTCGCCGACGAGGGGCCGGGCCTGTCGCCGGAGGCGAAGG
This sequence comes from Actinomadura sp. CNU-125, assembly GCF_001942465.1. GTDB lineage: Bacteria > Actinomycetota > Actinomycetes > Streptosporangiales > Streptosporangiaceae > Spirillospora. Next base: position 3,824 of record NZ_MKJY01000213.1, read on the forward strand.
AACGCGTCTTCGAACGCTTCTACCGGGCGGACGCGTCGCGGTCCCGCGAGGACGGCGGCACCGGCACCGGCCTCGGCCTCGCGATCGTCGCGGCCCTCGTCGCCGCCCACGACGGCGTCGTCGAGGTCGACTCGACCCCGGGCGAAGGCGCGGCCTTCCGCGTCGTCATCCCGCTGGACACCGACTAGCCGCGAAGGGCGCGGATGGCGCGCATCGCCTCGCGGCGGGCGTCGCCGGACAGGACGTCGATGTAGACGTTGCCCTCCAGGTGGCCGCACTCGTGCTGGAGGCAGCGGGCGAAGTAGCCGGTGCCCTCGACGCGGACGGGCTTGCCCTTGACGTCGACGCCCTCGACGACCGCGTGCGAGAACCGGGGGGTGTCGAACCGCATGTCGGGGACGGACAGGCAGCCCTCGGACTCGACGAGCGTGTCGCCGTCGGCGGCCGTCAGGACCGGGTTGACGACGTGGCCGACGTGGCGGCGGCCGCGGTCGTCGTCGCAGTCGTAGACGAACAGCCGCAGGCCCACCCCGACCTGGTTGGCGGCCACCCCGGCGCCGTTCTCGGCGTACATGGTGGCGAACATGTCGTCCACGAGGCGTTCGAGCGAGGCGTCGAAGGTCCGCACCGGGTCGCACTCGGTCCGCAGGATCGGGTCTCCGAGGAGCCGGATCGGGCGCGGGCTCCCCTGGCGAGTGGTGGTTCGCTTGCTCACCCGAAGATCCTATTCGAACGCGCGCGGTGCGCCCGGACGGCGTCCGGACGCACGCGCGGCGCGTCGGGCGGGGTCAGGCGGGGTCGATCGGGCCGCGCGGCTGCGGCGGGACGGGCCGGGCCCGCGGCGGACGGTCCGGACGGTCCGGGCTCGGCGCCGGGCGCGGCGGTGCGGCGTGCTTGGCGATCGGCTGCACCGGGACGTCGGCGGCCTCGGGCCCGGTGGTGCACCGTGGGCTGCGGGCGTCGTGGCGGGAGCGGGCTTCGCGGGCGCCGGGCCCGGTTCGGGCGCGGCGGGCCCCGCGGCGTGCGCGGGCTTGGCGGCACCGGCCGCGGACGGCTCGGACGGCTCGACGGCGGCTCGCTGGTCCCCGCCGCCGGTGCGGCGGTCGCGGGCCGGGCGGGGGCGGGCTCCGGCGCTTCGGCTCCCCGGACCCGGCCGGACGCGCGCGGTGCGGCGGCGGGCTTGCCCGGACCCGGCTTCGCCGAGCCCGGCGCGGCGTGTGCGGGCTGCTTGCGCGGCGCCGCCGACTGCTTGACGGCGTCCTCGACCATCTTCTCCAGCGGGCCCGCCTCGTTCTCGGCGGTGAGCAGCCGGTGCAGGGTCTCGCTGATCTCGGTGAGCCGCTGCAGCGCCTGCGTGTGGTTCTTGGTCAGCGCGTTGAGCCGCTGCGTGGCGCCCTCGTTGATCACCCCGGCGCGGCGCTCGGCGGTGGTGAGGGTGCGCTCGGCCTCGACCCGCGCGGTCGTCACCGTCTGCTCGGCCTCCTGCTGGGCCGACGACAGCGCCTGGTCCGCCTCCTTCTCGGCGGAGTTCAGCACGTGCTCGGCCTTCTGCTGCGCGTTCGCGAGGTTCTTCTCGGCGTTCGCGCGGGCCTCGTCGACGATCCGCTTGGACTCCTGCGCGGCGTCCTCGCGGATCTCGTCCCCCTTGGCCTCGGCCTGGGCGATCTTGTCCTGCGCCTCGTCCTCGGCGAGGTTGATGATCTGCCGGAGCCGGTCGGACAGGTCGTCGCCGGTCGGCTTGCGGGCCTCGCGCAGCTCGGCCATCTCCCGGCGGATGCGCTCGGAGTCGTCCTGCGCCCGGGCCAGCCGTGCTTCCAGCTCGCGGTTCTTCTGGTGGGCGCGGGCGATGTAGTCGTCGACCTGGCGGCGGTTGTAGCCGCGCATGACGATCTCGAAGTGCTCGTCTTGGAGGAGGTTCGGCAGGATTTCGGCTTCGTTGCTCATGATGCCTTGGGGGGTCGTTGGCGGGGGTATCACCCCGTCAGGGTCGGATGCGATCCTCACCCGCCGGTGAGCGGGCCCGCGTAGAAACGTCAGATTCGACTCTCGACCGGACCCCCGGGTGCGCGCAACCGGAACGCCGCTCTTGCTGCCGTTTCTTCACGCGAGTAGGCCCGACAAACTATCTGATCTCGGGAGAAATCTCGCTCACCTCGAACCCGTGTCGCGAGGGCCGTCCACAGCCCTGTGGACGGCCCTCGCCTAGCATCGGCCCCATGAATTACGTGGGATCGCTGGGGACGGACCGTCCGGACATCCACCCGGACGCGTGGGTCGCGCCCGGCGCCGTCGTCGTCGGACGGGTGAAGCTGGCGCGCGCGGCCAGCGTCTGGTACGGGTCGGTGCTGCGCGGCGACGACGAGGAGATCATCGTCGGCGAGGAGTGCAACATCCAGGACCTGAGCTGCCTGCACGCCGACCCCGGGATGCCCGCCGTCCTGGAGGACCGGGTCAGCCTCGGGCACAAGGCGATGGTGCACGGCGCGCACGTCGAGACCGGCTCGCTGATCGGCATCGGCGCGATCGTCCTGAACGGCGCCCGCATCGGCGCCGGGACCCTCATCGCCGCCGGAGCCCTCGTCCCGCCCGGCAAGAAGATCCCGTCCGGGGTGCTCGTCGCGGGGACGCCCGGCCGCGTCGTCCGCGAACTCTGCGACGACGACCGTCTCGTCCTGGAGCACACCTCGACGGTCTACGTCCAGAAGGCGCGGCAGCACCGCACCGCGTCCTGGGACGGGTGACCCTGCGCCGCCCGGCTGACTACGATGTCGATCGTGGTGTGGGGACCGGGCTATGGCAGTGCTCCGCCGCCCAGCTCCCGGCGGGGGCATGATCCGTTCGCGGAGGCCGAGCGCGACACGCGCGCGATGGTGGCCGCCGCGTGGTGGCCGTCGGCGGCGCAGCAGCAGCGGCAGCATTCGATCGGCGGGCGCATGCTCGTGCTGCCCGACGGCACGTGGTGGCTGTTCGGCGCCTGGGCGCGCTGGTACCGGCTGCACCCGTCCGACGGGCAGTGGTACCTGTGCCCGCCGCCGAGCACGCCGCCGTCCGGATGGCCGCCCGGCCCGCGCAGCAGGGCGGCGGGCGGATCCCCGACCTGCCCCCGCACGTCGTCCCCGCCGGGCCCGACTTCTCCTACGACCCGCCCGCCGGGCTCCCGTTCGTCGGCCACGGCTTCGCCACCGACCTGACCGCCGGCGTCGCCGCGACCGTCCAGTCCGCCGCCGCGCTGCCCACCGCCGAGTACCCGCACTGGTGGACGCAGTTCACGCCGGAGACACCGTCCACGGTCGTCGCGGCGTGGGGCGTCATGCTGTGGTGCGCGCCCGCGCCCGCCTTCGACGCCCGCCTCGACCCGCAGATGCTCGACCTGTGGAAGCCCTACCGCGCCGCCCCGCTGCCGGACGTCGACGGCCCCCGCTGGCTCACCCCGCCCACCCTCGAATCCCTCGTCGGCCTCTACGCCGAACGGCTCCGCGCCAGCCGCGTGGACGCCGCCGTCGTCGTCCTGCGCACCATGTGGGCCGTCGCGAACGCGCTGCGCGGCGACGTCCGGTTCCAGACCCGCGCGGACGCGCTGCTGTCGATCCTCGGCACGACCCTCGCCAACCCGACCGTCGACTACGACGCGCTCCCGTACGGCGACCAGGCGATCGTCCAGCAGTGGCTCACCCGCTGCCCGCCGCACCTCGTGCCCGCGCTCCGCAACGAGAGTTCCCCCGGCGACGACCTGCGGCACGCGTTCTACACGCTCAGCGAGGTCATCGCGACCTGTCCGGCGACCCCGCCGACCCCGCCTACATCGAACCCCGCCTGGTCGCCGCCGCGCTCCTCGCCGCCGACCTCGCCGTCGTCCGGCGCGACGTCGCCGGCTCGATCGTCCCCTGGCTGGACCCGGAGATCCGCTACACGGTGCAGGCGGTCACCGACCAGCAGGGCCACCCGCTGCGCCGCCTCTGGCCCGACGACATGCGCCTCCCCGAACCCCTGCGCTCCGCCGCCGGATCCGGCCCCGGCGCCGAATCCCTCCTGGCCGCGATGTACGAGGTGGACCTCGCGTGGTGCCGCCTCGGAGGCATGCCCGCGCGCCCCCGCGGCTTCCCCGTCCCTACGGCGGTCGTCGCCGGAATCATCGGCCGCAACCGCGCGCGCGCCACCGCGTCCTCCCCGACCCACACGTCCACCCCACGCCCCGCGATGCCGCCGCCCCCGTCCGCGATGCAGAGCCAGCCCGGCCTCGCCCCGGGCGCCGCACCGAACCCGCCCGGGGCCGCCCAGCCCGACCGTCCGTTCGTCCAGCCCCCGGCCGAACGCGCCTGGGAGAGCCCCGCGGCGGACCGCGACGACGCCGCACCCCCGTACACCGAACTGGGCTTCGTCCCGTCCGCCGCCGCACCGGCCCCCTGGCCGAACCCGAGCGTCCCGCCGCCGCGAGCGCCCCACCCGGCCCGCCGCGACGACGTCGCGGCGCCTCGGCGATGCCGGGACAAGGCCCACGAGACGCGAGCCCGCCCGCACCCGCCCGTGACGAGCGCGCTCCCGGCTGGGGAGCGGGGGGCGAGGGGTTCCCGCTGCCGGGCGGCGCGCGGTTCCCGGAGGCGCGTCTGGGGACGATCCGGGCGATTCGGCCGCCGCGCCGCCGTACACGGAGCTGGGCTACCGGCCGTCGGCCGGTGCGCAGCCCCCGCCGCCCGGCGCGGGTGACGGGCCGGGCTGGGGACACGACGTCGCGGGCGCGTCCGCGATGCCGGGCCATGGCCAGGACGGACGCGGCACCGGTCGAGGCCCGGGGGACGCGGCTGCTCCGCTGCCGGGTCATGACGTGAGCCCGGCAGCCGCCGTTGGGATGTCCGGTCCCGATCGGGACGAGCGCGCCCCGGGCTGGGGCCCGGGCGGCGCGGGTTCCCCGCTGCCGGGCCAGGATGTGAGCCCGGCAGCCGCCGTTGGGATGCCCGGTCCTGGCCGTGACGAGCGCGCCCCGGGCTGGGGCCCGGGCGGCGCGGGTTCCCCGCTGCCAGGTCAGGACGTGAGCCCCGCAGCCGCCTCTGGGATGCCCGGTCCTGGCCGTGACGAGCGTGGCGTCGGCTGGGGGGCCGGAGGCGCCTCGGGGGACGAGTCGGGCGATTCGGCTGCCGCGCCGCCGTACACGGAGCTGGGCTACCGGCCGTCGGCGGTGCGCAGCCGCCACCGCCCGGCGGGGGCGCCGGTCCGGTGCCGGGGCCCGCATGGCCGGGTGAGGACGCGGACGGGGCCGTCCGGCCCGATCAGGGGCAGCCGGTGGCCTCGGCCATGCCGGGGAACGAGCCCGGCGATCCGGGCGATTCGGCCGCCGCGCCGCCGTACACGGAGCTGGGCTACCGGCCGTCGGCCGGTGCGATGGGCGGCGCGCAGCCGCCCTCCCCGCCGCCGGCGCCGGCTGGCGGGACAGGCGCGGGCGCCGAGCCCGGGCCGGGATTCGGGCAAGGCCCCGGAGAGAACCTGCCGGGGCCCGCGTGGCCGGGTGAGGACGCGG
>NZ_MKJY01000214.1 GCF_001942465.1 Actinomadura sp. CNU-125
GTGCTGGGCGCGCGTCACCGGTGTCGCCGTCCACCCGTCCCACCCGTGGGCGCGTCGGGGCTTGTGGTGTCGGCCGTCACCGTCGGGCTGGCCGTCGTGGTCGCCGCCGCCGCGCGCGGACGGCCGCGGCCGGCGCTACGGCCGACCCGCGGGGCGGTCGTGCGGCCGGTGACGCGGCGGCTGCACGACCTGCACTCGGGGCACATCGGCGACTACGCCGCCTGGCTCACCGCGGGCGTCGCCGTCCTGGCCCTGTTCACCCGGATCCCCTGACCCGGCCGGCCCGCCTACCGGAGATCTGCGGGCCGGAGATCAGGGGGCCGGAGATCAGAGGGCGGGGCGGGCGGCGGCGGCCTCGATGCCGTCCAGGACCAGCCTCAGCCCGCCCGTGAACGCCTCCCGCGCCGCGCGCTCCTGATACAGCACGAAATCGCCGCCCTCGAACGCCGCGTCGTCGAACGCGCCCGCGGCGCTCAGCTCCGCCACCCGGGGGAACCGCTCGGCGAAGTCGGGGGCGACGCCCTCCAGCGCGTCGCTGCGCGCGTGCCACCACTCGTCCTCCGACGCCCCCGTCGCGCGCGCCGCCTCCCGCGCCTCGACGCCGTCCGCGCCGCGCCCCGCACCACGCTCGACAGCGTCGCCACCGCGCGCCGCGCGTCCCCCGCCGTGCAGGCCCGCGCCCGACAGGGCGTCCAGCAGCGCCTCCAGCGCCCGGTACTCCCCCGGCCCCAGCACCGGGCGCGCCTGCGACACCGCCAGCATCCACGGATGCCGCAGGTAGAACGCCCAGGTGTCGTGCGCCCAGGCCGTCACCGCCGCGCGCCAGCCCCCGGCCGCGCCGTACCCCGGCGGGAGCTCGGCCTGCGCGCGGTCGTACATCAGGTCGACCAGCTCCGCCTTGCCCGGCACGTAGGTGTACAGGGCCATCGCCGTGCGGCCCAGCCGCTCGCCGACCGCCCGCATCGACAGCGCCGCCATTCCCTCGGCGTCGGCGACGGCGATCGCGGCGTCCACGATCAGGTCCACGCTCAGCCCCGGGCGGGGACCGGGACGCGACGGCCCGCCGCCCGTCCCCCCGCCCTCGCGGCCGCCCGCGGCGGTGTCGTGCGCGCGCACCACAGCAGGTCCATCGAGCGGCGCGGGTCACCCTGCCCGGCGAAGACGACCAAACCACATCTCCTTATGCCATAAACTGACCGGCCGAAGCATCTCTTTACACCCTAAAATATCAATCCCCGGGAGTGGAGACCACCCATGACCGTCCCAGCGACGCCCGAGCCCGCCGCCCCGGGCACGACCGGCCTCCCGGCCCGCCCGACCGCCGCCGACCGCCACGACGTCATCGAGGTCCGCGGCGCCCGGGAGAACAACCTCGCCGACATCGACATCGACATCCCCAAGCGCCGCCTCACCGTCTTCACCGGCGTGTCCGGCTCCGGAAAGTCCTCCCTGGTGTTCGGCACCGTCGCCGCCGAGTCCCAGCGCCTGATCAACGAGACCTACAGCGCCTTCGTGCAGGGCTTCATGCCCAGCCTCGGCCGCCCCGACGTCGACGCGCTGCGCAACCTGTCGGCCGCCATCGTCGTCGACCAGGAGCGGATGGGCGCCAACTCCCGCTCCACCGTCGGGACCGCCACCGACGCCCACGCCATGCTGCGGATCGTGTTCAGCCGCCTCGGCGAGCCGCACGTGGGCACCTCCGCGGTGTTCAGCTTCAACAACGCCGAGGGCATGTGCCCCGAATGCGAGGGACTCGGACGCGTCAGCCGCATCGACGTCGGCGAGCTCGTCGACCGCGGCCTGTCGCTGAACGAGGGCGCCATCACCGCCCCGAACTTCGGCGTCGGTACCTGGTACTGGAAGGTGTTCGTCGACTCCGGCCTGTTCGACCCCGACGTCCCCCTGCGCGACTACACCGAGCAGCAGTGGGACGACTTCCTCAACAAACCCGCCACCAAGATCAAAAGCAACGGGATGAACACCAGCTACGAGGGCCTGCTGGTGAAAGTGCGGCGCCTGTACCTGCACAAGGACCGCGAGTCCATGCAAAAGCACATCGGCGCGTTCGTCGACCGCGCGTGGTGTTCGCCGCCTGCCCCGCCTGCGGCGGCGCCCGCCTCAACCCCGCCGCGCTGCGCAGCCGCATCGCCGGCCGCAACATCGCCGACTGCGCCGCCATGCAGATCAGCGACCTGGCCGCGTTCGTCCGCGCGATCGGCGACGAGCGCGTCGCGCCGCTGGTGGCCACGCTCCAGGGCACCCTGGACTCCCTGGTCGAGATCGGCCTGGGATACCTCAGCCTCGACCGCGAGTCCGGCAGCCTGTCGGGCGGCGAGGCCCAGCGCGTCAAGATGGTCCGGCACCTGGGCTCCAGCCTGTCCGACGTCACCTACGTCTTCGACGAGCCCACCGCAGGGCTGCACCCCCACGACATCGCCCGCATGAACGACCTGCTGCTGCGGCTGCGCGACAAGGGCAACACCGTCCTGGTCGTCGAGCACAAGCCCGAGACCATCGCCATCGCCGACCACGTCGTCGACCTCGGCCCCGGCGCCGGCACCGCGGGCGGCCGCGTCTGCTACGCCGGGGACGTGCGGGCCTGCGCGCGTTCGGCACCCGCACCGGCCGCCACCTGGGCGACCGCGCCCGCCCCCGCGACGCCGTCCGCGAACCCGCCGGCCACCTGGCCATCAAGGGCGCCGACCTGCACAACCTGCGCGACGTCGACGTGGAGATCCCGCTGGGCGTCCTCACCGTCGTCACCGGCGTCGCCGGATCCGGCAAGAGCTCCCTGATCCACGGGTCGCTGCCCGGCCGCGACGGCGTCGTCGTGGTCGACCAGTCCGCCATCCGCGGGTCCCGCCGCAGCAACCCCGCCACCTACACCGGGCTGCTGGACGCCGTCCGCGCCGCGTTCGCCAAGGCCAACGGCGTCAAAGCGGCCCTGTTCAGCGCCAACTCCGAAGGCGCCTGCCCCGCCTGCAAGGGCATCGGCCTGGTCTACACCGACCTGGCCATGATGGCCGGGGTCGCCGCCGTCTGCGAGGAATGCGCGGGCCGCCGCTACACCGCCGAAGTCCTCACCTACAAGCTGCGCGGCAAGGACATCAGCCAGGTGCTGGCCATGCCCGTCGCCGAAGCCCGCGAGTTCTTCCCCTCCGGGCAGGCCCGCACCGTCCTGGACCGCCTCGCCGACGTCGGCCTGGGCTACCTGCGGCTCGGCCAGCCCCTCACCACCCTGTCCGGCGGCGAGCGGCAGCGCCTCAAGCTCGCCGTCCACATGGCCGGCAAAGCCGACGTCTACGTGCTGGACGAGCCCACCACCGGCCTGCACCCCGCCGACGTCGACCAGCTGCTCGGCCTGCTCGACCGCCTCGTCGACGCCGGCGGCACCGTCATCGTCATCGAGCACCACCAGGCCGTCATGGCGCACGCCGACTGGATCATCGACCTGGGCCCCGGCGCCGGCCACGACGGCGGCCGCGTCGTCTACACCGGCACCCCCGCCGGGCTCGTCGCCGACGCCGACACCCTCACCGCCCGCCACCTGCGCGACTACATCGCGTCCTGACCCCGCACGCCCCGCACGCTCCGCACGCCCCCGGCGCGCCGGGTCACCGCCCGGCCGCCAGCATCTCCAGCCAGTGCGGGTTCGTCATGATCCCCAGGACGTTGCCGAACGGATCGACGACCGACGCGGTGACGAAACCCTCCCCGCGCGGCGTGATCCCCTCGTGCGGGACCGCGCCCAGCTCCAGCAGCCGCGCCAGCGACCCCTCCAGGTCGTCCACGTGCCAGCTCAGGATCGCCCCGCCCGGGCCCGGCGCGTGCCCGGGCGGCGCGAACCGCGCGTCGATCAGCCCGACCTCGTCCCGGCGGTCGCCGACCCGGAACTCGTAGTACCCGACCCGCCCGTCCGGTCCCGCCTTGCTGAAATAGGGCTCCGCGCCCAGCACCTCGGCGTACCAGTCGCGCGCCGCCTCCAGATCGTCCGCCCACAGGCTCACGTTCGCCATTCCCCGCAGCATGCCGTTCTCCCTCCGCTCACCGGACGCGACGCCCGCGCCCGCCGACGTCTCGACGCTATGCCGCCAATAGGTCATCGAACGTCCTAATGGGCGGCAGGATGGGATCCATGCGCGATCCCTCCGGACGGCTGCTGCGGCTGCTGTCCCTGCTGCAGACCCCGCGGGAATGGCCGGGCGGCGAACTCGCCCGCCGCCTGGGCGTCAGCCCCCGCACCGTCCGCCGCGACATCGAACGGCTCCGCGGCCTCGGCTACCCCGTCCACGCCGCGCACGGCAGCACCGGCGGGTACCGGCTCGCCGCCGGGACCGCGATGCCGCCGCTGCTGCTGGACGACGAGGAGGCCGTCGCCATCGCCATCGGCCTGCGCACCGCCGCCGCGTCCGCCGTCACCGGCGTCGCCGACAGCGGCCCCCGCGCCCTGGCCAAACTCGAACAGGTCCTGCCGCCCCGGCTGCGGCACCGCGTCGCCGCCCTCGCCGAGGCCGCCGTCGCCCTGCCCGACCGGGACGCGCCCGCCGCCGACCCCGGCGTCCTGACGGCCCTGGCCGCCGCCTGCGTCACCGGCGAGGACGTCCGCTTCGCCTACGCCTCCGCCGACGGCCGCACCTCGCGGCGACGCCGCGCAGCCGCACCGCCTCGTCGCCGCCGGACGCCGCTGGTACCTGGTCGCCCACGACACCGACCGCGACGCCTGGCGCACCTTCCGCGCCGACCGCGTCACCGGCGTCCACCGCACCGCGCCCGCCGCCCCGCCCGCGCCCTGCCCGGCGGCGCCGACGCGGCGGCGTGGGCGATGGACGCCCTGGCGGGCGGATCGGGGACGATCCGCGCCCGGCTGCTGCTGCACGCCCCGGTCGCCCAGGCAGCCCCGCACGTCACCGCCTGGCAGGGCGTCCTGGAACCGGTCGACGACCGCACCTGCCGCCTGCACACCCACGGCGACACCCTGTGGTTCCTCGCGCACCGCATCACCGCGCTGCCCGTCGACTACACCCTGCTCGACCCGCCCGAACTCGCCGCGACGCTCGCCGAGATCGTCGGCCGCGCCGCCCGCGCCGTCCGCCCCCGCCACCGCAAGACCCGGACGGAACGCGCGCGGGGGACGGCGCGCGCCCGGCGCATAGAGTGGCGGCGTGATCACCGGTACCGACGCCCAGGCCATCGTGGACGAGATCATGCGGCGCCTCGGCCGGAACGTGAACCTCATGGACGGGCGCGGCGTCATCATCGCCAGCGGCGACCGCGACCGCGTCGGCGGCGTGCACGACGCCGGTCCGGGTGCTGCACGGCGGCGCCTCGTCGCGGTGACCGGCGCGCAGGCGCGCCGCATGCGCGGCACCCGCGCCGGGGTCAACCTGCCGGTCCGGATCGGCACGGAGATCGCCGGGGTCGTCGGGGTGACCGGCGAACCCCGCGAGGTCGGCGACCTCGCCGAGGCCGTCGCCCTGATGACCGAGCTGATGATCACCCAGCAGGCGATGCGGGCCGAAGCCGAATGGCGGCGCCGCACCCGCGACCAGATCGTCGCCGACCTGCTGGCGGGACGGCTCACCGAGGCGGCGTGGCGGCAGCGGCTGCGGCTGGTCGACGCCCGCCCCGAGGCGCCGTTCGCGCTGTTCGCGCTGCGCCCCGCCGCCGACTCCGCCGCCGACGCGATGGGCGCCGCCGACAGCCTCTACGGTGCTCGGCGGCGGCGAGCGGCAGGTCCTGGCGTCGGTAGACGTCACCGGCACCCTGTGGGCGGTGGCCGGGGCAGGCGCGCCCGCCGCGCTGCGGGCACGGCTGCTGGACCTGCGCCGCGACCTGCCCCGCGCGTGCCTGCTGGACGCCGGGACCTGCGCCGACTTCGGCGCCCTCGCCGAGACCGTCCGCCGCGCCCGCCTCGCCCTGCGCAGCCGCACCCTCCCGGACGTCACGACGCTGCACGAACGGGAAGTGGCCGTCCTGCTCGCCGACCTGCCCGCCCCGGCCGCCGCCGCGGCCGCCGCCCGGATCCTCGGCCCGCTCCCCGATGAACTGCGCCGCACCCTGCGCGCCTACTTCGACCACGGCCGGCACGCCGCGCGCGCCGCGCGGGAACTCAACGTGCACCGCAACACCCTGGTGTACCGGCTGGGACGGGTCGCCGCGCTGACCGGACGCGACCCGCGCGCCTTCGACGACGCCGTCGCGCTGCGCCTGGCCCTCCACCTCACCGACCTGGACCGCGCCCACTGACCTCCCCGCCCCACCGGCCTCCCCGCCCCACCGGTCTTCGGCGCCCCGCTTTTCGGCGCCCCGCACAAAGCCGGGCCGGTCCCGCGCGCCGGACTTTGGTCGCCGTGCCGGTGCCCGGCGCCGCCCGCCGCTTCTAAGGTCTGTCCACACCCCGGTGCCGTGACCGGGGCCGTGACCAGGAGGGGAACGTCCCGTGCACATCGTCGTCGCGCCCGACTCGTTCAAGGGCGGCCTCGGCGCGGCCGCCGTATGCGCGGCCGTGGAGACCGGCGTGCGCCGCGCCGCGCCCGGCGCGACCGTCACGCAGGTGCCGATGGCCGACGGCGGCGAGGGCACCGTGGACTGCTTCCTGCGCGCCCGCGGCGGCGAAGAGATCGCCCGCACCGTCACCGGCCCGCTCGGCCGTCCCGTCGAGGCCCGCTACGCGATCTCCCGGGACGGGCGCGCGGCCGTCGTCGAACTCGCCGCGGCGTCCGGGCTGCCGCTGCTGCCCGACGGCGAACGCGACCCCATGCGGGCCGACACCACCGGGACGGGCGAGCTCGTCGCCGACGCGGTCGCCCGCGGCGCCCGCGACGTCCAGGTCTGCGTCGGCGGCAGCGCCACCACCGACGGCGGCACCGGGCTGCTGCGCGCCCTGGGCGTCCGGTTCACCGGCGCGGACGGCGCGGAGCTGCCGCCGGGCGGCGGCGCCCTCGCCGCGATCGCCGCGATCGACGACACCCGCGTCCCCGCCGCGGTCCGCGGCACCCGCTTCCGCGTCGCCTGCGTCGTCACCAACCCCTTCGTCGGGCCGTCCGGCGCCGCCGCGGTGTTCGGCCCGCAGAAGGGCGCGACCCCCGGCCAGGTCGCCGTGCTGGACGCCGCGCTGACCCGCTTCGCCGACGTCCTGGCCGACCGCTACGGCGTCGCCGTCCACGACCTGCCCGGCGCGGGCGCCGCGGGCGGCACCTGCGGCGGGCTGGTCGCGGTGCTGGGCGCCGAGCCCGCCCGCGGCGCGACCTGGTCGCCGACATGGTCGGCCTGCCCGCCGCGCTGGACACCGCCGACCTGGTGATCACCGGGGAGGGGCGGCTGGACGGGCAGAGCGCCGCCGGGAAGGTCGTCTCGGTCGTCGCCGAGCTCGCCCGCGGCGGCGGCGTCCCCGTCGCGGCGCTCGCCGGGTCGGTCGCCGGGCCGCTGGACGACCTGCACGCCCTCGGGCTGACCGCCGCGTTCAGCCTCGCCGACGGCCCCCGCACCCTGGACGAGCTGATCGGCTCGGCCGCGCCGCTGCTGGCCGATCTCGCCGAGCAGGTCGTGCGGCTGCGCACGTCCCTGACCCGCCCCGCCCCCTTCCGACCCGTCCCCCGAACGACGGTCCGCGCCGCTCCCCCGGGCGGCCCGGCCCGCCCACCCCCAGGTAAGAGCACGTCAAGGAGTCCCATGACCACCACCGGCCCCTTCCTGATGCTCGCGCTCGCCGCGAGCATCGGCCTGATCATCCTGCTGAGCGGGCGATTCAAGCTGCACCCGTTCCTGGCGATCGTGCTGGCCACGTTCGCGTTCGGGCTCGCGGCCATGGGCATCGGCGCCGCCGCCGGGTCCGACGAGCCGTACGTGGCCGACCTCGGCGGGACGATCGCCGAGGGCTTCGGATCGATCCTCGCCAGCATCGGACTGGTGATCATCTTCGGGACGATCATCGGGAAGGTGCTGGAACGCACCGGCGCCGCCGTCACCCTCGCCGACGCCGTCCTGAAGGTCGTCGGCAAACGCCACCCCGCCATCGCCATGTCGCTGATCGGCTGGGTCGTGTCCATCCCGGTGTTCTGCGACTCCGGATACGTCGTGCTGTCGCCCCTGCAGCGCTCGATCGCCCGCAAGACCGGCAAGAACCCCGTCGTCCTGGGCACCGCGCTGGCCACCGGCCTGTACGCCTCGCACACCTTCGTCCCGCCGACGCCCGGCCCGATCGCCGCGGCCGGCAACGTCGGCATCGGCTCCGACGGCCTGATCTGGGTCATCCTGTTCGGCATCCCGGTGTCCCTGGTCGCCACCATCGCCGGGCTGGCGTGGGCGCTGCGCCGCACCGCGCACCTGGAGACCGCCCTCCCGCAGGCCGAGCAGACCTTCGAGGAGTACAAGGCGCAGTTCGACCGCATCCCCGGCCTCGGCCGCGCGGTCGCCCCGATCGTCGTGCCGATCCTGCTGATGGCGATCGGGTCGGTCGCCTCGTTCCCGTCCGGCGACGGCACCCTGGTCGGCGGCGCCGCCGGCGACGTCCTGGCCGACCTGGGCGCCCCCGTCAACGCGCTGCTGATCGGCGTGCTGCTGGCCCTGGCGCTGCTGCCCACCCGCCGCGACGCCGAAGTGCTCACCACCTGGGTCGGCGAGGGCCTGGCCGACTCCGCCGTCATCCTGGTGATCACCGGCGCGGGCGGCGCGTTCGGCGCGGTGATCAAGTCGACGCCCATCGCCGACTACATCAAGACGCTCATCGGCGACGGCTCGGCCATCGCCGGGCCCGTCGCCCTGCTGGTCCTGTTCGCCCTGGCCGCGCTGCTGAAGACCGCGCAGGGCAGCAGCACCGCCGCCCTGATCATCACCTCGACGCTCGCGCAGCCGCTGCTGCCCGCGCTCGGCCTGGACGGCACGATGGGCGCCGTCCCCATCGGCCAGGTCCTGGCGGTCATGGCCATCGGCGCGGGCGCCATGGTGGTCAGCCACGTCAACGACTCCTACTTCTGGGTCGTCACGCAGTTCTCCGGCATGAACGTCTCCACCGCCTACCGCGCGCAGACCGCCGCGACCCTCGTGCAGGGCGTCACGTCCATCGTGTTCGTCCTGGTCCTCGGGGTGATCCTGCTGTGACCGGCGGCGGCCGGGACGCCCGCCGCCCCGGCCGCCGCACCCGGCGAGGCTCATTGTGTTCATGATGTGACTCTTGGTAGTCAAGGGGCGTGTCGAACGACTACCTGCCACCACCGGACCCGACGTCCTCTACGCCACCACCACGAACCACAACAGCCGTCATCCGGTCGT
>NZ_MKJY01000215.1 GCF_001942465.1 Actinomadura sp. CNU-125
GCGGCCTCGACCTCGCCGCCGCCGAACGCGCGCAGCGCCCGCTGACGGCCGGGCTCGGCGCGCGACCGACACCGGCGGCCTCGCCGCCGGGCTCCCGGCGGGCACCGCGGCCGTCGCGGGCCTCGCCGCGTTCGGCATCTGGCTTCGGCTCCGCGAGTACCGGAGGTGACCGTGCGCACCGTGATGGCGCTCGTCCTGCTCTGCGCGCTCACCGCCTGCGGCGGCCCCGGCGGCGACCGGACGGTCACCGTGCTCGGCTCCTGGACGGGCGCGGAGCGCGACGCGTTCGTGGAGATGCTGCGCGAGTTCGAGCGCGACACCGGGATCGACGTGCGCTACAGCGGCACCCGCGACGCCCGCGCCGTCCTCGCCAGCGAGCTGCACGACGGCCACCCGCCCGACACCGCGGTGCTCGCCAACCCCGGCGACCTGCGCGCCTACGCCGCCGACGGGCACCTGCGCCCGGTCGGGTCCGCGTCGCGGGGCCTCACCGCCGAGCTGACCGCCGCGACCGGGCCGGACGGCGTGCGGCGCCCGTACGGGATCGTCCTCAAGGCGTCCGTGAAGAGCCTCGTCTGGTACAACCCGGACACGCTCCCCGGCGGGCTCGCCGAACGGCTGAACGACCCGTCCCTCACCTGGGACGAATTCGCCACCGCCGTGTCCGGGACGGCCGACACCCCCTGGTGCCTCGGCCTGGAGGACACCTCCCAGTCGGGCTGGCCCGGCACCGACTGGATCGAGGACCTCCTGCTCCACCTGTCGGGCCCCGAGGTCTACGACGCGTGGGTGTCCGGGCGGCTCGCCTGGACGGCGCCGGAGGTGCGGCGCGCGTGGGAGGAGTTCGGCACCGTCGTGCGCGGCGCGCACGACGGGAACGGCGGCGTCCTGCTCACCGGCTACGGCGAGGCGGGCGGGTGGATGTTCGCCGACCCGCCGGGCTGCCGCTTCGACCACGCGGGCTCGTTCATCCCCGCCTTCTACGCGCAGGCCGCGCAGCGCCCGCGGCCCGGGACGGACTTCGACTTCGTCCCGTTCCCCGGCCGCGGCACGGTCGAGATCGGCGGCGACCTGCTCGGCATGTTCCGCGACACGCCCGCCGCCCGCGCGCTCGTCGAGTACCTGACCTCGGCGGAGGCGCAGCGCACCTGGGTCGAGCGGGCCGGGTCCGGCGCCTACTCCCTCAACCGGGAGATCCCGCCGGAGGACTACCCCGGCGACGTCTCCCGGCGCATCGCCGCGCTGCTCGCGGGCGCGCGGACGGTGCGCTTCGACGCGTCCGACTCCATGCCGAGCGTGATGGCCGCCGCGTTCAACCACGCCGTCCTCGAATACGCCGCCGACCCGGCCGCCGAGCGCCTCGACGCCATCCTCGCCGCTCTCGACAAGGTCCGCCGGACCACCGAATTCGACGCCTGACGCGCATGTCCCGCCTCGGCCGTCCCTACGCGCGCGGGGCGGTGCGCAGGGCGGTGTTCTCCACGCGGACGCGGGTCCGCAGCAGGGCCAGGTTCACGACGGTGAACAGCGTCGCCGTCAGCCAGGCGGTGTGGACGAGCGGCAGCGCGATCCCCTCGGCGACGACCGCCGCGTAGTTCGGGTGCGGCATCAGCCGGTACGGGCCGCGGTCGACCAGCGGCAGCCCCGGCACGATCACCACCCGGGTGTTCCACCGGCGGCCCAGCGTCGTGATGCACCACCAGCGCAGGCCCTGGGCGAGGACGGCGACCGCCAGCATCGGCCAGCCCAGCGCGGGGACGAACGGGCGGCCGAGCAGCCACACCTCCAGCAGCGCCCCGCCGAGCAGCCCGGCCTGCACCGCGACGATCCCCGCGTAGTGGCCCCGTCCGTGCTCGACGCCGCCGCGGCGCCGCGCCCACGCCAGGTTCCGCTTCGCCACGACCAGCTCCGCCGCCCGTTCCAGGGCGACGAGGCCGATGAGCAGCGTGAACCAGGTCGGCGGCACCGGGTCACCAGCGCAGCAGGACGAGTTCGGCGGAGAACCCGGGACCGAGCGCCATCAGCACGCCCGGGACGCCCGCGCCCGGACGGCGCTCGGCGATCGTCTGCTCCAGCACGTTCAGCACCGACACCGACGACAGGTTCCCCGCGCGGCGCAGCGACTCCCACGTCACGTCGAGCTCGCCGCCGTCCAGCCCGAGCACCTCGCCGATCTTCTCGATCACCTTCGGGCCGCCCGGATGGCACACCCACGACGGCACGTCGGCGCGGGACAGGCCGTGGTCGCGCAGGAACGCGTCCACGTCCCCGGCCAGCTCCTTGTCGACGAGGTCGACGAGGTCGGCGGCCAGCACGATCCGGAATCCGTGCGCGCCGACCCGCCAGCCCATCAGCCGCCGCGTGCCCGGGTACAGGCGGCTGCGGGACGCGACGATCCGCGGGCCCGCGGTCCCGTCGGCGGGCCGCCCGGCCGTCCGGTCGTCGCCGAGCGCGACGGCCGCCGCCGCGCCGTCCCCGAACAGGCCGCTGCCCACGAGGTTCGGCGCCGTGACGTCGTCGCGCTGGACGGTCAGCGAGCACAGCTCCACGCACACCAGCAGGGCCGCGCCGTCCGGGCGGCCCCGCAGATGGTCGTTCACCCGGGCCAGGCCCGCCGCCCCGGCGGCGCAGCCGAGCCCGAACACCGGCACCCGCACGACGTCCTCGCGCAGCCCGGCCCGCTGCGCGAGCTCGGCGTCCAGCGACGGGACGGCCAGCCCGGTCGACGAGCAGAACAGCAGGTGGTCGATGTCGGACGGGTCGAGCCCGGCGGCGTCGAGCGCGGCGGCCGCCGCCCGCTCGCCGAGGTCGAGGGCCCGGTCGACGTAGGCGTCGTTGGCGGCCGTGAAGTCGGTGAGCCGGTCGTACTCCTCGATCGGCAGCGCCAGATGCCGTCCGGTGATCTGCGTGTTGGCGTGGAAGCGCGCGAGGACGCGCGGGTCGGCGTCCGTCCGGGCGGCCACGGCCTCGGTGATCTCGTGCTGCTCGTAGCGGTGCTCCGGCAGCACGGTCCGTACCGCGGCCACCCGCATGGCGCCTCCCCCCGAAGAACCCGGACCCGGCTAGTCGTGCTTGCGGCCGGGAAGGTTCTCGTACATGTCGGTGAGCTTCTGCCGGAACCCGCGGGCGGCGATGCCGACCTTCTCCGGGTCCTTGATGCCGGCCTTGACGGCCTTCTTGGCCTGGTCCTTCGTGATGTGCGGCGGGATCGGCGCGATCTCGTTGTCGACGACGAACTCCAGGACGACGGGACGGTCGCTCGCGAGCGCCTGCTGCCACGCCCCCTTCACCTTCTTGGGCTCGTCGCAGTAGATGCCCTTCAGGCCGCAGAGTTCCGCGTACTTGGCGTACGGGAAGTCCGGGATGTACTGCGAGCCCTCGTACTTCGGGTCGCCGCCCATCGCCCGCTGCTCCCAGGTGACCTGGTTGAGGTCCTGGTTGTTGAAGACGCAGAAGATCAGCGGCGGCGAGCCGCCCATCCGGTCGGCGTACCGCTTCACCGTGAGCATCTCGTTCATGCCGTTCATCTGGAACGCGCCGTCGCCGACGAACGCGATGACCGGACGGTCCGGGAAGGCGAACCGCGCGGCGATCGCGTACGGGACGCCCGGCCCCATCGTCGCGAGCGTCCCCGACAGCGACGCCTTCATCCCCTCGCGGATCTTGATGTGCCGGGCCCACCAGTTCGTGCCCGAACCGGAGTCGGCGGTCAGCACGGAGTCGTCCGGCAGCAGCGGGGACAGCTCCGCCGCGACCGCCTGCGGGTTGATCTTGCCCTCGAAGGACTGCGCGGCCCGCTTGTCCATCACGGTGTTCCAGGTGCGGACGTTCTCCTCGATCTCCGCGCGCCAGGAGCGGTCCTCCTTGCGGCGCAGCAGCGGGATCAGCTCGCGGAGCGTCTCCTTGGCGTCCCCGACGACGTGCGCGTCCATCGGGTACCGGATGCCGATCATGCGGCCGTCGATGTCGATCTCCACGCCGCGGCAGCTGCCCTCGTCCGGCAGCCACTCCGCGTAGGGGAAGCTGCTGCCGACCATGAACAGGGTGTCGCAGTTCATCATCATCTCGTCGCTGGCCTTGGAGCCGAGCAGCCCGATCGGGCCGGTGACGAACGGCAGGTCGTCCGGCAGCACCTCCCGGCCGAGCAGCGCCTTGGCGACGCCCGCGCCGAGCAGCTCGGCGACCTCGACGACCTCCTCGCGGGCGTTCGCCGCGCCCTGCCCGATGAGCATCGCGACCCGCTCGCCCTCGTTGAGGATGTCGGCCGCCTTGCGAAGCTCCTCCGGATTCGGCAGGACGCGCGGCCGGCTCCACCCCACGCTGGAGTACACCGAACCGTGCTCCTTGGGCGGCGACGGCACCGCGTCCGCCTCCTGGACGTCCTCCGGGATGATGATCGTCGCGACGCTCCGCGTGGTCAGCGCAGTCTTGAACGCCCGGTCGATCACGTGCCGCATCTGCGCGGGCGCCATGACGATCTGGCAGTACTCGGAGACGTCGGAGAACAGGTCCTCCAGGTTCACTTCCTGCTGGTAGTGCGTGCCCTGCGCGAGCCGCTTCTGCTGCCCGACGATCGCGACGACCGGCTGGTGGTCCAGCTTGGCGTCGTACAGGCCGTTCAGCAGGTGGATCGCGCCCGGACCGGACGTCGCCGCGCAGCAGCCGACCTCGCCGGTGAACTTCGCGTGGGCGCAGGCCATGAACGCGGCCATCTCCTCGTGCCGCGTCTGGATGAACTCCGGCTCGCCCTTCGCGCGGTCGAAAGCGCCCAGCATGCCGTTGATGCCGTCGCCCGGATACCCGTACACGCGGCGGACGCCCCACTCGGTCAGGCGCCGGAGCACATAGTCGGCCACTTGCTGAGCCATGATCGTCCACTCCCGCTCGTCGTCGGATCTCACCCCGTCTTCCACCCTCCGAGTCCCCGAGAGCCCGCGGCCAAACCCGGGCCCGGACCGGGGCGGCGCGGCCGTTTCACGGCGTCTCCCGGAGGTAGTTAGAGCGCGTCGCCGAGCGGGAGGAGCCGCCGATGGCGGACATGTCCATCGAGGGCCTGCGCGTGCACGCGTTCACGGTGCCGACGGACGGGCCGGACGGGATCGAGGAGGACGGCACCCTGCGCTGGGACTCCACCACGATGGTGCTCGTCGAGGCCGACGCGGGCGGACGGACGGGCATCGGCTACACCTACGGCGACGTGTCGCTCGCGCGCTTCGCCGAGTCGAAGCTCGCGCCGGTCGTCCGGGACCGCGACGCGCTCGCGCCCGCCGCCGCGCAGCACGCCATGTTCGCCGCGATCCGCAACGCCGGACGCCCCGGCCCCGGCGCGATGGCCGTGTCGGCGGTGGACGCCGCCCTGTGGGACCTCAAGGCGCGGCTCCTCGGCCTGCCGCTGTACCGGGTGCTGCCCGCGTTCCACGACGAGGTGCCCGTCTACGGCAGCGGCGGCTTCACCAACTACCCGCTCGACCGGCTCGCCCGCCAGCTCGGCGACTGGGTCGAGCGCGGCATCCCGCGGGTGAAGCTGAAGACGTCCCGCGACCCCGGACGCGACCCCGAGCGGCTCACCGCCGTCCGGGCGGCGATCGGGCCGGGCGCGGAGCTGTACGCCGACGCCAACGGCGCGCTGACCCGCAAGGACGCCCTGTACTGGGCGCACCGCCTGGCGGGGGAGTGGGACGTGCGGTGGTTCGAGGAGCCGGTGGGCGGCGACGACCTCGCCGGGCTGCGGCTGCTGCGC
The DNA here is from genome assembly GCF_001942465.1 of Actinomadura sp. CNU-125. GTDB lineage: Bacteria > Actinomycetota > Actinomycetes > Streptosporangiales > Streptosporangiaceae > Spirillospora. The sequence goes on from NZ_MKJY01000215.1 coordinate 5,741, forward strand.
GACCGGGGCCCGGGACGGCTGGAGATCGCGGCGGGCGAGTACGGCCACGTCTCCGGCGACTTCACCGGCCTGCTGGACGGCGCCGTGGACTGCCTGCAGGCCGACGTGACGCGCTGCGGCGGCGTCACCGGGGTCCTGCAGGTCGCCGGGCTCGCCGCGGCGCACCGCGTCGACCTGTCCGCGCACTGCGCCCCGGCGCTGTCGGCGCACGCGTTCTGCGGCGCCGAACGGCTCCGCCACCTGGAGTACTTCCACGACCACGTGCGCGTCGAGGACATCGTCTTCGACGGGACGCTCAGCCCGGCGGGCGGCGCGCTGCGCCCCGCCCCGGACCGTCCGGGCCTCGGCCTCGACGTGAAGTGGGCGGACGCCGAGCCGTACCGGGTGCACGGCGCCCGCCGCTGACGCGTCGCCGCGCGGGCGTCCTCAGCCGGCCGCGGCCTGCGCCATCATGACGACCTCCCCGGCGGTCCAGCCGCCGTCCACGGCCAGCTCGGCGCCCGTCACGTAGCGGGCCGCGTCGGAGATCAGGAACGACACCGCCTCGCCGATCTCCTCCGGCAGGCCCACGCGGCCGAGCGCGGCCAGCGGGAAGCCGCCCTCGCCCTCGGTCGCGTGCTCGGACGTCATCGGCGTGTACGTCATGCCGGGATGCACCGAGTTCACCCGGATCCGGTGCCCGCCCAGCTCCGTCGCCGCGATCTTGGTGAGGCCGCGCACGCCCCACTTGGACGCGCCGTACGCGCTGGTCAGCGGCAGCGCCGTCAGCCCCGCGGCGGACGAGATGTTCACGATCGACCCGCCGCCCACCGCCTTCATCGGCCCGAGCACGGCCTTCATGCCGAGGAACACCCCGGTCAGGTTGATCTTCACGACCCGCTCGAAGTGCTCCAGCGTCTCGTTCTCCAGCAGGGCGTTGGACGAGACGCCCGCGTTGTTGACGAGCCCGTCGATCCGCCCGTACTCCTCCAGCGCCGCCGCGGTGACGGCCGCCCAGCCGTCCCGGTCGGTCACGTCGTGCCGGACGAACAGGCCGCCGACCTCGGACGCCGTCCGCGCCCCCGGTTCCGCGAGCAGGTCCGTGACGACGATCTTCGCGCCGTCCCGGGCCATCCGCCGCGCCGCCGCGGCGCCGAGCCCGCGGGCGCTCACGATGACCACCTTGTCCTGCAGCTCTTCCGACATCGCCGTCTCCTTGATCATGTTGGGTTGGGACTACGCTGAGGCGCATGGTGAAGCCCTCGCCCCGGTCGCGCGCCGAGCCCGCGACGCTCCCCGCCACCGCGTGGGCCGTCCTCGGCGTGCTGTCGTTCGGCGAGGAGCCGACCGGGTACGAGATCCGCAAGTGGGCCGAGCACATCCTGCGGTTCTTCTACTGGTCTCCCGCGATGAGCCAGATCTACGCCGAGCTCAAGCGACTGGAGAAAGCCGGGTACGCGACCTCCCGGACGGACGTCGCGGCCGACGGCCGTCCCCGCCGCGTCTACGCGATCACCCCGGACGGACGGGACGCGCTCGCCGCGTGGGCGTCCGACGCGCCCATCGGCCCGCCCGTCCTCAAGCACGGGCCCGCCCTGCGGGTGTGGCTCGGCCACCTCGCCGGGCCCGAGCGGCTGCGGGAGGTCGTGACCGAGCAGCGCGACCGGGCGCAGCGGCTCGCGGAGGAGGCGGAGCACTCCCGCCGCGTCGCGGTGACCGGGACGGGCTGGGCGCACGCCGAGATCGTGGCGCGCTGGGCCGTCCGCTACCACGAGGCCGAACGCGACCTGGCCGAGCTGATGCTGGCCGACCTGGACGAACTCGCCGGGCGCGGCGCCCCCGGGTGACCGTGCGCGGGGCGATCACGCGCGCCGCCGCAGCGCGTCCTTGACGACCTTCCCCGCGGCGTTGCGCGGCAGCGCGTCCACGAAGCGGAAGTGCCGGGGCACCTTGAAGTTCGCCAGCCGCTCGCGCAGCCACGCCGTCAGCTCGTCCGGGCCGGTCTCCGCGCGGGCGACCAGCCACGCCGCGCCGACCTCGCCGAGCCGCGCGTCCGGGACGCCCAGCACCGCGGCCTCGACGACCGCCGGGTGCGTCGCGAGCACGCCCTCGATCTCGGCCGGGTAGACGTTGAACCCGCCGACGACGAACATGTCCTTGAGCCGCCCGGTGACGGTGAGGTAGCCGCGCGCGTCGAGCCGTCCGAGGTCGCCGGTGCGCAGCCGGCCGTCCGCGTCGAACGCCCGCGCGGTGGCCTCCGGGTCGTCGAGGTAGCCGCGCATGACGTGCCGTCCGCGCACCAGGATCTCGCCCTGCTCGCCGGGCGGCAGGGCGCGGCCGTCCGGCGCGGCGATCCGGATCTCGGTGCCGGGCAGCGCGGGCCCGCTGGTGCGCGCGACCGTCTCGGCGTCGGCGTCCACCGGGCACACCGACACCACCCCGGCGGCCTCGCTCAGCCCGTACGCGGTGAAGACGTGCGGGACGCCCAGCTCGCCGCGGATCCGGCGGATCAGGTCGACGGGCACGTCGGCGGCGCCGGTGCCCGCCAGCCGCAGCGAGTGGACGGGGCGGTCGGGCAGCTCCAGCAGCGAGGTGAAGACCGTCGGCGGCCCCATGAGCACGCTGACCCGGTCGGCGGCCAGCCGGGCGGCCGCCGTCGCGGCGTCGAACACCGCCTCGGGCAGCATCGTCGCGCCGTTCAGCAGGCACGCCAGGATCCCCGCCTTGTACCCGAACGTGTGGAAGAAGGGATTGATCAGCAGGTACCGGTCGCCCGCCCGGAGCGTGGAGACCTCGCTCCACGCCCGGAACGCCCAGAGCGTCGCGTCGTGCGTCGACATCGCGCCTTTGGGGCGTCCGGTGGTGCCGGAGGTGAAGACGATGTCGGCGACGTCGTCCGGCCGGACGCCCGCCGCGCGCTCCCGCGCCGCGTCCGCGTCCACCGCCGCGCCGCCGTCCAGGAAGTCCGCCCACCCGAGTTCCCGGCCCGCGGGCTCCCCTTCCAGCAGGACGACCAGGCGCAGTTCCGGCAGGTCCTCGCCCGCGAGCAGCGCCGGGTAGTCGTTGCCCAGGAATCCCCGGACGGTGAACAGCGTGCTCGCCCGGCCGCGCCGCAGGACGTCGGCGGCCTCGGCGCCCCGGTACCGCGTGTTCAGCGGCACCAGGACGCGCCCGCGCTCACCGCCCCGAGCGCCGCGACGATCCACTCGACGCCGTTCGGCGCCCAGATCGCCGCCCGGTCGCCGGGCCGCACGCCGGCCGCGATCGCCGCGCGCGCGGCGGCCCGCACCTCGTCCCGCAGCCGGGCGAAGGTCCAGCGCAGCGCGCCGGAGACGACGGCCTCGCGGTCGCCGTGGACGCGGGCCGCGTGCTCGACCAGTGCGGGGATCGTCTCTGCGGTCATGGGTCTGCTCCTTCGGGCCGGGGCGCCTTGACATGGAACCACACCGATGCTTCTAATCGGAATGTTCCTAATAGAAATATTCCGATTCGAGACCTGGA
>NZ_MKJY01000216.1 GCF_001942465.1 Actinomadura sp. CNU-125
CCTATCCGGGACGCATCAGATAAAGCCGTCTTCATCTTCTACCTGCAAGGTCATTCCACACCTGAGGTTACAAGCTCGTTCGTGGGCCGCGAGGCGGGATCAGACTGACCGGACCTCCCTTGGGGCCTGGCATGGCGCGGCACAGCGTGGCCGTCCTGCTCCGGGTCTACGCGAAGTGTGTGCGGGGCAGGAGGATGCCAAGCGCAGGATCACGGCTGGTGCCAGGCCGGACGGCGCCTAGACTTCGGCGCGGACGGCCGTAGAGGGTCGGTGACGATCACCGGACCCTATGCCAACGGCCCCTGGCCGCGTTGAAGCTGGTCAGGGGCGTTTTGGCTGGTGTGGCGGGTCCAGGATTCGAACCTGGGTAGGCTAAGCCGACGGATTTACAGTCCGCTCCCATTGGCCACTCGGGCAACCCGCCTGGTGTCGCGCTCGGCGACGGCACTTGAAAGAATAGCGGACGGTGCGAGTGGACGTGACATCGGTGGTGTGTGAGGTTCGGGGGTGCAGGCGCTAGCCTGCGCTTGAGCTGTGATGACGTGGTGAGGTCTGTGGTGCGTTCAGGAACGATCGTCAGTTTCGACAATGTGCGGGGGTACGGGTTCATCGTGCCGGACGGGGGTGGTGAGGACGTGTTCGTGCACGCCAACGACCTTCTGGACGACAAGAGCCTGTTCACGCCCGGGACGGTGGTGGAGTTCGAGGTCGCGCAGGGGGAGCGGGGGCCGAAGGCGTTCGCGGTGCACGCGCTGGAGCCGCGTTCGGACGCGGGGCCGCCGGTGCGGCGGTCGGAGTCGTTCGACGACGACGCGCTGTGCGACGTGCTGTCGTCGCGGCAGTTCAGCAACGAGATCACCGACGTGCTGCTGGTCAAGGTGCCCGAGCTCACGGGCGGGCAGATCGTGAAGATCCGGGAGACTCTGCTGGCGGTGGCGCAGAAGCACGGGTGGACCGAGGACTGAGCCGGGCGCCGCGGGAAGGTCGATACGCTTCGTCGACGTGCTAATGAGGGGACACGATGGCCGACAGTAGTTTTGACATCGTCTCTAAGCTCGACCGGCAGGAGGTCGACAACGCGCTGAACCAGGCCGCGAAGGAAGTGGCCAACCGGTTCGACTTCCGGAACGTGGACGCGGGGATCAAGTGGTCCGGGGAGACCATCGAGATCCAGGCGAACACCGAGGAGCGCGCGAACGCCGTGCTGGACGTGCTGAAGGACAAGCTCGTCAAGCGGGGGATCTCGCTGAAGGCGATCGATCCGGGGGAGCCGAAGCTGTCGGGCAAGCTGTACAAGCTCGGCGTGGCGCTGAAGGAGGGCATCTCCCAGGAGGACGCCAAGAAGATCGGCAAGATCGTCCGGGACGAGGGCCCGAAGGGCGTGAAGGCGCAGATCCAGGGGGACGAGCTGCGGGTCAGCTCGAAGAAGAAGGACGACCTGCAGGAGATCATCTCCCTGCTGAAGGGCAAGGATCTCGACGTTGCCCTTCAGTTCGTCAACTATCGCTGACGAGAGCGCGCCGGCCGTCTCCCCCGCAGAGACGGCCGGCGCGCTCTCGTTTTCTTATGACGCGGCGGAGCCGGGGATTGTTCGCGCCGATTTCAGCGGGCCATGCGTTCGAGGCGGGCGATGCGGTCGGCGGTCGGCGGGTGGGTGGAGAAGAGCTTGCCGATGCCGGCGCCCTGGAACGGGTTGGCGATCATCAGGGAGCTGGTGGTGGCGAGCTCGGGGTCCTGGGGCAGGGGCATCGCCCGGGTGCCGGCGTCGATCTTGCGGAGCGCGGACGCGAGGGCGAGGGGGTCGCCGGTGATGCGGGCCCCGGCGGCGTCGGCGGCGTACTCGCGGGTGCGGCTGATCGCCATCTGGACGACGGCGGCGGCGACGGGGCCGAGGACGAGCATGAGGAGCGCGCCGAGGATGCCGGGGCCGTCGTCGTCCTCGGAGCGTCCGATCGGGAGGAAGATCGCGAGGTGCGAGAGGTAGGTGATCACGGTCGCGATGGCGGCGGCGACCGAGGAGATCAGGATGTCGCGGTTGTAGACGTGTGAGAGTTCGTGTCCGAGGACGGCTCGCAGTTCGCGTTCGTCCAGCATGCGCAGGATGCCGCGGGTGCAGCAGACGGCGGCGTTGCGCGGGTTGCGGCCGGTGGCGAACGCGTTGGGCTGCATGGTCTCGGAGACGTAGAGGCGCGGCATGGGCTGGCGCTGGGCGGTGGCGAGTTCGCGGACGAGCCGGTACAGGACGGGCGCTTCGACCTCGCCGACCGGGTGCGCGCGCATGGAGCGCAGCGCGATGCGGTCGCTGAAGAAGTAGGCGACGCCGTTGGTGCCGAGCGCGATGAGCAGGGCGATGGTGAGGCCGGTGCCTCCGCCGATCACCCAGCCGACGGCGAGCATCAAGGCCGACAGCGCAGCGATGAGTGCTGCGGTTTTGATGCCGTTGAACTGCACTTTTCCGAAGCCTCCCCGTTTGCTCCACCCAACACCGAGAACGGTGTGACCTGGCGAAACGTTCCCGTCAGGTCGCGGCGGTCACCGTCTGCAGGATGACCTGCGGCGCGACGGACAGGACGAGCGCGCCCGCGGCCGTCGCGGCGACGGCGAAGCGAATCGGCAGGCCGGGGACGGTTTCAGGGGTCGGGTTGGTGGGTTCGGTGAACAGTCGGACGGCCCATAGAAGGTAGTAGTAGAGGCCGATGACGGTGTTGATCGCCATGACGACGGCGAGCCAGACGACGTCGCCCGCGACGACGCCGCGGAACACGACGACCTTCGCGAACAGCCCCATGACGCCCGGCGGGAGCCCGGCGAGGCAGATGAGGAAGAAGGCGAGGGCGGCGGCGGTGAAGGGGCTGCGGCGGGCGAGGCCGCGGTAGTCGTCCAGGGTGTCGACGGTCTGGCGGCGTTCGGCCGTGCGGCGGAACCCGGTGACGACGGCGAACGCGCCGAGGTTCATGACGGCGTAGAAGGCGACGTACGCGGTGGTGGCGGCGACCGCCTCGGGAAGGTGGTCGGTGCCGACGGCGAGCGGCGCCAGCATGTACCCGGACTGCGCGACCGACGACCAGGCCAGCAGGCGGATCGCGGTGCGCTGGCGGAGCGCGACGAGGTTACCGAGCGTCATCGTGACGGCGGCGAGGACGGCGACGAGCGGTCCCCACACGTGCGCGTAGGCGGGGAATCCGAGGGACAGGACGATCGCGAGCCCGGCGAATCCGGCCGCTTTGGACACGACGGACAGGAACGCCGCGACGGGGAGCGGGGCGCCCTGGTAGACGTCCGGGGCCCAGAAGTGGAACGGGACGGCCGCGACCTTGAACGCGAATCCGGCGAGGACGAGGACGATCCCGGCGGCGGCGACCGCGTCGAGTCCGGCGGGGAGTTCGGCGAGGGCGGGGGCGATCCGGTCGAGGTGCATGGCGCCGGTCGCGCCGTAGAGGAGGCTGACGCCGAACAGCATGATCGCGGCGGAGACGACGGAGACGAGGAAGAGCTTGAGGGCGGCCTCGGAGGCGGTGCCGTCGTAGCGGCGCAGGCCGACGAGCGCGAACACCGGGAGCGAGAGGGTTTCGAGCGCGACGACCAGCAGGATCAGGTCGCGGGCGGCGACGAGGGTGAGCGCGCCGACGACGGCGGCCAGCAGGAGGAAGTGGTACTCCCCCGCCGGGATCCGCGCGTCGGTGAGCTGCTGCGCCGAGAGCAGGACGACGATCACGGCGGCGAGGAGGACGATCCCCTGGAAGGCGAGCGTGAAGTCGTCGGCGACGTACGAGCAGGACGCGGGGCCGTCGCCGCGCAGGCCGTCCGGGAGGCAGAGGGTGGCGCGCCGGTCGCCGGTGCCGAGCGCGAGGACGGCGGCGAACGCGGCGGCGAGGGCGGTGGCCGACAGCGGGCCGAGGAGGCGGCGGGGCACGCCGAACGCGTCGCCGAGCAGGAGCGCGACGGCGGCGACCGCGATGATCAGCGGCGGCGCGACGGCCGCGTAGTCGATGCCCTGGATCATCAACCGCCTCCCAACAGGGCGCGCACGGGCGCGGTCGTCACGTCCAGCAGGGTTTTCGGCCACAGCCCGATGAACAGGGTGAGCGCGACCAGGGGCAGCCAGGCGGCGTACTCCTGGACGGTGACGGCGCGCCGTCGCGGGGCGCGGCCGGCCGGTCGGGGCGGCCGTGGGTGATCTTGGAGAGCATGCGCAGGAAGTAGGCGGCGGTGAGGACGGCGCCGAGCGCGGCGACCGCCAGGAAGATCAGGAACGGGGTGCGGGGCAGGTCGGGGGCGGGCCGGTACGCGCCCATGAGGGCCATCATCTCGCCCCAGAATCCGGCGAGGCCGGGCAGCCCGAGGGACGCGACGGACGCGAACGTCAGGACGGACGCGAGGCGCGGCGACGTCGTGAGCATGCCGCCGCCGAGGGCGTCGAGGTCGCCGGTGCCCCAGCGTTCCTTGACCGCCCCGGCGAGGAAGAACAGCAGGCCGGTGACGAGGCCGTGCGCGATGTTGCCGAACAGGGCGGCGTTCACGCCGACGGGCGTCAGCGTCGCGATGCCGAGCAGCACGAACCCCATGTGCCCGACCGACGAGTACGCGATCATCCGTTTGAGGTCGCGCTGCGCGAGGCACGCGAGGGCGCCGTAGACGATGCCGATCACGGCGAGGAGCGCGAGCCACGGCGCCCAGAACGCGGCGCCGTCCGGGGCGAGCGGGAGCGCGACGCGGACGAGGCCGTAGGTGCCCATCTTGAGCATGACCCCGGCGAGCAGGACGGACCCGACGGTCGGGGCCTCGGTGTGCGCGTCGGGCAGCCACGTGTGCAGCGGCCACATCGGCGCCTTGACCGCGAGCCCGAGCGCCATGAGGGCGAACGCGGTGACCTGGAGGCCGTGGGCGACGCCGGAGCCGTGCCGGGCGGCGAGCTCGGTCATGTCGAGCGTCCCGGCGTCGACGGCGACCAGCAGCATCCCGGCGAGGAGCAGGCCGGAGCCGAGGAGGGTGTAGAGGATGAACTTGTACGCGGCGGCGCGCCGTCCCGGGCCGCCCCACAGCATGATCACCGCGTACATCGGGAGCAGGACGACCTCGAAGAACACGAAGAAGAGGACGAGGTCGAGGGAGGTGAAGGTGCCGAGCAGCCCGACTTCCAGGACGAGGAGGAGGGCGGTCAGGAGCCGCACGTCGCCGCCGTCCGGCACGTGCCGGAGCAGGTGCAGGAAGCAGAGGAAGGTGAGGAGCGCGGTGAGGGCGACGAGCGGGAGGGAGATCCCGTCGACGCCGAGGTGGAAGCGCAGGCCGATCGCCGGGGCCCAGGCGCGGTCGACGCCGAGCTGGACGGCGGACGCGTCGCCGTAGTCGAACGCGCCGAGCGCGGCGACGGCGACGAGCAGCGTCGCACCGGACACCAGCGTCCCGAACCGGCGGACGGCGAGGCCGGTCGCGAGGAACCGGCCGCGCGGGAGGAGGAGGGCGAGCGCCCCGACGAGCGGGATCGCCATCATCACGACGAACGTCACTGGAAGATCACCACCACGGCCGCGATGACGACGACGCCCGCGATCAGCCCGGTGAGGTAGGTCTGCGGGTTGCCGTTCTGGGGGATGCGCAGCGGCCCGGCGAGGCGGCGCGCGGACCGTCCGGTCTCGACGACGGCGGTGTCGATGCCGCGCGCGTCCGCCGTGAGGACGAGGCGCGCGAAGGCCCTTATGGGGCGGACGATTGCCAAGGTGTACAGCTCGTCCACGTAGAAGGCGCGCGCGAAGACCGGACGGACGGGTCCCAGCGCGCGCGCCGGGTCGAGTGCGGGATCGCGGTTCCAGACGAGGAACGCGGCCCCCGCACCGAGCACGGTCAGGACGGCGCCGAGCAGTGCGGAGCCGAGGTGCGGGCGGAGTTCGTCCGCGCCGAGCCCGAAGAACCCGATGATCGCGGCGGGCACGGCGAGCGCCGCGACCGTCCACGACATGATCTTCGACGGCTCGCGGATGTCGTGCGTCCCGCGCGGCTCGCCGAAGAACGTCATCAGCCACGTGCGGGTCGCGTAGGCGGCGGTGAGCGCGACGGTGAGGAGCAGGCCCAGGTAGACGAGCCAGGCGATGCCGCTCGGGATGTTCGGTGGACTCTCCACCATCACCACCTTGCCGACCGTGATCATGGTGCACCCGATGCGTTCACACAGGTCCGACACGTCCTCGCCCGGTGCCAATGCGGCGATCGAGCTATCGAACCTGCCGGACGGCTCGCCCGCGAGCAGGCGACCGTCCGGCGGCGGGAGAACGGGGGCGGCGCCGTCGCCCAGTTCGCCGCCGTGCAGGGCGGAGTGCTGGGCGGCTTCGATGATCGAGTCCTTGCTGAACCAGCCGGACAGGGGCGGGACGCCCGCGAGGGCGCCGAAGCCGATCGTCATCGACCAGAACGTGATCGGCATGCCGTGCCGGAGGCCGCCGTAGCGGGCGAGCATGTTCGTGCCGGTCACGGCGATCACGCACCCGGCGGCGAGGAACAGCACCGCCTTGAACGCGCCGTGCGAGAGGAGGTGGAAGATCGCGGGGGTGTGCGCGCCGACGGCGAGGCCCGCCGCCATCACGCCGAGCTGGCTGATCGTGGAGTAGGCGAGGACGCGCTTGAGGTCGTCCTGGGCGAGGGCGGCGAGCGCCGCGCCGATCATGGAGATCACCGCGAGGACGCCGAGGACGGCCAGTGCCGCCGGGGCCGCCGCGAACACGCCGAACAGCCGCGCGACGACGTAGACGCCCGCCGCGACCATCGTCGCGGCGTGGATGAGCGCGCTGATCGGCGTCGGGCCAGCCATCGCGTCCGGCAGCCAGGTGTGCAGGGGGAACTGGGCGCTCTTGCCGACGACCCCGGCGAGCAGGAGCAGCGCGGCGACGGTGACGGTCGTGTCCGGGAGCACGGCGACGTGCCGCAGGACCTCGTCCAGTTCGAACGATCCGGCGCCGACGCCGAGGACGATGATCCCGACGAGGAACCCGGCGTCGCCGAGCCGCGTCGTCAGGAACGCCTTGACCGCCGCCCGCGAGTACTCCCGCTCCTCCCAGTGGTGGCCGATCAGGAAGTACGAGCAGATGCCCATGACTTCCCAGCCGACGTACAGGACGAGCAGGTCGGCGGCGAACACGACGAGCAGCATCGCCGACGTGAACAGCGACACGAAGGCGGCGTAGGACGAGTAGCGGCGGTCCCCGTCGAGGTAGACGACCGAGTACGCCTGGACGGCGAGCGCGACGCAGCACACCATCAGCGCGACGACGGCCGACAGCCCGTCCACCTGCAGCGCGACGCGGATCGGGACGGTGCCGGTGTCGACGACCGTGAACGCGCCCGTGCGGGCGCCGGGGTCGCGCCAGACGGTCCACGCGACGATCGCCGCGAGGACGAGCGACACCGCCGCCGGGACGCACGCGATCAGCGCGGGCCCGTTGCGGAGCGGCGAGCGCGGGGGCGTCCCGCCGCGCAGGGCGCGGGTCAGGCGGGGGCCGAGGAGGAAGCCGGCGAAAGCGGCGGCGAACGGGAGGAGCGCGGTCAGGGAGGCGAGCACGATCACCGGGCGGCCTCCTCGTCCCGGACGTCCGCGTCCGCCGGCGCCGGACGCTCCGCGCGGTCGTCCGGACGGTCGTCCGGACGGCTGTCCGCCCGGTCTTCGGCGAGGTCGCGGAGGCGATCGACGTCGATCATCCGGCGGTTGCGGTAGACCAGCAGGACGATCGCCAGCCCGATCCCGATCTCCGCCGCCGCGATCACGATCGTGAACAGCGTGAGGACCTGGCCGCCGTGCAGCCGATCCCGCAAGTACACGTCGAACGTGACGAGGTTCAGGTTCACGGCGTTCAGCATCAACTCGACCGACATCAGGACGAGGATCGCGTTCCGCCGGGCCAGCACTCCGTACACGCCGATGGAGAACAGCAGCGCGGCGACGACCGTGGGGTAGGCGAGGTGCATCAGCGCTCGCCCTCCCGCTCGTGATCGTCGTCGTCGTTGTCCGTGCCGACGTCCGAGCGCGACAGCACGATCGCGCCGACCAGCGAGGCCAGCAGCAGCACCGACAGCACCTCGAACGGCAGCACCCAGGTGCGGAACACCGCCGAGCCGAGCTGCTCGGCCGAACCGGCGCCGCCGTCGCCGAGCGGGATCCGCTCGTCGCCGAACCCCATGACCAGCACGGTGACCAGGACGGCGGCGGTCGCGGCGGCCACGGCGGCGGCGACCCACCGGTTCGGGGAGTCGAGGTCGGCGGACTCGCCGATCGGCGCGCGGGTCAGCATGATCCCGAACAGCAGCAGCACCACGATCGCGCCGACGTAGATCAGCACCTGCACCCACGCGACGAACTCGGCCGTCAGCACCAGGTAGCCGCCCGCGAGCGCGCCGAACGACACGACGAGCCACAGCGCCGCATGGACGAGCCGGCGCGTCGTCACGACGAGCAGCGCGGAACCGACGGCGACCGCGCCGAGCAGCGCGAACACGATCTCCTGGCCGGTCACCGCGCGGCCCCCGGGGGCCTGCGGGCGGCGCGGGCGGCGGCCTTCTCCGCCGCGCCGAGCTCCTTCGGGTCCTCGGCGGCCGGGTCGGGGGCCTGCGGCGGCGGGACCGTCCACATCCACTCCCGCAGCCGGTCCTTCTCGTGCGTCAGTTCGGCGATGTCGTACTCGGCGTACTCGAACTCCGGCGACCAGAACAGCGCGTCGAACGGGCACACCTCGACGCAGATGCCGCAGTACATGCACAGCGAGAAGTCGATGGCGAACCGGTCGAGGACGTTCCGTGTGCGCGCGCGCCCACCGCCCTCGGCCGGGAGCGTCTCCTTGTGGGAGTCGATGTAGATACACCAATCCGGACATTCACGGGCGCACAGCATGCACACCGTGCAGTTCTCCTCGAACAACGCGATGACGCCCCGGCTGCGCGGTGGCAGATCGGGCTGCACTTCCGGATACTGGCGCGTAATGGAACGCCGCGTCATCGTCCGCAACGTGACGGCCAGCCCCTTGGCCAGCCCGCCTCCTGGTAGCCGTCCCACGGCCCCATGATTGCGTACTGCGGGGCGTGGGGGAACGCGACGGCCGCCGCGTTCGTCGTACGAGACGTGGGTCAGCCGGTCCGTACCGCGATCGGCCTGCGGCGAGGAGGTCAGGTGAGCCACGCGAACGGCCCCAAGGAACCAGGCCCCGGTCGGCACGG
>NZ_MKJY01000217.1 GCF_001942465.1 Actinomadura sp. CNU-125
GCGAACGGTCGGCCTTTGACACCTCGCCGCCGAGCCCGCACGTTCCGCCTCCCGCGCGGCGGCCGATCGCCATGAGCCGCGTCGTCCCGTCCCCCGGCGTCCGGCGAGCCGTCGGCCTTTGGCACCTCGCCGCGCAGCCCGCACGTTCCGCCTCCCGCGCGGCGGCCGATCGCCATGAGCCGCGTCGTCCCGTCCCTCCGCTTCCGGTGGGCGGTCTGCGGGTGGGCGCGGCTTTCGCGTTCGGTGGGGGCCGGTTCCCTCGGCCTGCAAGGCCCCCTGCCACGCGGTCTCGTCCGCGTTCGGGGGTGTGCGTTCCGCGCTCACCGGCCGCCCCCGACCGGACGAACGTCGCGTGCGTCCGCGCCGTGTCCGGTTCGGCACCCGTGCGCGCTCACGGACGGGCCTCCGGAAGTGCGAGCAGCCCGCGAAGGTCGACGGCCCCGGTTCCGTTCGGCACACCCGGGAGCGCGAGCGCGCCGGGCAGCCGCGAGTCCGGTTCGGCACCGAGGACCGACCCGGCGCGCGCCGGTTCGGGGACGGGACGGTGCGGCACGTTCGCCGAACCGCGGACGTTCACTCCGCTCGACGGGGGTTCGGTGCAAGCCGCCGAGGTGTTCAACGAGGCGCTCGGGGACGTGTCGAGCCCGTTCCGGTACCGCGTGCCCTCGTAGCCGGCGGTGCAGTTCGGGGGGTCGAAGAACGTCGTGACCATGCCGAAGGTGAGCCGGCCGTCGTGCACGACCGACATGCCCGCGGCGACCGCGGCCGGCAGTTCCGACATGAGTTGTTCGAGGCCGTCCGTGCGGTATGCAATGAGTTCGGAGGTCGTGAGCAGGTTCGCGACGAGGACGCTCATCGAGGGGTCGAGGTCGCGGACGAGGGCGCGGAGTTCGGTGGCGGCGTCGGGGGCGGTGCCGACGAGGTCGCGGAACGCGGGGTCGGACTCGCGGAGTTGTTCGGCGAGGAGTCGCGCGTTCTCGCCGAACGATTTGAGGGACGCGGCTTCCTGGTTCTGGGTGCGCAGGACGGTCTCGGCGTCGTCGATCAGGGTGCGCGTCGGGGCGAGGTTCGCGTTCGCGGCGGAGGTGAAGGCGCGCGTCTCGTCGAGGAGGGCGCGCAGGTCGGGGCCCTGTCCGGCGAGCGCGATGCCGAGTTCGTCGACGACGGTGCGCAGCGCGTCCGTCGGGACCGATTCGGCGAGCGCGTTGACGCTGGTCAGCAGGTCCGTGACGGGCGGGGGCACGGTGGTGGCGGAGCGCGGGATGACGGCCCCGGCGGCCAGGTACGGGCCGGACGCGGTGGACGGGCGCAGGTCGATGTACTGCTCGCCGATCGCCGAGCGGTTCGCGACGACGGCCTCGGTGCGCTCGGGGATGCGCGGGGCGTCGTCGTCGATGCGGAGTTCGGCGACGACGCGTCGGGCGTCAGTTGCAGTTCGCCGACGCGGCCGACGGAGGAGCCGCGGTAGGTGACGTCGGCGTTCTCGGCGAGGCCCCCGGCTTCGGGGAGTTCGGCCTCGATGACGTAGTGGTCGGCGAGGCCGATGTATTTGCCCAGGTCGGCGTAGTTGAGGCCGACGTGGGCGACGGCGTAGAGGCCGACGACGAGGAAGACGAGGTTCTTGATCCGGGTGCCGAGGGTGAGCATCAGTCCCCCTGGACGGCGGGGAGCGGGGCGATGGGCGGGACGATCGTGGTGCCCGGCTTCGCGGTGACGGTGAGGTACACGTTCAGGTAGTCGCCCTTGATCGCGGGGAGGACGGCGTCGGTGAACGGGTAGGTGAGCAGGACTTCGAGGGCGTTCGGGAGGTCGGTGCCCGCGTCGGAGAGCTTGCGGAGGGTCGGTTCGAGGGCCTCCAGGTCGGCGATCAGGTCCTCTTTGCTCCGGTTCACGGTGGATACGGCGACCTTCGCCAGTTCGTCCAGGGACGTCAGCATCTGGACGAGCGCGCCGCGCTGCTCTTCGAGGACGCGCAGGCCCGGTTCGAGGTCGGTGAGGGCGACGTCGATCTGCTCGTCGCGGGCGCGCAGGGTGGCGGTGAGGCGGTTCAGCCCGTCGATGGCGTCGATGATCCCCTCGCGGTTGGCGTCGAGCGCGCCGACGAGCCGTTCGGCCCGGTGGAGCAGGGAGCGGATCTGGGGTTCGTTGCCGTCGAGGGCGCGGTTCAGCTCGGTGGTGATCGTGTTGATCTGCGCGATCCCGCCGCCGTTGAGGAGCATCGACAGGGCGCCGAACACCTCCTCGACCTCGGGGTTTCGGCCGGTGCGCGAGGCGGGGATCACCGCGCCGTCCGCGAGCCGCCCGCCGCCGGTGTCGCCCGGCGCGGAGAGTTCGACGAACTTCTCGCCGAGCAGGCTGGACTGCCGGACGTTCGCGTGCGCGTCCGACGGGAGCCGGACGTCGCCGTTGACCCGCATGGTCACGACGGCGGTCCACCCGTCGTCGGGCAGCGACACTTCGGTGACGCGGCCGACGGCGACGTCGTTGACCTTGACGGCGGACTGCGGGACGAGGTTGAGGACGTCGCCGAACCGGGCCCGGACCGTGTACGGGTGGTCGCCGAGGTCGGCGCCGCCGGGCAGCGGGAGGTCCTGGAGGCCGGTGAAGCCGCAGCCGGACGCGAGGGCGGTGGCGGCGAGCGCGGCGGCGAGCGCCCTGCGGGTCACGGTGCCTCCCCTCGGACGGGCCGCCCGGTGACGGGCAGCGGTGTCAGCTCGGTGAGGTTCTGCCGCCCCATCAGCGACTTCGTGGCCGGGTCGTAGGCGTTGAGGACGTTCACGACGTTGATCGACTGGACGTCGAGGGCTTCGGCGAGCGACGCGCGCTGCTTCACCAGCGTGCGGGTGATGTCGGCGAGTTCGTGCACGTTGTCGCGTATCTGTTCGCGGTTGTCGCGGATGAACGCTTCGACGTCGGCGAGGGCGCGGGTGAGCAGCCGGATCGCGGCGTCCAGTTCGTGCCGGTCGGCGGCGAGGAAGCCGCCGACGTCGGCGAGCTGCCGTTCGGCGAGCCGCACCTGCCCGTCGTTCTCGGCGAGCATGGAGGTGAACGTCTGCAGTGAGCGGATCGTCGCGAAGAGGTCCTTTTGGGAGCCTGAGAGGGTTTTCGCCGCCTGCGCCATCCGTTCGGTGGTGGTCCGGATGTCGCGGCCGTTGCCGTCGAGGTTCTCCGCACCGGTTTCGAGCGCCCGGGACAGCGCGCCGTCCGCGTTGGCGCCGTCCGGCCCGAGGTCGTCGGCGAGCTGTTCGACGGCGGCGTAGACCTGGTCGAGTTCCATCGGCGTCGCGGTGTTCCGCACGTCGATGACGCCGCCCGTCCGCATCGCCGGCCCGGTCGTGTACGCGGGGGTGAGCTGGACGTACCGGTCGGCGACGACGCTCGGCGCGACCGCGACGGCCTTCGCCCCGGACGGGACGCGCACGCCGTGGTCGACGGTCAGGACGGTCCGGACCCGCGGCCCCTCGGGCGTGACGGAGTCGACGGTGCCGACGCGGACGCCGAGGACGCGCACGTCCGAGCCCGCGGCGATCCCGACCGCGCTGCGGAAGTACACGGTGATGCGGGTGCCGTCGGGGCCCTGGGCGCGGACGAACGCGAGCGCGGCGGCCAGCAGCAGTGCGGCGCCGACGGCGACGAGCGCGGCCGGGCCGCGCAGCCTCCGGAGCATCAGCCACCGTCCTTCCGGGGCGGCATGCACCCCTCGTCGGGGGCTTCGCGGCCCTCCGGCAGGTACTCCGGCGGGACGAGCCCGCACAGGTAGCCGTCCATCCAGCGTCCGTTCCCGAGGGAGTTGCCCAGGAGGCGGCTGTACGGGCCTGCGGTTTTGAGCGCGCGGTCCAGGTTCGCTTGGTTCTCTTCGAGCAGGTCGGTGACGCGTCCGAGCGCGCGCAGGGTGGGGTCGAGTTGCTTTTGGTTGTCGTCCACGAGGCCGGAGATCTGCCGGGAGAGTTCCTGCGTGCCGACCAGGAGGTTGTGGATCGCTTCCCGGCGGCGGCGGATCTCGGCCAACAGCAGGTTGCCGTCATGCAGGAGCGCTTCGACGTTCCCGTTCTGGTCGGCCATCGTGCCGGTCACCTGACGGGTGTTGGCGAGGAGCCGCGACAGTTCGGCGTCGCGCGACGCGATCGTCTTCGACAGCGCGGACAGGCCGGAGAGCGCCTCGCGGACCTCGGGCGCGGTGTCCTCGAACGTCCCGGACAGGACGTCGAGGCTCCGCGCGAGCTGCGCGGTGTCGAGCCGTCCGACCGTCCCGGCGAGGTCCTCGAACGCCTCGGTGACGTCGTAGGGGGACGTCGTCCGGGCGAGCGGGATCCGCTCCCCCGGTTCCTGTGCGCGCGCGCCGAGCGGGTCTACCGCGAGGTACTTGTCGCCGAGGAGGGTCTTGATGGCGATCGCGATCGTGCTGGCGTCCCCGATCCACGTGTCGCGGACGCGGAACGCCACGGCGACCTTCGCGCCGTCCAGCCGGACGCCCGTCACCTCGCCGACCTTCACGCCCGCGACGCGCACCTCGTTGCCGGGCCGCAGCCCGGCGGCCTCGGCGAAGTCGGCGGTGTAGCGGGTGCCGCCGCCGACGACCGGCAGGTCCTTGGCGTTGTAGGCGAGCAGCGCCGCGACGGTCAGCAGGGTGACCGACACGACGGCGACCACGATCGGGTTCCGCTCCCGGACCGGCTTCGACCTGGGACGTCTCATGCGCCGCACCTCGCGTCCGTCAGCGGCACTCCGGACGGCGCCGGGTGCTCCTCGCCCGGGTACTGCTCGTACACGACGCCCGTGACGGCCGCCTCGCACATGTAGAGGTTCAGCCACGACCCGTAGGACGCGACCCGCCCGATCGCCTCCATCTTCACCGGCAGGGTCTCCAGGAACCGGCCGACGGTGTCCGACTCGTCCGCGATGTTCTCCGAGAGCCGTCCGAGCTGCTCGATGTCGCGCTTCAGCGGCGCGCGCCCGTCCCGCAGCAGCCCGGCGGTGGTGCCGGCGAGTTCGTCGAGCGCGCCGATCGCCTCGCCGATCGCCGTCCGGTCCGACGCGAGGCCGGAGACCAGCTCGCGCAGCGTCGAGACGAGCGAGCCGAGTTCGTCGTCGCGCGCGTTGACGGTGTCGAGGACGGCGTTGAGGTTGTCGATCACCTGCCCGATGACCTCGTCCTTCGCGGCGATCCCGCCGGTCAGCGACCCGATCGTGGACAGCAGCCCCTCGACCGTCCCGCCCTCGCCCTGCAGCACCTGGACGAGCGACCCGGCGAGCTTGTTGACGTCCGTCGGCGACAGCGCCTGGAACAGCGGCTGGAACCCGTTGAACAGCCGCGTCAGGTTCAGCGCGGGCGTCGTCCGCTCGACCGGGATCGTCGCGCCCGGCGCCAGCGCCCCGGCGGCGCCGGTGCCGCGGCCGAGCGCGACGTACCGCTGCCCGATCAGGTTCAGGTACTTGATCGTCGCGGTGGCGGTCGCGGGCAGCTCGCGGCCCCGCTCGACCGCGAACGTCACCTCCGCGGTCCGCCGGTCGACGACGTCGATGTCCTCCACCCGTCCGACCTCGACGCCCGCGATCCGCACGCCGTCGCCGTCGCGCAGCCCGGACGCGTCGGTGAACCGCGCCTTGTACGAGACGGTGTCGCGGGCGCCGAACCGTCCGATGGACAGCGCCAGCAGCCCCGTCGCGAGGACGGTCACGACGACGAACGCCAGCGACTTCGCGAGCGGCCGGGCGAGGCTCCTCCGCTTCACTTCAGCGTCACCTCCGCGCCCCGGTAGAGCGGCCCGAGGAGCACGCTGCTCCAGCCGGGCAGCGCCTCCGGGACCTCCTGGACGGACGGCGCCAGCAGCTCGTTCACCATCCGGTTCTCCTGCGGCGAGTTCGGCAGGCCGAGCGCGCCGGGCGCGACGGCGACGGGCGACGACGGCGTCCGGCGGGGCGGCCGCGAGGGCCCCGGCGCTCGCGCGCCCGCCGTCGTCCCGTACGGGACGGGGTAGCAGTGCGGCCCGTCGGCCTCGGTGTGGCGGGGGCGGTCGCGGCCCGGCACGTACTTCCCCTTGGACGGCACGGTCGTGACGTTCACGTGCAGCCCGGGACGATCGGTGCCCTCGCCGAGGACCTCGTCCATGACGGGCACGAAGTCGGTCAGCATCTCCAGCGTGCAGGGGAACGCGGGCGAGTACTCGCGCAGCAGCTCCAGCGTCGGGCGGCTCTCGGCCGTCAACCGGATGAAGTTCTCGCTGTTCTCGTGCAGGAAGTCCGAAAGGTTCCGCGACGCGTCGGTGAGGGACGCGTACAGCCGTCCGAGGTCCTCGCGCTGCGCGGCGATGCTGCGGCTGGTGTAGGAGAAGTCGTTGAGCGCCTGGAGGATGTCGGGTGCGGCCTGCTCGTAGTGGTGCGTGACCTGCACGAGCTCCCGGATGCCGCGGTTGAGCGCCGGGACGCTCGGGTTGATCTCCTTCAGGTACGCGTCGAGGTCGACGAGCGTCTCGCCGAGTTCGCCGCCGCGCCCGTCCAGGGCCTGCGAGACGGCGGTGAGCGTCGCCGCGAGCTTCGCGGGCTGCACGGCGGTGAGCAGCGGATACAGGTTGTCGAGGACGCGCTGCAGCTCGATCGCGTTCGCCGACCGGTCCTGGCTGATCACGCTGCCGCCGACGAGCCGCGCCGCGGCGGGCCGCGCGGGCGGGATCAGCGCCACGTACCGCGCACCGAACAGCGTCGTCGGGAGGAGCTGCGCGGACACGTTCGCGGGCAGCATCGGCACCCGCGCGGGGTCGATCGCGAGCCGCAGCGTCGCGACCCGTCCGTCCGAGTCGATCTCGCGGACCTCGCCGACGACGACGCCGCGCAGCTTCACGTCCGCGTGCGGCCGCATCTCGCTGCCCGCGCTCGCCGTCCGCAGCGTCACCCACGCCACGTCGGTGAACCGCTTGTCGTAGACGGCGATCGACAGCCAGATCAGCAGCGCCGGGACCAGCAGGAACGCCACGCCCGCGAGCCGCCTGCCGAGGACGGGCGGGGCCGCGCGGCGCCGCCGTCCGGACGTCCGCCGGGCGCTCATCCGGCGACCTTCACCGTCGTGGTCGTCCCCCACACCGCCAGGCTGAAGAAGAAGTCGCTGACGCTGATCAGGACGATCGAGGTGCGAACCGCGCGGCCGACGGCCCGGCCCACCCCGGCGGGACCGCCGACCGCACGGTAGCCGTAGTAGCAGTGCGAGAGGATCACCAGCACGCTGAACACCAGCACCTTGAAGAACGAGAGCACGACGTCGACCGGCGACAGGAACAGCCCGAAGTAGTGGTCGTAGGTCCCCGCGGACTGCCCGTTGACGTGCACCGTCACCGCCCTGGACGCCAGGTAGGCGCACAGCAGCCCGACCGCGTACAGCGGGACGATCGCGACCGCGCCCGCGACGATGCGGGTCGTCACCAGGTACGGCAGGCTCGGGATGCCCATGACCTCCAGCGCGTCGACCTCGTCGCCGATCCGCATCGCGCCGAGCTGCGCGGTGAACCCGGCCCCGACCGTCGCCGACAGCGCCAGCCCCGACACGACCGGCGCGATCTCCCGCGTGTTGATGTAGGCGGACGCGAACCCGGTGAACGCGGACGTCCCGATCTGCTGCAGCGCCGAGTAGCCCTGCATGCCGACGACGACGCCGGTGGCGAGGGTCATCGCGACCATCACGCCGATCGTGCCGCCGATCACGCCGAGGCCGCCGCTGCCGAACGCGACCTCCGACAGCAGCCGCTGCACCTCGCGCCGGTAGCGGCGGGTGGCGCGCGGCGCCCACAGGAGCGCCCGCACGTAGAACAGGCCCTGGTCGCCGGGGGCGTCCAGCCAGCCGAACCAGCGGGACGGGCCCGCGCGGAGCGTGCCGAGCACGGCCATCGCTCACCCTCCCTTCGGCGGGACGACCTGGAGGTAGATCCCGGTGATCACGAGGTTGAGCAGGAACAGCAGCAGGAACGTGATGACGACCGACTGGTTGACGACGTCCCCGACGCCCTTCGGCCCGCCCTTCGGGTTCAGCCCCCGGTACGACGCGACGACGCCGGCGACGAACCCGAACAGGATCGCCTTCGCCTCCCCCACGTAGATGTCGGGGAGCTGCGCGAGCGCCGAGAAGCTCGCGACGTACGCGCCGGGCGTCCCGCCCTGCATCAGCACGTTGAAGAAGTAGCCGCCCGCGACGCCGACGACCGAGACCAGGCCGTTCAGCAGGAACGCGACGGCGACGCAGGCCAGCACGCGCGGGACGACGAGGCGCTGCACCGGCGAGACGCCGAGCACCTCCATCGCGTCCAGTTCCTCGCGGATCGTGCGGGCGCCGATGTCGGCGCAGATCGTCGAGCCCGCCACCCCCGCCACCAGCAGCGCCACGATCATCGGGCTGGCCTGCTGGATCACCACCAGGACGCTCGCCGCGCCGGTGAACGACTGCGCGCCGAACTGCTGCGTGAGCGACCCGACCTGCAGGGACGTGACGGCCCCGAACGGGATCGACACCAGCGCCGTCGGCAGGATCGTCACGCTCGCGATGAACCAGAACTGCTCGACGAACTCGCGGAACTGGAACGGGCGGCGGAACGCCATGCCGAGCACGGTGGCGCCGAGCGCGAACATCCGTCCGGCCTCGCGCAGCGCGTTCAGCGGGTATTCGATGACGGGCACGGCCACGACTCCGGACCTCCTTTCACACTTTCCCTTTTTCCGGGTTCCGGCGGCTCAAGTTACTCGGCGGAGAATTGCGCGGACAAGGCGTCGAACTGCACGAAATTGCGGGTGCCCGCATTTCTAGCGGACGATGACATCTTCGGCTCGCACGGTCTCGTGCTTTTTCATCCGCGGCGGAGCATTTTTCGGGGGCCGCACCGGGCCGGGGCGTCCGTTGTCACGCACGTGACAAGGCGCGGCCCGCGATCCTGCGCGACATGACAAAGCCGACCCCCGCCGGGCGGCGCATAATGTCCGGATTGCACCCGCCGAGAGGAAACCTCCTGTGAACCGACGTCAACTCGCGGCCCTGCTGCTGGTGCCCGCGCTCAGCCTCACCGCGTGCGGCGGCGAGGACGACTCGGGCGGCGGCTCGTCCGCGCAGAACCCCGCGGCCGGCGCGCCGTCCGGCGGCGCCTCGGGCGGCGGGCAGCAGCCCGGCACCGAGGGCGGCGCGGG
>NZ_MKJY01000218.1 GCF_001942465.1 Actinomadura sp. CNU-125
GGCGCTCGCGGGCGCGTCCGCCGCGCTTCGTCCTGCACGAGGAGGCCGCCGAGCCGCTCAGCGCCGCCCGGCCGCCCGCGGCCGGTGAGGTGGTCCTGGTGGTCGGCCCCGAGGGCGGGATCAGCGAGGACGAACTGGCCGCGTTCGGCGCGGCCGGGGGACGTCCGGTGCGGCTCGGCCCGACGGTGCTGCGAACCTCGACTGCGGGCGTCGCGGCGGCCGCCGTCCTGCAGGCCGCCACCGGCCGCTGGTGACCGCGCGCGCACCGCCCGGCGGCGCGCGGCGCCATGAAGGCCCCGGTCAGGGACCGGCCGGTGCGGCGTTCTGCTCGCTCGTGGTCGACGGGGTGCCGCTGGTCGACGGCGACGGCTCGTCGCTGGGCTCCGGCGAGGTGTCCGGCGGCGGGGGCGACGTGGTCGGCGAGTCGCTGGGCGACGACGGGGGCGGCGTCTGCCCGCCCGGGCACGGCGTCCCGGCGGGCCCGCCGGTCGGCGGCGCGGCGCTGGACGAGGGCGACGAGGACGGTGCCGCGGTGCCGCCGCGCGGGCGATGACGCACGACGACAGTCCCGGCGAGGACGACGGCGCCCCGGCCTCCTCGGACGTGCTGGGCGTGGGGCTCGCCGTCGGCGCGGGCGACGACGGGTCGCCTGGGACGACCGGCGGCACGTGCGCGCCGGTGCGGTCCTCGGTGCTGTCGCCGCCTCCGCCGCCGGACGGGCCGTCGCCGGTGACGGTGTGCTGGATCAGCTCGATGGTCTGCGGGCCCGCAGTCACGCCGAACCCGGCGATGGCGACGGCCGCGGCGACGGCGAGCACGGGGCGCGCCCAGCCGACGGTGAGACGCCGGGCCCGAGGCGGGCGAGGGCGAACCGGCCGAGCGGCCCGCGCCGTTTCCCGCCGTCGGCTATCCGGGCGCGGATCCGGTCCAGGCCGTCGTCGGCGGGGATGACCGATTCCGCCTCCGCGTTCAGGGCCCGGCGAAGGATCTCGCCGTGCTCGTCGTGGGGGTCGGTGGTCATGAGAATTGCTCCAGGACGTTGCGTAGGGCGGTCATGCCGCGTGCGGTATGACTCTTGACCGCGCCGCGGGAGATCCCCATGGCGTTGGCGATCTCCGCCTCGGAGAGATCACCGTAGTAGCGCAGGACGAGCGCCTCCCGCTGGCGCGGTGGGAGCCGGGAGAGCGCGTCGATCACCGCCGATCGTTCCAGTTCCCCGATGGCCCCGGCTTCCGCGCTCGGCATGTCCGGGAGCCCCTTGGGGGCGTATTTCTCGACGACGGCGCGGTGGCGCAGCACCGACCGGGACCGGTTCACCACCGACTGCCGCAGGTACGAAAGGGCCTTGTCGGGGTCGCGGAGCCGCCGCCAGCCGCCGTGCATCGCGACGAACGCGTCCTGGACGACCTCCTCGGCCGTCCCCGCGTCCCGTACGAGCATCGCGGCGAGCCGTACCAGCGACCGGTAGTTGGCGCTGTAGAGGGCGGTCACCGCCTGGTCGGCGTCCCAGGCGACGGCAACGGCCCCGGCCGTGCCCCTGGCCACGAGGGTCTCGGTCACGTCTGTGGGACGCCCGCCCTCCTCGTCCGGTTTACGAAAGGGCATCTTCTGGTCTGCCTCGGTCACCTGTCCGCCGCCTTTGCCGTCCCCCGGCCGCCCATTCGGTCGGTCAGCCCGAGAGCGGCATGAACCGGGCGGCACCGACCGTGTCAAGGCGTGCCGCAAAGGCTGCGAACCGGGGGGTACGCCTTGAATTGACAACCTTAACCAGTGGCCGGTCGGAAACGGCTCGACAACCGGAGATCGATCGCGGAAACCTTAGCGTCGCGGGGCGCCGCGAACCATGCCCGCGCGTGTCTCGATAGGATTCCGATCGCGGTCGCCGCCGCGTGAGGGGAGACAGATGACCGACTGCCTGTTCTGCAAGATCGTGTCCGGGGACGTGCCCGCGAAGGTGGTCCGTTCGTCGGACCGGGCGCTGGCGTTCCGCGATATCAACCCGCAGGCGCCGACGCACGTCCTGGTCATTCCGAAGGACCACCATCCGACGGTGGGCGAGCTGGCCGCGGCCGACGCCGAGCTGCTCGCCGAGGTGCTCCGCGAGGCGCACGGGGTCGCCGCGGACGAGGGCATCGCCGACACCGGCTACCGGGTCGTGTTCAACACCGGCGCGCAGGCGGGCCAGACCGTCTTCCACGTGCACGCGCACGTGCTGGGCGGCCGCGGCCTGAACTGGCCGCCCGGCTGACGGTCGCCGGACCCTCTCCGGGCCCGCCGGCCGGGCCCGGGCAGGGGTTCGTCCGGGACGCCGTTTCGCGGGCCGCGCGAGCACCGGGGCGCGCGAAATACGGCGGCGCACCGTGGAGGGCGGTCGGTACCATGGAACCGACACACCTTGCACACCCGGAGCAGACAGAAGGCAGGTCCGAGAGGCCGTAAGGCCCGGCTGATGGTCGAATCAACTCACACTGGGCGCGACGACCGCGCCCAAATCAAGATCGTGGTGCCGGACGACCATTCGATGGTGAGCCTGCTGGGCTCCCGGGACGAGTTGCTCCACGCGGTCGAGCGCGCGTTCGGCGACGGCATCGACATCCACGTCCGCGGCAACGAGATCACCGCGACCGGGTCCGAGAAGGACACCGATCTGGTCTCCCGCCTCTTCACCGAGATGCTCGAAATGCTCAAGGGCGGCACCCAGCTCACCCCGGACGCCGTCGAGCGGAGCCTCGCGATGCTGCGCGGAGAGGGCGACGCCCGTCCGGCCGAGGTGCTCAACCTGAACGTGCTGTCCGGCCGCGGCCGGACGATCCGCCCGAAGACGCTCAACCAGAAGCGGTACGTCGACGCGATCGACAAGCACACGATCGTGTTCGGCATCGGCCCGGCGGGCACCGGCAAGACGTACCTGGCGATGGCCAAGGCCGTCCGCGCGCTGCAGGAGAAGCAGGTCAACCGCATCATCCTGACGCGCCCGGCGGTCGAGGCGGGGGAGCGGCTCGGGTTCCTGCCCGGCACCCTCTACGAGAAGATCGACCCGTACCTGCGGCCGCTGTACGACGCGCTGCACGACATGGTCGACCCCGACTCGATCCCGCGGCTGATGGCCGCGGGCACCATCGAGGTGGCGCCGCTGGCCTACATGCGCGGCCGGAGCTTGAACGACTCCTTCATCATCCTCGACGAGGCGCAGAACACCTCGCCGGAGCAGATGAAGATGTTCCTCACCCGGCTCGGGTTCGGCTCGAAGGTCGTGGTGACGGGCGACGTCACGCAGGTCGACCTCCCGAACGGGACGCAGAGCGGGCTGCGCGTCGTTCAGGACATCCTGGAGGGCGTCGACGACATCCACTTCTCCCGGCTGACCAGCCAGGACGTCGTCCGGCACAAGCTGGTCACCGAGATCGTCGACGCCTACAACCGCTACGACGAGTCGCGGGTGCCGGAGCTCAAGAAGGACGCGGCGCGCGGCGGCCCGGGACGCAAGCGAGGGTCCCGGTGAGCATCGAGGTGCTGAACGAGTCGGGGGCGGCGGTCGACGAGAACGCCCTCGTCGAGCTGTCCCGGCACGTGCTGGACGGCCTGCGCGTGCATCCGCTCGCGGAGCTGTCGGTCCTGCTGGTCGACGAGGACGCGATGACCGAGCTGCACGTCGAGTGGATGGACGAACCCGGTCCCACCGACGTGCTGTCGTTCCCGATGGACGAGCTGCGCCCCGGGCACCTGTCCGGCGGCACCGACGAGGACGACGAGGTCGACCCGGGGCTGCTCGGCGACGTCGTCCTGTGCCCGTCGGTCGCCGAGCGGCAGGCCCGCACCGCCGGGCACAGCACCGCCGACGAGCTGGAACTGCTGTGCACGCACGGCATCCTCCATCTCCTCGGGTACGACCACGCCGAGCCGGAGGAGCACAAGGAGATGTTCGGCCTGCAGGCCGGGCTGCTCACCTCCTGGCGGGAGAAACGCGGCCGGCGGTGACCACCGCACAGGCGTGGCTGGCCGGGCTCGCGGCCCTGCTGGTGGTCCTCGCGGGCCTGCTGGCCAGTACCGAGACGGCCCTCGCGCGGGTCTCCCGGGTGACGGTCGAGGAGTTCGCGAAGGAGCGGCGGCGCGGCTCGAAGAAGCTGGCCGAGGTCGTCGCCGACCCGGCCCGCTACGTGAACATGGTCCTGCTGCTGCGCATCGGCTGCGAGCTGATCGCCACCGTGATCGTCGCGGACCTGTGCATCTCGTGGCTGGACGAGACGTGGCCCGCCTACGTCGTCGCCGCCACGTTCATGATCGTGGTGAGCTATGTGGCGGTCGGGGTCGCGCCCCGCACGCTCGGCATCCAGCACGCCGACCGGATCGCGCTCGCGGGCGCCGCGGTGCTGCACCCGGTGACCCGCGTGTTCGGCCCCCTCCCGCGGCTGCTGATCCTGCTCGGCAACGCGCTGACGCCCGGCAAGGGCTTCCGCGAGGGCCCGTTCGCGTCCGAGGCGGAGCTGCGCGACCTGGTCGACCTGGCCGAGCAGCGCAGCCTCATCGAGCCGGACGAGCGCGAGATGATCCACTCGGTGTTCGAGCTCGGCGACACGCTCGTCCGCGAGGTGATGGTGCCGCGCACCGACATCGTGTTCGTCGAGCGCGGCAAGACGCTGCGGCGGGCGATGTCGCTGGCGCTGCGCAGCGGCTTCTCCCGCATCCCGGTCGTCGGGGAGAACGAGGACGACGTCGTCGGCATCGCCTACCTCAAGGACGTCGTGCGGCGCAGCCACGAGCACCACGAGGGCGAGTCGGTCGAGACGGTCGACTCGGTGATGCGCCCGGCGACGTTCGTCCCCGACAGCAAGCCGATCGACGAGCTGCTGCGGGAGATGCAGGCCCGCCGGATCCACGTCGCGATCGTCATCGACGAGTACGGCGGCACCGCGGGCCTCGTCACGATCGAGGACATCCTGGAGGAGATCGTCGGCGAGATCACCGACGAGTACGACCGGGAGATCCCGCCGGTGACCTGGCTCGACGACGGCGCCGCCCGCGTCACGGCGCGGCTGCCGGTCGACGACCTCGCCGAACTGTTCGACGTCGAGATCGACGCCGAGGACGTCGACACGGTCGGCGGCCTGCTGGCGCACGCCCTCGGCCGCGTCCCGATCGAGGGTTCGACGGCGGAGGTCGGCTCCGCGCCGCGCGGCCCGGACGACGACGATGACGACGACGCCGAGGGCGGGGCCGTCCTGTCGCTGAAGGCGGAGACGATCGCCGGGCGCCGCAACCGCATCGGCACCGTCGTGGTGCGGCGCATCGACACCGGCGACCGGGAGTCCTGACGCCCGCCCCGGTTCGCGGGACGGGTCAGAGGGTGCCGCGGACGGTGCCGTCGGGCCCGGCGACCAGGACGGGCGCCTTGGGGCCGAGGTCGCGGACGGCGGCGACGTCCGACGGGTCGGGGGCGTCGGCGGCGGTGACGACGGCGGCGGCTTCGAGGTCCTCGGCGCCGCTGGACACCGCCATCGCGACCGCGACCTTGAGCGCGGACAGCCGCAGCGACGGCAGGTCCACGCTGGTCGCCGCGTAGGTGCGTCCGGTCTCGTCGCGCACGGCGGCGCCCTCGGCGGCGCCGTTGCGGGCCCGCGACGACCGCGCCAGGGTGATGATCTTCGCGTCCTCGGAGTTCAGCTCGCTCACGCCCCCGATCGTACGGGACTCGCCGCAACTCGCCTCAACCCGCGGCAAGCGGCGTCATGTGCGGCGGCAAGTCGGTGCCAAGTGGGCGCCAAGCGGCGGGCGGCACCCTCGGAGTCTCGAATCCGGATTTCTGGGGGAACGTGATGTCCCGTCTGCTGTACCGCCTCGGCAGGGCCGCCGCCCTGCGGCCGTGGCGGTTCGTCGTGGTGTGGCTGGCGCTCGTCGCCGCGGTGGGCGGCGCCGCCGCGGTCGGCGGGGGCTCGCTGCAGGACGACTACACCCTCGAAGGGACCGGGTCGCAGCAGGCCACCGAGTTGCTGCGGGACCGCTTCCCGGCGCTGTCCGGCGCGGACGCGCGCGTCGTCGTCCACGCGGCGGACGGGCGCGTCGACCCGTCCGCGCTCACCGCCGCGGGCGCCGAACTGCGCGCGCTGCCGCACGTCGGCACGGTGGACCCGCCGGTCCCGAGCCCCGACGGACGCACCGCGCTGCTCACCGTCCGGTACTCGGCGCCGGTCACCGACCTGGAGACCGGGCCGACGCTCGACGCCCTCCGCGACGCGACCGGGAGCCTGACCGACGCCGGCTACCAGGTGGAGTTCGGCGGGCAGGTGCCCGAGAACGTCACCGCGCCCGGCGGGGTCGCGGAGGCGGCCGGGATCGTGGCCGCCCTGGTGATCCTGCTGCTGGCGTTCGGGTCGGTGGTGGCGGCCGGGCTGCCGCTGGTGGTCGCGCTGGCCGGGCTGGGCGTGGGCGTGTCGGGGATCACGCTGCTGGCGGCGGTCGCGAACGTGGCGACGACCGCGCCGACGCTCGCGATGATGGTGGGCCTCGGCGTCGGCATCGACTACGCGCTGTTCATCCTCACCCGGCACCGCGAGGGCCTCGCCGCCGGGCTGGACGTGCCGGAGTCGGCGGGCCGCGCCATCGCCACCGCCGGGCAGTCGGTGCTCTTCGCGGGCTTCACGGTCCTGCTGGCGCTGTGCGGGCTGGTGCTGTCCCGGATCCCGGTGTTCATGACGATGGGGTTCGCGACCGGGATCGTGGTGGCGGCGACCGTGGCGAGCGCCGTCACGCTGCTGCCCGCGGTGCTCGGCCTGGCCGGACGGCGCGTGCTGCGCCGCCGCGCGCCGCGTCCGGCGCGGCGCCCGCGGCCGAGTCGCCGCGCATCCGCCGCTGGGCGGTGCACGTGGGCCGCCGTCCGTGGCGTGGCTGCTGGCCGGGCTGGTGCTGATGCTCACGCTCGCCGCGCCCGCCCTCGGCATGCGCACGTGGCCGAGCGACGCGGGCAGCGAGCCGGAGTCCAACACCGTCCGGCAGGCGTACGACCTGGTCGCCGACGCGTACGGGCCGGGCGCGAACGGCCCGCTGCTGGTCGCGGTCGATCTGTCCGAGACCGGCCCGGCCGCGCTGCCGGGGCTGCGCGACCGGCTCGCCCGCCACCGCGGGCGTCGCGTCCGTCGCGCCGCCCCGGCTGTCAGGACGGCCGCGACGCGGCGGTGCTCGCCGTGACGCCCCAGTACGGGCCGCAGGACGAGCGCGTCACGCCGCTCGTCGACGGCATCCGCGCGGACGTCCTGCCGCCCGGCGCGGAGGTCACCGGGATGACGGCGGCCTACGTGGACCTGTCGCGGTTGCTGTCCGAGCGGCTGTGGCCGGTGATCGGCGCGGTGGTGGCGACGTCGTTCGTCATGCTGGTGTTCGTCTTCCGGTCGATCCTCGCGCCGCTGAAGGCCGCCCTGATGAACCTGCTGTCGATCGCCGCCGCGTACGGGGTGCTCACCGCGGTGTTCCAGTGGGGGTGGGGCGCCGAGCTGCTCGGCCTGCCGCACAGCGTCCCGGTGTCCAGCTTCATCCTCCTGCTGATGTTCGCGGTGCTGTTCGGCGTGTCGATGGACTACGAGGTGTTCCTGCTGTCGCGCGTCCGGGAGGAGTGGCTGCGGCATGGGGACGCGCGCGGTTCGGTGTCGGCGGGCCTCGCGGTGACCGGCCGGGTGATCACCAGCGCGGCGCTGATCATGGTGGCGGTGTTCCTCGGCTTCGCCGCCGACCCCGGGCTTGTGATCAAGCAGATGGGCGTGGGCCTCGCGGTCGCCGTCGCGCTGGACGCGACGGTCGTCCGGCTCGTCCTGGTACCGGCGGCGATGGCGCTGCTCGGCCGCGGGAACTGGTGGCTGCCCGGATGGCTCGACCGGGTCCTCCCGAACATCGACCTGCACGGCGGCGCCGTGCCGGCCCCGGCGGGCGACGACGCGCGGGCGCCGGAGCCCAGCCGGGCGTAGGAGGCGATCACGGCGGTCGGCATGTCCCGGTTTAGTCTGATCGGGACATGTCGACTGTTGTGGACGCGCCCGTCGTCAGCGTGCTCGGCGCCTTCGGCGCGGTGGTGGACGGCGCGCCCGCCGACCTCGGCGGGCGCCGCCGCCGGTCGGTGCTGGCCCGGCTCGCCGCCGCGCACGGCCGGATGGTCCCGGCGGACACGCTCGTCGAGGACCTGTGGGCCGGGACGGCCCCGCCCCGCGCGGGCGCGGGCCTGAGTCGTTCGTGTCGCACTGCGGCGGGCCCTGGAACCGCGCCGCCCGCCCCCGCACGCCCCGCGCGCGTCCTGGTCACCGCGCGCCCGGCTACGCGCTGCGCCTCCCGGACGGCAACGTGGACGCGTGGCGGTTCGACGCGCTCGTCGACGAGGCGGGCGAGCTGCTGGCGGCGGGCGACCCGGCCGCCGCGCGGCGCCGCGCCGAGGACGCCCTCGCCCGCTGGGGCGGCCCCGCCTACGCCGAGTTCGCCGACCTGCCGTGGGCCGCCGCCGAAGCCGTCCGGCTGGACGAGCGCCGCCGGCTCGCCGCCGAACGCCGCGGCGAAGGGCCTGCTGGCCCTCGGGGGCGCGGCCGAAGCCGTCCCCGACCTGGAGGAGCACGCCGCCGCCAACCCGCTGCGGGAGGAGGCGTGGTGCTGCTGGCGCTCGCGCTGTACCGGGCGGGACGCCAGGGGGACGCGCTCGCCGCGCTCCGCCGGGCCCGCGCCGCGCTCACCGGGGAAGTCGGCGGCGACCCCGGCCCGGCGCTGCGCCGCCTGGAGGCCGACATCCTCGCGCAGGCCCCCGACCTGGGCGAACCCCCCGCCGCGGCGCGTCCGGCGTTGTTGCGACCGGCGCCCCCGGCCGCCGCGTTCGTCGGGCGGGACGGGGAGCCTGGCCCTGCTGGACGGCGCGCCGGAGCCGGGGCGGCGTGGTCCTCCTCGGCGGCGACGCGGGCATGGGCAAGACGGCCCTCGCCGAACGGTTCGCGCGGCGGCTCGGCGACCGGGGCTGGACGTGCGCGTGGGGCCGCGCGCAGGAGACCGGCGGGGCGCCCGCCGCCTGGCCGTGGCCGAGCTGCTGCGCGACCTCGCGGCGGCCGCCCCCGCCGGACGCCGCCCTGGCCGCCCGCCTGCGCCCC
>NZ_MKJY01000219.1 GCF_001942465.1 Actinomadura sp. CNU-125
CGAACGCGCGCGTGCGTGTCTCGCCGAACTGGAGGCGCGCGGGGCGCCCGGCGACGCCGAACTGGCCGCCGAGCTGCGGGGCGACGCCCCGGACCTTGAGGTGCTCGCGGTGGATCTGGGGGCGGTCGCGGCGGCGCTCGACGCCGACGGGACGGTGCTGCTCGATCTCGCACGCGGCGACGTCCTGCCCGCGGACGAGGTCGTCCACGACGCGGAGTGCGCGGGGACGGCCGGTGGCTGCCGGTCCCGCCGGTCGGTGCGCCGGGCGGGGAGGACGCGCGGCGGGGCGCCGCCCGGCGGTGGCTCGCCGCGCAGGGCTACCGGCCGGGGCCCCGCGCTCTCTGACGGGTCACACCGGCGGGTCGGTGCGGAGCAGGCTGTAGGTCACTCCGTCGCGCCAGGCGCCCTCGCGCCAGACGCAGCCGCGCATGATGCCCTCGCGGCTGAATCCGGCCTTCTCCAGTGCCTTCTGCTCGGCGATGTTCTCGGTCTCGGTGTCGGCGTCGATCCGGTGGACGGTGGTGTGCGCGAACAGGTAGCGCGCGAGCAGCCGGTGCCCTTCGGTGCCGTATCCCTTGCCGCGCGCCTCCGGCAGCAGGGCGATGCCGATGTTCCAGCAGTACGACGTGGGCGAGGTCCTCTTGCGGCGCCACGACAGGAAACCGAGCCGGTCCGGGCCGCGGACGAGCATCAGGCTGCCGCCGTCCGGGCCCATCAGCCGGTTCTCCGCCCAGCCGCGCCGGTACCGGCCGGGTTCGAACCAGCCGTACCAGGTGTGTTCCCCGACGGTGTCCGGGTCCTGGGTGACGGCCTCCAGGATCGGCAGGTCTTCCTCGTCCACGGGCCGCAATGCCAAACGATCATCCATGTCCGCATCATGCACGGCGTGCGGGGCCTCAGGAACCGGGGCGGACGAGCGGGAACGGGATCGTCTCGCGGATGGTCCGGCCGGTGAGGGTGATCAGCAGCCGGTCGATGCCCATGCCCATGCCGCCCGCGGGGGGCATCGCGTATTCGAGGGCCCGCAGGAAGTCCTCGTCCAGTTCCATCGCCTCGGGGTCGCCGCCCGCGGCCTGGAGCGACTGCTCGGTCAGGCGGCGGCGCTGCAGGATGGGGTCGATCAGTTCGGAGTAGGCGGTGCCGAGTTCGAGGCCGAAGACGATGAGGTCCCACTTCTCCGCGAGCCGCGGGTCGTCGCGGTGCGGGCGGGTCAGCGGGGACGTCTCCGCGGGGTAGTCGCGGACGAACGTGGGCGCTTCGAGGCGTTCCTCGACGAGCGCCTCGAACAGTTCCTGGACGAGCCGGCCCTGTCCCCACGCGGGGTCGAAGTTCAGGCCGTGCCGTTCGGCGTAGCCGCGGACGGTCTGCGGCGAGGTGTCGGGGGTGACCTCCTCGCCGAGCGCGTCGGAGACGGAACCGTAGACGGTGATCTCGCGCCACGGTTCGGCGAGGTCGTGCTCGGTGCCGTCGCGGACGACGATCGTGGTGCCGAGGGCGGCGCGGGCGGCGTCCACGACGAGGGAGCGGGTCAGCTCGGCCATCGTGTCGTAGTTGCCGTAGGGTTCGTACGCCTCGAGCATCGTGAACTCGGGGTTGTGGCGGTTCGACACGCCCTCGTTGCGGAAGTTGCGGTTCAGTTCGTAGACGCGGCCGACGCCGCCGACGAGGAGGCGCTTGAGGTACAGCTCGGGTGCGATCCGCAGGTAGAGCTGCATGTTGTAGGCGTTGATGCGGGTGGTGAACGGACGGGCGGTGGCGCCGCCGTGGACGGGCTGGAGCATCGGCGTCTCGACCTCCAGGTAGCCGCGGTCGCGGAGCCCGTCGCGGACGGCGGCGATCGCGTCGCCGCGCATCCGCAGCATGCGGCGGGCGTCGTCGTTGACGATGTAGTCGACGTAGCGCCGCCGGACGCGGGCCTCCGGGTCGGAGAGGCCGGAGCGTTTGTCCGGCAGGGGGCGCAGGCATTTGGAGGTGAGCTTCCATTCGGTGGCCCGCACCGACAGTTCGCCCCGGCGGGACGCGACGACCTCGCCGCGCACGCCGACCTGGTCGCCGAGGTCGATGAGGGACTTCCAGCGGCGGAGGGAGTCGCCGCCGACGGTGTCCTCGGTCAGCATGACCTGGAGGTCGCCCGTTTCGTCCCGAAGTGTTACGAAGATCAGCTTTCCGTGCTCGCGGGACAGGACGACACGCCCGGCGATCGCGACGTCTTCACCGGTTCGTTCGTCCGGCGGGAGGTCGGGGAAGCGGGCGCGGACGTCGGCGACGACATGGGTACGGTCGAAGCCCAGCGCGTACGGGTCCATGCCCGCTTCGCGGATCTGGTCGAG
Source organism: Actinomadura sp. CNU-125 (assembly GCF_001942465.1). Classification (GTDB taxonomy): domain Bacteria; phylum Actinomycetota; class Actinomycetes; order Streptosporangiales; family Streptosporangiaceae; genus Spirillospora. The sequence continues at coordinate 2,331 of NZ_MKJY01000219.1, forward strand.
TTTCGCGTGCCGGACGCGTTCCTGTTCGGACAGGCGACGCTGCGGCGCGCGCGCGGCGTCGGCCTCCTCTTCTATCTTGCGGACGCTGTCGACGAGGTCCATCGTCGGGACCATTGCGGCGGCCCGGTCGAGCTTCGGACGGTTCAGGCTCGGCAGGAAGCCTTCGGCGCGCGCGTACGCCAGTCCGAGCCGGATCAGGTCGCGGCTCTGCGTGTAGCAGATGAAGCGGGGACGCCAGTGCGGCATGTACTTGGCGTTCGACAGGTACAGCGATTCGAGCTGCCAGAACCGGGACGCGAGGGAGAGCAGCCGGTAGTACGCCCGGGCGACCGGGCCCGCGCCGATCTGCGAGCCGCGCTCGAACGCGGAGCGGAGCATCGCGAAGTTCAGCGAGAGTTGCTGCGCGCCGACCAGCGCGGCCTTCTCCGCGAGCTTGGCGACCATGAACTCGTTGAGGCCGTTCTCGGCGGCCCGGTCGCGGCGCATCAGGTCGAGCGACAGCCCGGCGCGGCCCCACGGGACGAAGCTGAGCAGGCCGCGCAGCCTGCCGTCCGCGTCGAACGCCTCCACCATCACGCAGCGTCCGTCGGTGGGGTCGCCGAGCCGGCCGAGCGCCATCGAGAAACCGCGCTCGGTCTCCTCGCCGCGCCAGTCGTCGGCGCGGCGGGCGAGCCGGGCCATCTCCCAGGACGGGATCTGCGCGTGCCGCCGGATCCGGACCGTGTACCCGGCCCGCTCGACCCGCCGCACGGCCTGCCGGACCTGCCGCATCTCGCGTCCGTCCAGGCCGAAGTCGGCGAGGTCGATGATGGCCTCGTCGCCCAGTTCGAGGGCGTCGAAGCCGTGCCGCCGGTAGATGTGCGCGGCGCGCTCGCCGACGCTGACCGCGCCGGGGATCCACGCGTGCGCGCGGCACTCCTCCAGCCACGCCTCGATCGCCTGGTCCCACGACTCGGGGTCGCCGAGGGGGTCGCCGCTGGCGAGGGAGACCGAACCCTCCACCCGGTAGGCGATGGCGGCCTTACCGTTCGGTGCGACGATGACGTCCTTGTCGCGGCGCAGCGCGAAGTAGCCGAGGGAGTCCTGGTCGCCGTACTCGGCGAGCAGCGCGCGCGCCGACAGTTCTTCCTGGGGGCTGAGGACGGGGTCGCGGCGTCCCGGTTTGAACATCGCCCAGAACGTCGCGAGCATGAGGCCCGTGCCGAGCACCCAGAGGATCACGTCCACCCAGAACGCGACCGAGATGTCGATCGGCGCGCCGGTGACCCGGGGCCCGAGGACGGTCTGCGACACCGCGTAGACGGGATGCGTCCAGAAACCGCCGTCCTTGTCGCGGTCGGTGGCGGTGACCAGGCAGGTGCCGATTCCGCAGGTCACGATCAGGAGAGTGGCGAAGACGAGTGCGGCGAGCCGGCGATTGGCACGGTCCGGCAGGGTGGTGAACTCGCCGCGCGCCGCCACCAGCAGGGCGATCGCCGCGAGGTACAGGACGGACGCGACGGCCACGCCCGGCGGAACGTCCAGGTCCGGGTCCAGCAGCTTGGCGAGGAAGGCGGTGACGTGCAGGGCCGCGGGCAGGCACAGCACCAGCAGCAGGACCCGCCAGGCGGCCTTTTTCCGCCGCCGGACGCCCATCGACAGCAGGATCCAGATCAGGCCGATGGGCACGCTCGGGAACCAGCCGAGATAGCCGATCCAGCGCAAGGCCCAGATATCGGCCAGCTCAAGGATGAGACCATAGGAGATCCAGGCGAGCAGTGACAGGATCCCGGAGAGTCGGGTGTACCAGAAGAAGATCGTCGGCGCGGCCTGGACGAGGCGGCGCCACTCGGCAGCCGGCCATGCCGCGGCCGGCCGGTGCTCGGCCGTCCCGTCCCCGGCGGGCGGTGCCTCCGGGCGCGCGTCGCGGTGCGCGGTCCGGTGCGCGTCCGGGGCCGCGTCGTGGCGCGGGCCGGAATGTTCCCCCGAGGGCTTCTCCGGGAATTTCTCCTGGTCGGGTCTCGTCCGCGGTGACACCTCAGTCGCCCTCCCCGGTCCTGCTCATCCGGCGGCGAACCCGGGCGGGGGGCCGGGCGTCGTACGGGTGGGGGGATGTGGCTTGCAAGCTTGGTCCAAGATTGTCAGCAAAAGTGGATATGGTCGCGGATATGCCAAATGAGCCCAATGGCGAGCGGTTGCTCGCCCGCCGCTACCGACTGGTGACCCAGGTCGCCGAGGCGGCATGGGGACGGTCTGGCAGGCACACGATGAGGTCCTCGGTCGTGATGTCGCGGTGAAGGAGGTCATCCTCCCGCATGGTCTCACCGATGAGGAACGCGCCGTCCATCACAAGCGCACGTTCCGTGAGGCCCGCACCGCCGCGCGCCTCGGCCATCCCGGCGTCGTCACCGTCTACGACGTCGTGGAGGAGGACGAACGGCCCTGGATCATCATGGAGCTCATCCGGGCCCGTTCCCTCGACCAGGTGATCAAACACGACGGGCCGCTCGACCCGCTGCGCGCCGCCGAGATCGGCCGGCAGATGCTCGCCGCCCTGCACGCCGCGCACCAGGCCGGCGTCCTGCACCGCGACGTCAAGCCCAGCAACGTGCTCATCACCGGCACCGGACGGACGGGCGAACGCGCCGTCCTCACCGACTTCGGCATCGCCATCGCCGCCGGTGACGCCACCCTCACCCAGACCGGCCTGGTCATGGGTTCGCCCGCCTACATCGCCCCAGAGCGCGCGCGGGGCCGCAAGGCCGGGCCCGCGTCCGACCTGTGGTCGCTGGGCGTCGCCCTCTACGCGATGGTGCACGGCAAGTCGCCGTTCGAGCGCAACGAGCCGATGGCCGCGCTCGTCGCCGTCATCTCCGAAGAGCCCGACCCGCCGGAGAAGGGCGGCCCGCTCGTCCCGGTCATCGAGGGCCTGCTGCGCAAGAACCCCGACCAGCGCATGGACGCGATCGAGGCCGGGGCGCTGCTGGACGAACTCGTCCGCCAGGAGACGATCGACACCCAGCACACGATGGCCGTCGACGCGGCGACCGGGGTCACCTCCCCGGACCCGTCGGGCGGCGTCCACTCCCCCGGCGCGACGCGTGTGGCCGCGCCCGCCGGGACGTCCGGCTACGACGGCGGCCAAGGCGGCGGCTACGACGGCGGCCACGGCGGCGGAACGGAAGACACCGCGCGCGACCCGTGGCGGCCGGAGACCGCCGCCCCGGGCGCCGGGTCGCAGACCAGGCTGTCGGGCATCCCCGGCCTGCCGCGCCTGCCCGGCCACCGGACGCCCGGCGGCGGACCCGGCGGGACGGGCCTCGCCGCGAACCGCAACCTGCTCGTCATCGGCGTCATCGTGCTGATCGTCATCCTCGTCGTCGCCGGGATCGCCTTCGCGAGCAGCGGCGGCGAGACGAGCAGCCCGCCCGCAACGAGAGCGCCACCACCGGGACGCAGCAGCCCGAGAACACCGGCGGCGCCGCGCCCGTCACGACGAAGCCCGAGGAGCCGGAGGAGACGCCCACCCCGACCGTCCCGGCGGGATTCCGCAAGCACGAGGACGGCAGCGGCTACACCATCGCGATCCCCGAAGACTGGACCGGCCCCGAGAGCAAGAACACCAGCGACTTCTTCTACTCGCCCGACCGCAGCGTCTACGTCCAGGTCGACCAGACCGACGACCCGGGCGACAGCGCCCTTGAGGACTGGGAGACGGCGGAGGGCCGCGGCGGCTGGCCCGGCTACGAGCGGGTCAAGCTCGCCCCGACCGGCGACCACCCGCCCGTCCCCGACACCGGCGACGGCGACGACTCCGCCGACTGGGAGTTCACCTACGACGGCACGGGCGGCACCCGGATGCACATCCTGAACCGCGGGTTCGTCGCGAACGGCCACGGCTACGCCATCCTCCTGCGCGCCCCCCACGAAGGCTGGGACGCGCGGTTCGCCGAACTGCAGCCGGTGTACGAATCGTTCACCCCGGCGGAGGACTGATACGTGGAGGGACGCGTGCTGGCCGGGCGGTACCGGCTGCTCTCGGTCGTCGGACGCGGCGGCATGGGCACCGTCTGGCGCGCCGACGACGAGACCCTCGACCGGCAGGTCGCCGTCAAGGAGGTCGTGCTGCCGCACGGCCTCGCCGACGACGAGCGCGAGAACCGGCACCGCCGGACGCTGCGCGAGGCCCGCGCGTCCGCCCGGCTCGGCCACCCCGGCGTCGTCACCGTCCACGACGTCGTCGACGAGGACGGCCGCCCGTGGATCGTCATGGAACTCGTCCGCGGCCGGTCGCTGCAGGACATCCTCGACGAGGACGGGCCGCTGCCCCCGGCCCGCGTCGCCGCGATCGGGCGGCAGGTCGTCGGCGCGCTGCGCGCCGCGCACGCCGTCGGGATCCTGCACCGCGACGTCAAGCCCGCGAACGTCCTCGTCACCGGCGACGACCGGGCCGTCCTCACCGACTTCGGCATCGCGCAGGTCGCCGGGGACGCCACCCTCACCGGCACCGGCATGGTCATGGGGTCGCCCGCCTACATGTCGCCCGAGCGGGTCAAGGGCGACGCCGCCCTGCCCGCCTCCGACCTGTGGGCGCTCGGCGCCACCCTCTACGCCGCGTGCGAGGGCAAGTCCCCGCACCACCGCAGCGACGCCATGGCCGTCCTCGCCGCCGTGATGACGCAGGACGCGCCGCCGCCCCGCAACGCGGGCCCGCTCGCGCCCGTCCTCATCGGGCTCCTCGACCGCGACCCGGCCGCCCGCACGAGCGCGCAGCAGGCCGAGGACGCGCTCACCGCGGTCGCGAACGGGCACGCCGTGCCCGGCCCCGCGGCCGGTACGTCCGTCGCGGCCACGGTGACCGACGCCCCGGCGGCCGCCGGTTCGCCGCAGGCCGGGACCGCACGGGACGCGACGACGCTGGGCGGCCGCGTGCCCGCGCCGGTCCCCGTCCCGGATCCGCCCGGCCACACCGGGACGATGCAGCAGACGTGGAACCCGCAGTACGCGGGGACGGCCGGGTTCCCACCCGGCGGCACCGGCGCCGTCGGCGCCGACGGGAACGGAGCCGGACGCGGCGGCGGCGGACGGTCGCGGACGCCGCTGATCGTCGCGGGGGCGGCGGTCGCCGTGGCGGTCGTCCTCGGGGCCGGAGCGTTCTTCCTGCGACCCGACGGCGGCACCTCGGGCGACGGGGCCGGAACCGGCCAGAATCCGCCGACGGCCCAGTCCCCGGGGGCGGGGCCCGGCGCCTCCGGGAAGCCGACGCAGCCGCAGGACGACCCGCCCGCGACGCCCGCGCGTCCGGCAACGGACCGGCGCAGACGGTCATGCCGGACGGCTTCACCCGGGCGTCGGGCACCGGCTACACGATCGGCGTCCCGAAGGGCTGGCAGCGCAAGCCGAACGAGCGGGGCGTCGTCTGGACCGACCCCGCGTCGAGCGCGTACGTGCAGGTCGACCGCACCCCGTGGACCGGCGACCCCTACCGGCACTGGGTGGTCTGGGAGAAAGAGGCCATCGCGGACGGCCAGCTGCCGGACTTCCACAAGCTTTCGATCACCCACAGCAAGCTCGCCGGGTACGCTGCCGCCGACATCAACTTCACCTGGACCCGCGCGGGAGTGACCACCCGCGCCAGGGACCGCGGGGCGATCATCGGGGGGCAGTCCTACGCGGTCATCGTGGTCGTTCCGGCGTCCCAGTGGAACGACAAGAGGTCGCTCGTGAAGAATGTGTTCGAAACGTTCCGTCCCACGGGGGTGGGATAGCGACGGGGGGACATCTTCGACATGGCACAGGGACGGCTGCTCGGCACCCGCTACCGCCTCGACTCGGTGGTGGGGCGCGGCGGCATGGGCACCGTCTGGCGCGCCCACGACACGATGCTCGACCGTGAGGTCGCGGTCAAGGAAGTCGAACTCCCGCCGGGCCTGACCGAATCCGAGCACGCCGTCCTGTACGAGCGGACGCTGCGGGAGGCGCGGGCGTCCGCGCGGCTCAACCATCCCGGCGTCGTCACCGTCCACGACGTCGTGGAGGAGGCCGGGCGGCCCTGGATCGTGATGGAGCTGGTCACCGCCCCCTCCCTCCAGGACATGCTGGAGAACGGGCCGGTCGGCCACCGCCGCATCGCCGAGATCGGGCTGCAGATGCTCGCCGCGCTCCGGCACGCCCACGAGAAGGGCATCCTGCACCGCGACGTCAAGCCCAGCAACGTGCTGATCACCGACATCGGACGCGTCGTCCTCACCGACTTCGGCATCGCGCAGATGGAGGGCGACTCGACCCTCACCCAGACCGGCCTCGTCATGGGCTCGCCCGCCTACATCCCGCCCGAGCGCGCGGCGGGGGAGGAGCGGGCCGTCCCCGCGTCCGACCTGTGGGGCCTCGGCGCCACGATCTACGCCGCCGTCGAGGGCCGCTCCCCGTACGAGCGCCCGGACGCGATGGCGTCCCTGCAGGCCGCGCTGACCGAAGCCGTCCCGCCCGCCCGCAACGCCGGACCGCTCGGGCGCGTCCTGGAGGGGCTGCTGGCGCGCGAGCCCCACTGCGTTTTAGGCCCACTGATGGACACCGATACAGAGCCCTGCTCAGACTCCCCAGCGCCAGCTCCCTTCAAAACC